>RXKA01000015.1 GCA_003962985.1 Pseudomonadota bacterium | reverse complement strand
CGTGCAGCAGCAATTTCTTCTTTAGTTGGGATTGGTGTCTCACTTAACTGATAGTTATAGCCAAGTGATTGCCATTTATGCTCACCCATTTTGTGGAATGGCAGTAATTCAACTAATTCAACATTTTTCATATTTTGTAAATATTGTGCTAATTCTTCAATTTCTTGATGATTATCAGTTAATCCTGGCACATAGACAAAACGTACCCATGTGCGTTTATTTTTTTCTTCAAGATATTTAGCAAAACGTAATGTATTGTCAATTTCCTGTGCAGTTACGGTTTTAAAAGTATGACGATTAAATGATTTGATATCCAATAAAATTAGGTCAGCTTCATCCACCGCATGATGTACATTATCAATATCAGGAAAACCACAGGTATCAATTGCAACATTAATACCAAAAGTATGTAATTTGGTTGTTAATTCATAAATAAAGTCAGCTTGTAGTAATGGTTCACCACCACTGATAGTTACACCACCGCCAGTTGCTATCATATAACTACGATAACGTAAGATATCCGAAACTAATTCATCGGTTGACATTTCTTTACCATCTTTTAATTTCCATGTATCTGGATTATGGCAGTATTGACAACGCATTAAACAGCCTGAGGTAAAAATGATGTAGCGAATACCTGGTCCATCAACGGAACCAAATGTATCGGTAGAATGTATATAACCATTCATAATGTATTTTCCTATTTTTGATTATTATAAAAATGGCAGAATAACTAAGTATTCTGCCAATTATCTGCTACAAGACGTGAACGGTCTTAGAACTTAGTATGCATCGTACGAGCGATTACATCTAATTGTTGCTCACGAGTTAATTTAATAAAGTTAACTGCGTAACCAGATACACGAATAGTTAATTGAGGATATTTCTCTGGATGATCCATTGCATCTAATAATGTTTCACGATTGAATACATTAATATTTAAGTGATGACCATGATCATTGAAATAACCATCCATTAAACCAGCTAAGTTTTCTGATTTAATATCAGCTGTTTTACCCAACGCATTTGGTAAAATGGCAAACGTGTAAGAAATACCATCTTCTGCATCATTGTACGGTAATTTAGCAACAGAAGATAATGACGCAATAGCACCGCGAGTATCACGACCATGCATTGGATTAGCTCCAGGTGCAAATGGTTCACCAGCTTTACGTCCATCAGGAGTATTACCAGTTTTTTTACCATATACAACGTTTGATGTAATTGTTAATACTGATTGTGTATGTACTGAACCACGGTAAGTAGGATGTTTACGTACTTTATTCATGAACGTAGTTACCAAGTTTGCAGCTAACATATCTACACGATCATCATTATTACCATAGCGAGGGAAATCTCCTTCAACTTCGTAATCGTATACTAAACCATCTTCATTACGGATAGCTTTTACTTTTGCGTATTTAATTGCAGATAACGAATCCGCACATACTGATAAACCCGCAATACCACAAGCAAGTGTACGATAAACTTCTTTATCATGCAATGCCATTTGGAGACTTTCGTAGCTGTATTTATCGTGCATGTAATGGATAACATTTAATGAATTAACATAAACTTTTGCTAACCAATCCATCATTTGATCAAATTTAGCCATTACTTTATCGTAATCTAAATATTCATCAGTGATTTGTTCGTGAGTAGCTGGAGCAACTTGTGCACCAGATTTTTCATCACGACCACCATTTATAGCGTATAACAACGTTTTAGCTAAATTGGCACGCGCACCGAAGAATTGCATTTGTTTACCAACACGCATTGCTGATACACAACATGCGATAGCATAATCATCACCAAACTTAGGACGCATTAAGTCGTCATTTTCATATTGTAATGAACTAGTATCAATAGACGCTTGAGCGCAGAAAGTTTTGAAATGCTCAGGCATGCTTTCAGACCATAATACAGTTAAATTTGGTTCAGGAGCAGCACCGATATTATACAAAGTATGAATCATACGGTAACTATTTTTGGTCACAAACGTACGACCATCTTCACACATACCACCGATAGCTTCAGTTACCCATACTGGATCGCCTGAGAATAATTGATCATATTCAGGAGTACGCAAGAAACGTACCATGCGTAATTTCATTACAAAATGATCCATTAACTCTTGAACTTCAGATTCAGTAATCAAACCATTACGTAAATCACGTTCGAAATAAATATCTAAGAATGTACTTACACGTCCGATAGACATAGCAGCACCATTTTGTTGTTTGATTGCTGCTAGGTATGCAAAATATACCCATTGAATTGCTTCGCGTGCATTGCTAGCTGGTTTACTAATATCAAAACCGTATTTAGCTGCCATTGTTTTTAAATCAGCCAAAGCACGATATTGTTCTGTAGTTTCTTCGCGTTGACGAATTACATCTTCAGTCATCGCTAGATCAGCACTTGAATTGAAAATTTCAAAACGTTCAGCCATTAGATAGTCTACACCATATAATGCTACACGGCGGTAGTCACCAATAATACGACCACGACCATACGCATCAGGTAAACCAGTAATTACACCAGATTTACGGCAAGCTAACATCTCTTTAGTATAAACATCAAATACACCTTGATTGTGTGTTTTACGATATTTAGTAAAGATTTCCGCTACTTCTGGATCTGATTCAAAGCCATATGCTTTCAGACCATTTTCAACCATTTTTAAGCCACCATACGGCATGATTGCACGTCTTAATGGGGCATCAGTTTGTAGACCAACTACAGTTTCTAATTCTTGATTAATATAACCTGCGTCATGTGCAGTAATTGAACTTGGAGTATGGGCATCAGCATCAAGAACACCACCATTTGCTCGTTCTTGTTTAATTAATTCAGAAACTTTATCCCACAGGATAGATGTTTTTTCTGTTGCTGGTGCTAAGAATTTATTGTCACCATGGTATGGGGTAACGTTTTTACGGATAAAGTCAACTACATCAACTTTATCACACCAATCACCATTGACAAAACCAGCCCAAGAACCCTCATTGATTACTGTGTTGTTTAGCATGATTATTCCTTCGTAACTATTATTTTTATCTTGTTCAAAACCATAAAAATTTTACGGTAATATCCAGTATTATAACTCTAATTTAGATAAAAATGGTAGTCTAAAATCAAATAATAATGACATATTTTAAATTTATCGCATCATTACTAGGGTATTAGTTAGCTTTTACGAACTATTTTATCGGTTAACTGCAAATTTAACTGTAGTAATTTAGCTACGTAAAATTGCGAATATAGCCAGAATATTATCAATAGAGTAATACTTAGTTAAGTAATGTGTATTAAAATGTGGTTATTTATGTTAACATTATGTTTCAATATATTTTTTGATTGTGGTTGTTAAGGTTATGAGTTCGGATAATAAAAATTATTTAGCTGGCAAAGAGATTTTGGATGAACAGATCCATATTGGTGTCAAAAAAGGTGCAGGGCAATACTTGCTGCAAAGTGTAATCAATGGTTGTATGGCAGGTGCATTTCTATCTTTGGGCGCTTTTGCTGCATTAGTTGCCAGTCATGGTATCAGTGATTATGGAATCGCCAAATTGGTTAATGCGGCAGTTTTTCCTATCGGGTTGATGTTAATCATTATCTGTGGGGCAGAATTATTTACCAGTAATACCTTGCTGATTCAAGCTCGATTAGAAAAACAAATTACGACTAAAATCTACATCCTTAATTTGATTGTAATCTATTTTACCAATGCAATTGGCGCTCTTTCAATAGCAGCACTAATTTATGGTGCAGGAATCATGCATAATGATAGTAATACCATCGGAGGTTATATTTTACATCTTGCTGAAATAAAAATGAATTATTCATTTATACAATGTTTATGTAGCGGAATTATGTGTAATATTTTAGTTTGTTGTGCGGCATGGGGTGCATCTGCTGCGCGCGATATTGCAGGTAAAATTTTGGTGATTTGGTTTGCGATTATGGCATTTATTCTCGGCGGCTATGAGCATTGTGTTGCGAATATGTTTTATTTTAGTGCCGCACTTTTAGCGAAAAATTCACCTGACTTGCTTGCCGCTGGTCATTTAACCCCAGAAATGGCAGATACGATTAATCTTCATGGTGTAATACACAATTTACTACCTGTTACACTAGGTAATATTATTGGGGGCGCTTTATTCATTGGTGTTGCCTATTGGGTAGTATATTTCCGTGGCTACAAAAAATAGCGTTCATAGCGGATAAATTAACTCTTGGTGTATAACAATAATATTTAATTAGCCAAATATGGTACAATAAATCCAAATTAGTTAGCTGGAGTATCATATGCACTTATTTAATCAAAAAACTAGCTTTACATTTGCGCATCATAAAGCCTATCAGGCACAAGAGAATGATTTAATTTTTGTCACTAATAATAGTGGTGAAATCTATTTAATTGATAATACAATTCCGCGTTATCATGAGTTACACCAGCATAACCTTGAGGGGGGGTATTATTTTGGTTCAATTAATGATGCTGCTTGTGTTATTTATTTTGATAATCATCAATTGGACATTGCCAAGTGTCGGATTCGTGAGTTGGGTGATGTTTTACCTGTGGAGCTATTTCAAGCTACATTGTTGGCAAATCATTTAACCTATTGGTTAAAAACTCACCGTTACTGTGGACGCTGCGGTGGTGAGCATGAATTGCGTAATCATGAATTTGCTTTACAATGTACGCGCTGTGCTTTGGTAGCATATCCTAAAATTTCACCATGTGTAATTGGATTAATTCATCATGGTGACAAAATCTTACTTGCTAAAGGTAAAAACTCTCCGACAGGTGCATATAGTTGTATTGCGGGATTTGTGAATCCAGGGGAGAATTTGGAAACTGCGATGGCACGTGAAGCGATGGAAGAAACTGGTTTAACTATCGGTAATATCCGCTATTTTGCTTCACAGCATTGGCCATTCCCGAATTCATTGATGATGGGGTTCTATGCTGAATATGTGTCTGGAGATTTAGTGATTGATTATAATGAACTCGCGGATGCCCAGTGGTATTCAATTTATGAATTAGACCAAGTTAAACTACCAGCGGAAATTAGTATTGCGCGTAGTCTAATTGAGAATTATAAGACGTTATACACTCAATCTAACTGATTATGGTTTGCAGTGGCTCTAATTGTGTTAATTCTTCATCAGTAAATAGGCGTGAGCGGGTAACAAAGCAGAGATTATCCGCCTGCTCCAGCGAAAAAGTACCATTATTACCATCGATTACATCCAGAATTAGCTGTGTGTATTGCCAATACTCAAATTGGGCTTTACCAATATAAAATGGTATTTGTTGATTCAACAGCGAACCTAAGCAGATATCATTATCACCAATAAATAATTCACCTTGCGGTAGACAAAGTGGGGCACTACCTTCGCAGCACCCACCAGATTGATAGACCATCAACGAACCATGTTTAGCCTGTAGCTGCGATAAAACCGCTAACGCTTTTTCAGTTGCAATGATTCGTTTAATCATGATCAATTATCCTTATAATTAGAAGAAACCTAGCGCATTTTCATCATAACTAACTAAGAGATTTTTAGTTTGTTGATAATGATTTAGCATCATTTTGTGGGTTTCACGTCCAATACCTGATTGCTTATAACCACCAAATGCAGCATGAGCAGGGTAAGCATGATAACAATTCGTCCACACCCGCCCAGCTTGAATGCCACGTCCTAGATGGAAGGCTTTGTTAATATTGCGCGTCCAGACACCAGCACCCAATCCATACAGAGTATCATTGGCAATTTCTAGTGCGTCAGCTTCATCCTTAAAGGTAGTTACCGATACTACAGGACCAAAAATCTCTTCTTGGAAAATCCGCATTTTATTGTGTCCACGGAATACTGTTGGATTAACATAGTAACCAGTGCTTAAATCACCAGTCAAAAGATTGCGTGATCCACCAATGAGACATTCGGCACCTTCTTGTTTACCTATATCAAGATATGACAGCATTTTATCTAATTGTTGTTTTGATGCTTGGGCACCAATCATGGTGTCCATGGCTAATGGATTGCCTTGCTTGATTTTAGCTACACGCTCCAATGCGCGCTCCATAAAACGATCATAAATTGATTCTTGGATCAGTGCGCGTGATGGACAAGTACAAACTTCACCTTGATTGAGGGCAAACATAGCAAAGCCTTCCAATGCCTTATCAAAAAATGCATCGTCTGCATCCATAATATCAGCACAGAAAATATTTGGGGATTTACCACCAAGTTCAAGTGTTACGGGGATAATGTTTTGGGTTGCATATTGCATTACCAAGCGTCCTGTCGCTGTCGAACCAGTAAAAGCAATTTTGGAAATTTTATCACTAGTAACTAATGGTTTGCCAACTTCAATCCCATAACCATTGACAATATTTAATACCCCAGCAGGAAGTAGGTCGGCAACCAAATCCATTAGTACCATGATTGATGCAGGAGTTTGTTCGGCTGGTTTGAGGACAACACAATTACCAGCGGCTAATGCAGGTGCGAGTTTCCATGCCGCCATCAGCAACGGGAAATTCCACGGAATAATTTGTCCAACTACCCCAAGAGGTTCATGGAAATGATAGGCTACGGTATTACTATCTAATTCTGCAAGAGTTCCTTCCTGTGCACGAATACAACTAGCAAAATAGCGGAAATGATCAATCGCTAACGGTAAATCAGCAGCTGTAGTTTCACGTAATGGTTTACCATTATCAATCGTTTCGGCAACGGCTAATAATTGCAAATTTTCTTCCATACGATCAGCAATTTTATTTAAAATTCGCGAACGTTCTTGCACTGAAGTCTTGCCCCACACACCTTTGGCTTTTGATGCGGCTTCTGTCGCCAGCTCAATATCCTTGGCACTTGAACGCGCTACTTGGCAGAAAACTTGTCCATTAATAGGTGAAATGTTGTCAAAGTACTGACCTTCAACTGGTGCAACCCAAGCTCCGCCGATGAAATTATCGTACTTTTGCCGAAACGGATTTTTAACACCCAATGCAGAAAAATCTTTTTCAAACATTTTACAGCTCCTTTTTAATATGTCAATTTGAACTGTAGAATAATAGCACATTGATTTACTCGGGTGTGTGGTTTTGATTTTGCGGTGCAATAAAAATATCAAGTTAATACAGATTGTTTTACTGTATGGTTTTTTATCGATTTAATTTGGTGTGTGAATCTATATACATTACCTATAGTATTTAATGTTAAAATTATACTAATAATGTATTATTTTTATACAAAAAATTTTATTTAAATGTCATGTTAATATCGTTTTTATTCGATATTTATTTGATTTGTCATCTAGGTAAACATTGATGGAACAACTATCGCCTACAACTTTAAAATCTATTTTACATTCCAAGCGAGCGAATATTTATTATCTTGAACATTGTCGTGTTATGCAGAAAGATGGGAGAGTTCTTTATTTAACAGAGTCAAAAGATAGTAATTTATATTGGAATATTCCAATTGCTAATACTACCGTAATCATGCTTGGAACAGGTACCTCAATAACACAGGCGGCAATGAGAATGCTTGCCAGTGCTGGTGTTTTAGTTGGATTTTGCGGTGGCGGTGGGACTCCATTATTTAGTGGTAGCGAAGTTGAATGGCTAACTCCACAAAGTGAATATCGCCCAACAGAATATATGCAAGGTTGGATGTCATTTTGGTTTGATGAGCAAAAAAGATTACAAGTTGCAAAACAGTTTCAACTAGCTAGAATTGAGTTTATTCGTACTATTTGGACTAAAGATAAAGATTTACAGTCTGAAGGCTTTTATGTTGATGACATAGATATTGAAAAAACACTAGCAAATTTTGCAAAAAAGATACCCAATATACAATCTGTTGGTGAGTTATTATTGACAGAAGCAACGACAACTAAATCATTGTATAAAATTGCTGCTACTCGTTGTGGAGGGAGTGACTTTGTCAGAAACCCAGATAATGGTGACTTAGCTAATAACTTTCTCAATCATGGTAATTATTTAGCTTATGGTTTAGCTGCAACAAGTTTATGGGTTTTGGGTATTAGTCATTCTTTTGCTGTTATGCATGGAAAAACAAGGCGTGGTGCATTGGTTTTTGATGTTGCTGACTTAATAAAAGATGCAATTGTATTACCATGGGCATTTATATGCGCTAATGAGAAGATGACAGAACAGGAGTTTAGACAGCAAATTCTACAAAAGTTTACAGAGTATAAAGCTCTTGACTTTATGTTCAATCAGATTAAAGAAAAAGCACTACACAATTACTCACATGATACGGATAATTAATAATGATTATTACATTTATTTCCCAATGTGAGAAAAAAGCATTATCCCGTACTAGACGCGTATTAGATGCATTTGCTAATCGAATTGGTGATAATGCTTGGCAAACAGTTATAACTGAAGAAGGCTTACTTGCGGTTAAAAAATTATTACGACAAACTGCAACCAAAAATACTGCGGTCGCCTGTCACCGTGTTAAAACCCGTACCCGCAGTGAATTACAATGGATAGTTGGAAATCGGAGTAAATTTAATAGTCAGGGAATTGTGCCAGTAAATTGGACAAAAAAAGATGTTTTTATGGATATATTAACAATGAAACCTAAACAAGATGAATTTTATGCAAATACTAAGCTACAGCTGTTAGCGGAGCATTTATTTGCGGTTGGCTATGTCTCGCAACAACTTTTCAAAAGCGTTGTAAATAATGATGAAAATAATAATCTGGCTAATGTTGCATTTTTGGCTGGGTGTTTACATGATATTGGTAAAATAGATCCAGAGTTTCAAAAGTGGGCAAAGAAAAAAAAGCAAAAAGACACAGATGAAGATGGTCAACACATTGACGGTGGTAGCTTTTCATTTGAGAAACATCCAAGACATAACGAGATTTCGCTCCTGTTATTTAATATCTTTGAAAGTCAAAGTGATGGATTAAATCCTCATCAAAAAGAAGCACTACAACATGTTATATATTGGCATCATGCTAAGCCATTCCGTAAAAATGATGATTTTACAGGTTCTCAAAAAACTTATGAATACTTACTAAAGAATATAGGTGTTGAGCAATTTACTATATTATTAAGCAATGTTATAAAAATAATTAAGAGTATTCAACAAATAGTTACAAGATATAATTTGATTAATATTAGCTTGGAAAAATTTTGCTCATGGGATACTGAAAAGCACTCAGGAGATATTGAGGATATTATTCGTTATAACCCAAATGGCAATTATTATCCCGCATTTAAAGTCTATAGTGAAATTGAAGCTAATAATTTTGATAAATTAAAAGGTAAGATTAATAAAAACGCGCAGCATAACTTATTAAGGGCATGTGTCATAAGTGCTGATCGTTTAGTGTCTAGCCTTACTGCAATGGATTTACGTGATTTAATTCAAGAACAACGCTTAGATGAAGTATTATTGGAAAAACAAGAAATTATATCTGATTTGAAATCACATATTGCAGACGGTATTGGTAAATTTCCCCATTCAGAACGTTCGCAGAAACAAAGTGAGGTTGCGCAAGAATTAGCCAAAGTTCCAGATATAGCCGTACTTGCAGGTGCGGCTGGTTGCGGTAAAACTAAAATCGCTTTGGAATGGGCTAAGCTCACTAATGCCCAGCAAATTATTTGGATATGTCCACGAGTACAAATTTGTCAGGGAATCTTTCAGGAGTTAACCGATACGTACTTAACTGATGCGAATGTCGAGATATTTACAGGAGAATTTAAATTTACAAACAAATGGGACAACCAAACGAACGAAGAGAGTTATTTTTCGGGTGATGTAGTTGTTACAACTATAGATCAAATTTTGGGTTCTATTACTACTCATACTAATGTTAATAGCCTGCTGCCATTTGTAAACGCTCACGTTATTTTTGATGAGTATCATGAATACATAGGCATGGATATTTTTAATTTATTATTTGCCGAGTTAGTTGCCAATAAAAATATGCGTGTTGAAAATGATAAACGCATTCTTTTGGTTTCGGCAACCCCGCATTATAGCTATTTAACAGATATCTTAGGTGTTAAGAACCTAGACAAAGATGTGATTGAAATGCCATCTTTCAATAATAGCCACTATCAAATACAATTTATTGAATATGACGAAGCCAATAAACTAGAGAGTCCACTTTATCAGAAATATGATAATAGTACATTTGTTATTTGTAATACCGCAAAAACTGCACAACTTAGTTTTTTATACCAAAAGGATGCTGAAAATAGTTTATTATTTCATTCAAAATATAAACGGAGTGATAAAAAATATTTATTTAATGAAGCGTATGAATCATTTAAACGAGATGGTACACACAAATATGATATTTTGCGAGCTGGTCCGATTGTTCAAGCATCATTAAATATTAGCTGTGATCATATGATTAGTGAAATGAGTACACCTGAAAATATCTTACAACGTTTGGGGCGCTTGGATAGATTTGGTAAGAATAGCGTGGTTAATACTTTACAGATAGCGATTACTGATGGTATTAAGCGAGGAAAACAAACTGGAACATCGGCTAAATTTTTGTCATCCTTAAAAGGATTACAATCTACAAAGGCGTGGTATGAATATTTAACCGATAAATTAGGTGATAGGGTATTTAAGCTACCTGAACTATACTCACTCTACAAAGATTTTTATTTATCTAGTCATAAACAAGCTATCCAGCAAGATTTAGAAGATGCAATTAAAAGTAGCATCATGTTACTTGGTAAAAAAGTTACTGAGCCAACCAAAGTTATTAAAAATAAAACTGAGAACAAAAAACCAAGAATTAGTAAAAATTCACTGCGTGGTGATAATCGTTTTGTTCAAATGGCTAAATTGTATGTTAATGACTATAAAAATCCACAATTTGTCAATGAATACGCGTATCAATTTCCTGTGTCGGAAAATGAAGAGTTTGATAATTTGACAGAATCAATAGCAATAATCCAAGGTGGTTCTAATGAGCAAAAAAATAGCTCAAAAGATTTATTAGCGCATATGTTTAAAAAACATCATAACATAACTGGTGAGAAAAAAACTTTTAGTGACAATGTATTACTCAATTTAGCGCGAGACCCAGAATCACCGATTTATTTGAGCTATATACCAGATCATCTTGATAAAGTTGGCGGTGATACGTCTAGGCATTCGGAGGCAATATACTATGCGGTTTGTGATAAACAACCGATAGGAACAATTTTTTATAAAACTATTTTAACTTTAACTAATCATAAAATGGAGGAATAAATTATGTCTAAAGTAACAGGTGTTAAAAGTGTAGATTTTAAAATCACAGCTTATGGTTACGGCGTTGTAAATTGGAATGGTCCAACTGATCTTGAAATTATTATTGATAATAAAAGTAAGAAAGTAACCAATCATTCAATGCCAAAATTGCGAGGCTATACTAATATTAGAGGATACTGGGACGATGGAAAACCACAATTTAAGCGTCCTGAAGAAGTAGATTTTTCAAAAACGCCACTATATATTAGCCAAAATTGTATACGGCATCATCTTTTTAAAGATGAAGCTATAAATTTGCAAACAAAAGATTTATTAGAGCATATTATTAATCATATGGATAATTTTTTATGTTCAATAACTGCTTTAGTTCGCGGATATGTTATTCCAAGTAAAGAGTTTAAGCGTACGAGTCCTCTACTTCTTACTGATTTTGAAGAAGTAAAGATGATGGGTAATTTTGAACAACTAGGAAACTCCGGATCCAAAGATAAAAAAGAAACTAAAACTGGAAAAGAAGCTAGTACGGCAATATTTTCTAAAACCACCTTTGGTGATACTTCATATGAGGGATATGGAAGTATAAGCATAGAACAGTTACAGTTTATTTCACTATCTGCTGATTATGGGCGAGAAGCAATGAAAATAGATAATCATAAAGATGGTGCTAAATTAGCTGAAACGCTAACAAGTTACATTCAAAACATGCTTGGCAATAAACAGGCTAAGGCAGAATATCACCAAAATTATGTTAGGCAAGGAGCCATATTTACTCATGGTGAGGCAGGCATATTACTTAATGAAGAAGCAATTGATACATTGGTAGAAATAACTCTAGATTTATTTAGGAATTTAGTTATTAAACAAGCAAAGGGTTATATGTATGTCGACAGTATTAAAGTGGATTACAATGATGGCTCAACTGCTAAAGATATGATGCGAATTAAACATAGTCCAATGAATGTAGCACCTCAAAAAAATTCTCAATATGCTGTCTATTTTAAGGCAGTATAGAATGAGGATTACAATAAAGTATCATTCTACATGGCGTAACTCATTTTTAGATGGTACCGATGAACTGCCAATAAATAAAAGAGATAATAGTAGAAAATTCAAACCTACAGGTAATAAAGATAATAATATTGATGAAAGGCAAATTACGTTAAATACTATTTTTGGTGTTTTATGTCGTTTAATTGGTGACCAAAGAAAATTATACCAAGCAAGGCAGGAAGTATTTGATGACTATTACTTTAAGGGATTGGAGGATAAAATTAGCTATGAAGATCAAAGTATTATTTTTCATGAAACTGCATATATAATAAATAAAAGCGATGATAGACCAAGTCAAGGTACTTTTTTGGGTGTATTGCCAGATAATACGCCTTTATTCTTTTCTCCGTATTCGCAAAATATTTGGCATATATTGGAACTTGATCCTAATGAATTGTTAGAGTTTATCATTAGTGAAAGTATACCTGTAGTTTCATTGGGTAATGCTTCACCAAAAACTATACTAAATAGACTTGATTTAATTACGTCTCTTAAGACCTACACTTTGATCAAGGTTAAGTCCAGCAAATTATCTGAATTAATAAAAGTTAAAGAAGACAAGTATGCTGAAAAAAAACAATCAGGTAAAAAGATAACAGATAATGAAACTTTTCAATTAAATCAACTCAAGGTAGAACTTGAACAATTGAGCTACGATGAGAATATTAAATTTGAGAATAAATTATTAGCTGCAATTAATGTTTTGAAGTCAAGATTTCCTGACCGTGATTATTTTGATAAAAAAGGGGAAAAAAATGGGGAGATGAAGTGGATAGATTTGTATTCGGGTACTTTATATCTGGCAATTAATTTGCTTAAAGAGAGTGGTGTTGATATTGAACCTTTTTTAAATCCAAAGAAAAATATTCAAGGATTTAACCCATCTGGCTTTAATGGAGTGAGGGATTTTCTTAATCCACTGTCTGGAGGCTCTAAAAGAATCGGAGGTACACCAACTGTTATAACTAAAGCAAGTGGAGAGTTAAAGATATTTATAGATATTTCAGAAGAACGAGCCAAAGATTTAGAACAAAAAATTCTTGATGCTGGTGTTTCATCTTTTTATCTTGGTAAAAAAGGGCTTGCCTATGTAACCAAAATTGATACAAGGGAAAACTCATGAAATATTATCTCGAAATTACTTTAATTGATAGTGAAGATGAATCTTTATATTTCATCTGGTCAAAACTTTATGCTCAGCTTCATTTAGCATTAGTAGAAGTTAAAAAGCATAATGACAAATCAAATATAGGTGTATCATTTCCTGAATATCGCTTTAATCCAGAAAAAGGTATCGGGTTTTTAGGTACTAAATTACGCGTATTTGCGAATAGCGAAGAAGAATTGCAGACTCTAAATATAGTAACTTGGTTAGCACGCTTAAGTGATTATATTCACATTACTTCGATTCGTGAAGTACCAGTACATAAAATTACTGGGTATGCTATTTTTAGTCGTAAACAAGTTAAAACCAATGCTAGTCGTTTAGCTCGTCATAGAATTAAACGTGGCGATATTAATTTTGATGAAGCGGTAGCACGTTATCAAAATATAGTGACCAGATCTGATTTACCGTTTATTCAATTAAATAGTTTGACAAACAAACATCAATTTAGGCTGTTTATTCAGAAAGCTAATCAGAGTGAGATGTGTAGTGGCACATTTACCTCTTATGGATTAAGTTATGGTGCAACGGTACCAGAGTTTTAACCAATAAATTTCTAGTTCTTTAATAAGCTGGTTATATCAATGGCTTACAACAGTACGATAAAACTTTGGTAAAAATGATAAATTTATATCTAGTTTACTGTTGTAAGCAATTTTTTTGTGTTAAAATAACCATTAACTGCCGAGTAGGCAGCTTAGAAAACTTGACTAGCTAAATCATCTTTTTGATTATGATTAACTGCCGAGTAGGCAGCTTAGAAAAAAGCAAATTATGAGAAAACGCGAACTAGTATATTAACTGCCGAGTAGGCAGCTTAGAAAATCTATCAGGCAGATCACAACCGCAGTAAGCAATTAACTGCCGAGTAGGCAGCTTAGAAAATGCAAGCTAAGGTGCTGGGCTATGCGTATGTATTAACTGCCGAGTAGGCAGCTTAGAAAAGACGATAACATCGCTGATTAATTGTCCATCTATTAACTGCCGAGTAGGCAGCTTAGAAATTACAAACCGTTGTCAAACAACCAGTCTTACTATTAACTGCCGAGTAGGCAGCTTAGAAAAATGTTTAAAAATGTAATGAAGTATTTAAAACATTAACTGCCGAGTAGGCAGCTTAGAAATTTAATTGGTTTTTGATCTGCAATACCAGAGCATTAACTGCCGAGTAGGCAGCTTAGAAAATAACTAGAGGTTGCTAGAACTGCGTCGAGTAATTAACTGCCGAGTAGGCAGCTTAGAAATTGTGTCAATTTCTTTTCTTACAAAATAACCAATTAACTGCCGAGTAGGCAGCTTAGAAATGCCATTTTTCTGGGCTTAATGCCTTGCGTATATTAACTGCCGAGTAGGCAGCTTAGAAATACTACGCTGCAATATGGCACAGTGGTTGGTAATTAACTGCCGAGTAGGCAGCTTAGAAAAATAATCCCATTTTTTAGTCTGTTGATTAGTTATTAACTGCCGAGTAGGCAGCTTAGAAATTAGATCCAAAATATAATTCCTACCCCAGTCCTCACTTTTTATGGCTGAATAAGCAATTCAAGCTGAGTAAATCGTTCTTTAACAATTTGGTAATTAAAAAATAAAGCCGTAGTGTAAGAAAGAATCTTGCGGTTAATTCTACCTAGTAACCCATGGAAACTTCTTGCCTTGGTGCTATTGAT
>RXKA01000111.1:783-16076 GCA_003962985.1 Pseudomonadota bacterium | reverse complement strand
TTGTGGAGATGAGCAGAGTTGAACTGCTTTCTTTAGGAAACTTTCAGGTTTTATTTAAAGCGATTTTAACCCTATCTCTTTCGAGTCGTTTCCCAAATCGAATCCTAGTCATCCCCAAGATTTGATAAATCAACCGACATGATTGAGCGCAGGCCGAGTTGAAAAGTTTTTACTAACATTGCCACTGATAGAGATGTCATCACAAGGGAATGAAGCGCAACAAGTTTGTAAGCTAACTCTTTGTTGTCATCTTCAAGAGCTTTATTAACAGCGTTGTTAAAAAGTTCCCCAAGTAATTGTGTTTGTTCTTCAATCTTTTGCATTAGAATAATCCATTAATAAAATCTAGTGTTTCATCTGAAAGATTGTCTGTTGGAACTTCTTCAACTGGCGGCGCATTCAAATACAACTCATTAAATCTTTTTACCGCTGGTGTCGTATACGCCATGACCATATAAATCAAATGTTGTGCCTCTGCGTACTGAAGAAGATAACCAACAAACATCTTCAGTTCGTCTAGAAGAAACAATGGCGACGTACCAGATTTATACATTTCATTTACAACCGCCGCAAGAAAGTCAATAAATTCTTGTCTAATTCCCGCAATACCTGAATTTTCTTCACCATTTAATGACGCACGAATATCTTCTTCAATAAAAACATTATTGGCATAACAATAAAACATATTTGACATGTTCAACGCTGCCATATCTCGAAACGCCGCTTCTGCTTCAGTTGAGGTTGGAAATAGTTTAATTACCGCACTTCGATAACTGTATGCAATAATCGGAACCTGTCTACCTTGATATTTTTTAGGTAGTAAGACTGTCGTGACGTTACCAACGATTAGGGTAGGTAAGATTGTTAGCGTACCATCCAACGAAACAATCGCATATACTTGTGAATCTTGTTTGAATTCAAAATCAGGTAACTTCTGTGTTATATCAATCATGTGATTTTCTTTTCTAAAGAAGGGGCGTTACACCCCCTCTTTAAATTTACAAACTATTCAACAGGCCCGATAAGCCGTGTAAAACCAATCAACCCGTCAAGTTCTGCCGACTCAAACACTAATTTATTGATGTCACAAAAGGCGTAAACTTTTTCATTTCCCGTAACTTCGTTTAGTACCCGTTGGAACCATGCATTCAGTAGGTGCTGGTCAGACATGTTTTGATACGCCTGCGGGACACTGCTTTCAATACCCTTATACGCCTGTAACTCTGGGTAGTGCGGCTTAAGTTGTTCAAGAGCGGATACCAAATCCTGCCAGTCTGTAAATTCAACGTACTGGGTATCGGAGAAGTAAAAACGATTTACACTCGACACATTATGTGTTCTCCGATAAATTTCAATCATTAATCCGACAACATATAAGTCATCGAACGCACAGGGCGTAACGAATTCAAAAAATCGATTTATATGCATTTGCCTAATGGTTCTGGCCGCTTGGTAAACGATAGACTCGTACACAATTTTAAAGTAATCGTTGATTATGGCATCTCTAAATGAGATAATCCCATCTTTAGAACGAAAGCTCTCATATGGGTTATAACCTAAATCTTCCGTTAGCTTATTCATCAAACTACTGATTGTATTCATAAATCTTTCCTTTTTTGTTATAAGAAGTGCAACTAGGCATTCCGCTTAGAAAGTTCATTATATAAGTTCGCAACGTCATCTGATTCCAACATGAAATCAGAAAAATATAACGTGTTAATTTGTGTTAACATCTCATCAAAACTCTTCCCCCTAAGCATATCTACGAACACAGAAATCAAGCGGCCACGCAACGCATTCTCAATATGCTTGGTTGCCATATCTTCAATTACAAGCGGGCCTTTTGAGGTTGATTTATACACTGCTTTCGGTGTGAAAGGCTTGATAACTTGTTCAAAACCAACTAATTTTGCCATTATGTTTTCCTTTCAAACTACTTTTTAATTGATAGATACATTGTATCATAATTCTAGCGAATGTCAAATCGTTTTTATAATTTTCAGCACTCTAAAATATACATAAATGTTTGTTGCTGCTCATTGTAAATCGTTTGCTCGTGTCTTTGTAGCGTTACCCACCCTGTATAGAGTCCTGGGTCGGCGTTGACACTATGATAACCAAGTTTTTGCAACTCATCCCAAGAGTAATCACGAACGTCAGTGTGTTTAGTTACGTTTAACGGCTTACCTGTATGTACATTCAACACAAACATCAAGCCATCTGAATAATTGTAACTTTTGTTAAAGTCTTTACTTGTGTAAATAGCATCGCCAAGCATAGACCCACTATACGTTGCACTTTTTGAACCTAAGATACGTAGTCCTGTCTGAAGGATTGCCATCCCATTTCGCCACTTTGTACCGTGATACCGATATTCAACGGTTTGGTCACTCGCTGACTGTACAAAGTTTTGAAAACGTTCATCTAACAATGGCTTAGATAATCGATAAACACCATTAACTTTGTGCCAATTTAAACCTAAGAAATCCTTTAGGTCTTGTGGTATATCAGTTAATCTTGGTGATAGTTCAATGCCTAAATTATCCAGCAACCCAAGATTTTCACCACTCGAAACAAATGCCTTTTGAACACTGGCGTTGTCGATGTTGTCTTGTTCTTGCGCAAGTTGCTCTTTTGCACCTTCGATATTTTTTGGTAAATACCACGATACATTTGACATGGTTCGTGGTAATACGGTCCAAAGTTTTACAAACATAGGATGCACAGCGTAAACGTCATCGTTAACTTTTAAGATGTCAGTAATATCGTTTAAGATACCCTGCTTTGATTTATAAGATGATTATACCACGATTTTGAAAGAAGTCAAATCATTTTTTATTATTTTAAATAAAAAGAGAGATATTTCTATCTCTCTTAGTCAGATTTATGCTGGTACGTTATCTCTCGTCTACGTACATCTGGAAAGCGTAACTTTTAGTGGATAACGTTATACTCAGAGTATATCACATGTTAAATCTAATGTCAAGTTCTTTTTATGTCAATCATGACCATATATCGCATCAAGCGCATAAAAATACGTTAATGGGTCAACCCTTCCATTCGTAAAACTAGACACATTTGGCAAATAAACTCCATTTGAATCAGCCAAACGAATTTCCCAGTGGATATGACTACCCGTCGAATTACCTGTGTTACCGCTGTAACCAAGCAACTGACCTTTCTTCACTCTGTCACCTTGCTTTACCACAATAACCGAACAATGACCAACGAAAGAATGAACCTTTAAGTGCTTGTGCCAAATTCTAACATAATTCCCGTAACCATTTTTTTCAAAGTCAACCCAAGCTACATCACCATCTGAAATAGCATAAATTGGAGTTCCAGACTGAACACCAATATCTAAACCTTCGTGTGTCCCTCCAAAAAACTGAGTGATAGGTGCTAACACAGGCCATTTCAAACGATAAATATCTTTTGTTGGTTCCTCTGGTACTGTCGGTTTCTCTGGTTGTTGTCCTGTATTTATGATTACAGGTAAGTATGTTTCGTAATCCACTTGCTTTTCCTTTAAGATTTCATTCCTGGCAGGTAGAACGTCGAAACTCGCCCAACGATTATCAGCGTAGTCTAGAAGGAAAGGGAACACTGTTTTTACTCTTGGGTCTAACTCAACATGCGCAAGATACGAATTAATCTCAATTGCAAATTGTTGCTTCGACATTACAGATTGCCAACCACGTTGTTGTTGATTTACAGATGGTTCAGTGGTGAAGCGGTCTAAGGAAAATTCTCCGATAACGATAGGGACATCAAATGGAATCGAAGCCCACCTACCACACAACCAACCCCATAATTCTTTGATTCCCCCTCTAGGGAAGTACTCATGCACCGTCCAGTAATGACCGTATCTATTTGTTGGCTCAACCAAAGGAAGCGCCCAACCCCAATAAGACGGTTCATCATCCTTTAAGTTTGCGGGATTTCCAGTTGAAAAGTTAAAAAGGCACGATTTTATACCTTGTTTGCCAAGTCCGTTTGCCAGAGTTAAGTTATACTCAAGGTTGTAACGATAAATATTATCCATATCTTTGCGCCAACCAGAATAATCTTTATTTCGGTCAACGTCCGAGTAGATTCGTGGTTCGTTAGTTGAAACAGTTACGAATCTATCTTTATCCATTCCTGCTTTTGCGTACTCTGTAATTGTATTTTTCCAGAACTCTACATGTTGATTCGCCAGTCCAATAGGATTTCTTTGATATTCCTCTTGATTCTCTGAAATTGCCCAGTAACGGGGAAAAATCAAAGCGTTAGGGAACATATCGTAAACCCGTTTCACTAAAGAAACACTAGGGTCAAGAATCCGAATTGCGTTTGGATTTAATTTACTCATGTAATCCCATGTTTCAGCCTTATCATGGGTGTTAACAAGATACACACCAAATTTGTTTTGCATATTTAATCTCCTTTATATAAAATCTATCACGAATGATTCTTAAAAACAAATATTGATTATTGACAAACTATGAAAACTATGATAACATATTCCTATGACTAAATATATTGTTAAAACTAAAGAGGGATGGATTTCGATTCGTGAAGCAATTGAAATATTGGGAATTACTCGTATGACTTTAGATAAATTTATTAAAGAAGGTAAAATTGTTGCACAAAAACAAGTTAATAATCAAAGATTAATTAATTTTGAATCAGTAAAAAGGTTTAAGAAAGAAAGACTAGAACGTGAATAATGATGAATTAAATTGTGGGATTTATTGTATTTTGAATATTGCTAATTGTAAATTATATATTGGTTCTTCGGTAAATCTTAGCGCACGGTTTAGAAAACATATTAGCGAATTGAGAAGAAGAAAACATCATAACCAATATTTGCAAAATTCTTTTAATAAATATGGAGAAGAAAATTTTGTCTTTGTAGTTTTAGAGTTTGTTCGAGATGAAAAAAAGGTAACTGAAATTGAACAATCATATATTGAGTTGTTTTCCCATAATGTATTATATAATATGAATGTGAACGCAACGAACAGCCTGGGACTTAAGCGCAAAAGCGCAACAAAAAATTCAAAAGAAGTATATCAATTTTCTATGGATGGAGTTTTAATTAAAGAATGGAAATCTATTGATGACGCCGCTACATCATTAAATATACCGTGGAGAAATATTATGAAGATGTGTCAAAAAACAAAAACGAAAGTTAATGGCGTGACCTACTTCACTAAGTCCGTTGGTGGATTTGCATGGTCGTATAATAAAAACTACATAGCACCGCAATATAAAAACAAAAAGAAAGTAGGACAATATACAATAGATGGTATATTCATCAAAGAATATGAGAGTACAACCGACGCACAAAAACAATTAAAATTAACTCGTCTACATGCTTCAGATGTTTGTAACGGCAAACGAAAATCTTCAGGTGGTTTTATTTGGAAATATGTAGAATAAAAAAGAGAGGGTTAATCCACTCTCTTAGTTAATTTATTTTAAACTACATTGACGGCAGCTTAGGATAAACCGAAACCGCACGGTTATCGTCATCTTCTAGTTGCCACTGCATAACTTTTTCTACTGTTTCTTTGATAGATTCGTCAAGCACAAATCCGGTAATTTGACCAAAATCACGAATTACTGCACTGTAATTTACGGGTATCGCTGTTCCATCAAGCCCTAGTCCTGGTGGTGCCAACACAAGCGCTGTATACTCACCTTCGTCTGTCTTTTCCCATCCAACGACAGGTGTAAATAAAACACATACTAACCCGTCACTCTCTGAACGAAATCTTGCCCACATTTTAAAATTTGAATTGAACATATTTTCCTCTATTCTCCTACAATCCACCCAAAAGTTTCACCTGAAAATGCGCTATGATAGTAAATAACCTTAATCCTATTAATCTTTGTTGAAGAAATCCAACAAACTTGCCCACTACCTGTTTGATTTTGGTTCAAGACAACTTGAAATCCACTTAGGCAAGAGAACTTATCTAAAGTCTTTCCAGTATCAAGGTTATATGCTTCTACGTTCGGTTCACCTACAAATAACTTATCTTTATGATAATTTGTAACCTGAAAGGTGGCGACAATACTATTGTTTTCTTCAAAAATCGGTGCGTCTGTCAGCCCCATTTCATATACATATCCAGTTGATTCATAGCGAAAGAAAGTACCAACAGGATACAAAGCAACCTGCATCATGACAATCGCAAAAAAAATTGTATTAATCATATAAAGTTACTCCTACTGCTGCTTTCCCAGTCACTTCAATATTGTAGATTGTAAGATAATCTATCAATAAACAAATAGAAATTGCATCACCAGTAAAATCTGCAAAAGAATTTAACAAATCAGTGAATAAAACTACGCTATCGTCACCAGTGATGCGTACACAATTCGTAAACCAAAATGCAAATTCAAGAAACATTTTTCAACCTCACACCGATAACAACTTGATTTTGCACATCAATTCCGAAAAGTCTTGTTAACATCGTTTCCATCTCCGCACGAGAAATCGGTGTACCTGTTGCCGATTTAAATGAATCAACTAAATCATCAATCGATGATTGCCCATCTGTTAATCGGACTTTAAGATTAAACCACTGGGTAAAAATTTTGGTCAAGTAAAACTTGATAAATTTGATGACACTCCATTGATTGTTTGTTCAAACGAACGCTATCAAGTAATTTAGCTGATTTAGCGAAGTTCATATCCAGAATAAACGTTTGCATGTGCTTGTCCTTTCGACTCGTTTTTGTTTGATAGATTTATTATATCACAAACTTTTACCTGAAACTGGACGCAATCTATACGTTTACCCTACGATATTTTAGCAGGAGTGAAGGGACTCGAACCCCCATTTTCATCCATTACGGTTTTACAGTTTAGAACACTGTGCCGTTACACTCCCATAGCGATGACGACAGGAGTCGAACCTGTATGTGTCCAGTTAAGGTTTCAATTCGTTCGTAGCGAAAGCCTATACGTCATCGTGTTATATTTAGTTTATTTTTTCAACTTTTAGGAAACCTGTGTCAAGAAGAATCTCTCTAATTTCTTTAAGTGAATTAGCTTTATAAATAGTGCCTTCAAATAGAAAGTGATACTCTACAGGGTTATAGAGTTGTACTATCCAACCTTTATTGATTATTTCCTGAATCCTTTCTTTGTTTAGATTATCTCTTGACGTATATACAAAAGACTTTTGCAAATGTTGAACTATCGCATTTTTCGCTGAACCTATCTTTTCCCATCAAAATTTCCCAGAGTTTAACTTAATAATCCCACCTTCACGATTTTTAATCACGTAAAACTCTTTAACCGTTTTGGAAAATCTCATGGTACAAACATCGTTATTTCAATCTCGTTAAGCTCAAGTAGTTTTGGACTAACAATTAAGCCTCTAGAGACTTCGCAATCTCATTAAGTTGCGCCTCACGACTTTGCGAAGTTCCGTTTTGCGCCTGAATCCCTAATTGTTGTTGAAGTGTTTTAATATCTTCGTCTCGCAAAAGTTTATCAAGTACATCTTTGATAGGATTGAATTTTTCAATACGCTCTTTACTTATCATGAATCACTCCAAAATCAAATAACCGTCTTCACCTATACCACACAATGTAACGCCATTTTTTCTTTCAAGATATGTGTAATGTAGATGACCGTGAACCCAAATGATATTTTTATTTTCTCTGATTAGTGAGAAAAGAACCATGTCTAACGCACGGTTAGTCAAAGAAGTTTTTGTTTCAGGGAAGAACATAAAATATTGCTGTAACGGTGCGTCATGACTTATGATTAAATCAACTTGTGGGCCTAATTCTATAACATCTGAAAGTTGCTCATCCGTCATTTGCTCATTTTGCCACCATGAAACATTTGGCACACGCATGTTCTTGTCATATGACAAAGCACCAGGGACCAATAAAATCGCTTTACTGTTGATGTAATAAACCTTAGCTCCTGTGTGTGTGGTAATCATTCGCACGTTCGGAAAGTTACACATCATTGCATCTGCGTTGTCATGGTTTCCCTGAACTACGTAAAAACTAACCGTTGGCATTGATTGAAATAACCAGTTCAATCGTTCTACGTCAAATTCAGGGAAACCATATCCTATATCACCAAGTAAAATCACATACTTCTCGTGTAAAGGTTTCTTTTCTAGCAACTTATAAATTTTACTTACATCACCATGAACGTCTGAAATTACAAACATCAAAACAACTCTTTCGCATGAACTTTAACTTGATTAATAACTGCACGATTCAACGACTTGAAATCGATTAAAGGTAACTTGTATTTCTTAACAATATCTGCAATTTCTTCTGTAAGAAGAACATAAAACACAGTTTGCAATAAAGCAGGTTGCAACTTAACAACACCACTCGACTTTAATTTCGCTAGTTCTTTTTGAACCAAATGTTCAGTCACGTACTTTTCAGCAATTTCAACTTCCAAAGAACTTTCCAAGGTTTTTAATTTGATTGCTGCAAGAGAATTACAATTAACGGAAGTTGCGTTTTTGTAAAAAATTATCTGTGCTACGCTTCATCACGATAGCAGCCAGTAACATCAAAATAAACATGCCACCGAAGAGAACTCCTACACCCAAAAAGATTGCAGACCACGCTAACGTAATATAACCTAAGAGCTTTAGTAAAACTACAGTACATGCGAAAATGGTTAATATGGTTGGAATGTTCATTATGTATATCCTTTAATGAAAACAATACCCTTATTTAATCTTTAACAGAGATTTTTTTAATTGCTGTTCGGGTATTTCTTTTTTATTATTTATTATCAGTTTCCATTTTTTTCTTTATCCATAAGAAGTTTTTTTAATTGCTGTGTGGAAACTTCTGTTTTTATAGTATCACGACTTTTTGAATCTGTCAAATCGTTTTTATAATTTTGAGAGATTCGGGGGTCAATCTCTCTGTTCCGGTTTATGTCTAACCGTTATCTCTCCCATACGTACTCCGGTAAAGCGTAGGTTTTAGTGGATAACGTATTCCAAGTTTATCATGATTTTACATATCTGTCAAACCGTTTTTATGGTTCTTGATATAAACAAAATATAGGTTTGTCAAAATATCATAAGTTTCTGCCAAATCTTGTAACGATTTACCATCTCCACCAACGGTCAACGAATATGCAACAGTAAACATTTTATTAGAAAATTCGCAAGGAAAGATATGATGACGTTGTTCTAAAAAGAATTGCAACGTTCCCTTATTTACTAACAGTTTTTGACCATCAATAAGACCGTCTGTCACTCGGATAAAGTAAGTTGTGATTGTATCCATCAGCATAGGTGCTGGTAAGTTCCGAATAAAACTTGCAGGGTCAAACACTTGTGTTTGCGCCAACATTGCACCATAATCTGCTTCAAACGTCTCTAGGTCAAACCTTGAAGTACCATACAACATTTGTTTTACGATTTTTAGGTCCAAATTAGGGCTATAAGCACCGATAACAACTTCATAATTGAATGGAATACCAAGTGTTTCGCAGTTTTTTCTAACAAACATAACCCACTCTTTAACGGTCTTTTGGGTCTTCTGCAACTGTGAAACGTATAATTCGATTTTTGCAATATCTTCTCGTGTATACGCTTGTGGGTGCGCAATGTGCCGTGGTTGTCCATTGTCATGCGACCATATAATATTATTCCGCTCAATTACTGCTGTAATCGGTTTTAAGCAAGATAAACAAATTGTTTTATCACCTAATCGAGTCATAGTTAGTTTCCTTCTATTTCTAAAATTTTAAGCCACTCTGTCCAAACATCTCTATCAAAACAATCAACGGTTAATATCCCTTATTTGTCAAACAGCAACAACGCTTCTTCACTGTCGTCAAAATGTAGGTCAGATTGAACGGCTAACGCTTGGTTCAGTTTTTCAACTTCATTTGATACTAACACAATTTTTGAAATTGTCAAATTATTTTTATTGCAAAATGCTTCGACTTCAGCCATATTTTCCGGTGTGTTTCGACGGGTTGAAATAACAATAACTTGTGCTTGAAAACTACGTAACAACTCAAGCGTTCGTTCGTTTGGTTTACCGTTCTCAAATTGTAGCGTATGGTCAAAATCGCAAGTTATTGTTTTCATTTTTCTCTTTACCGTTGTACCAAACCATTATTTCAATGGTGTCGTTGCCTCTTTGAACTTTAAT
The DNA here is from genome assembly GCA_003962985.1 of Pseudomonadota bacterium. Lineage (GTDB taxonomy): Bacteria > Pseudomonadota > Gammaproteobacteria > Burkholderiales > UBA11063 > Aquella. Next base: position 5,917 of record RXKA01000111.1, on the reverse strand, counting down.
GTATTCACGGCCATCAAGCAGCCAGATAGCGTTGGCGTTATCTTTGATTTCCTGTAAGAGTTTCGCAATTTCTTGCAAAGTCTTAAGTTGGTCAATAGTTTGCATCATACGTCCGCCTTAGAAGTCAAATATACACTTGTGCAAAGCATCTGTATAGTCTACGTTATCTAACTTCGGAAAGTCTTTAAATAGAGAATCGTCAACTCTGTCAAAAACAAAAGGCAAATCTTTATAACCTTGCTGTTTCTTTACAAACAACTCTGTAATATGCTGCGTTGTAGATGTATCTAAATTCACGCTATCAAGCAAGTTCCACGCATCCAAGGTTTCGGGATATGCGTCTTTCTGTAGCACGTATTGCATGAAAAGATAGTGATACGCTTTCATGTACCCACGGTGATGGTTACTATTAATCACGCCTTTGGCATGGTATAGCAACTCTCGCTGCGAGAAGTTTTCACGTTTCACCTGTGACAGAAGATACTGGTACACTGGTTTATCATGGTACGCATTAAGACAATACAACGCCTCAAACGCACCCCATGCGCTTCTCGATGCCAGCCGCAGAAACTTTAGAATATCCCAGTAACGATAATTAATAGGAACTTTGCCTTCCAGTTTTTCATCAGGCATAAAGTCTTCATATCCGTTAATGGTAATATAATCTTGTGGTTTCCTATGGTAAATAACTAAATAATCCAAATCACTGTTTTTCCCTGCAAGATTATATAAGTTAGAACCAATAAGGTTAACTGAGATTACTTTATACTCCATTTTTTTCTCCTACAATCGCCAACACTGCATCTTGAATATACAGTGGCGTAAAATGTGCGGACACCAAGAGTGCGATATAGTTTTGAAAATCTACTATATCCACTATCTTCTCTGAAAACCAGTAAATTGCCCAATAAATCGTTGATTCATAAATAAATACAGGCGTTGCCTTTTCCGGTGCATCTCGTATAAAACGGGCAAGACTTTTATCAACGTCTCTATTTTCAAAATCGTAAATTTTATTTCGTACCATAAATCACACGAACCTTTCAAACATAACACTTGCAGTAAATTTATACTGCGAATCCGCAGAATTTAAACGATAGTTTCGGCTGTTTAATTTACTTGAAAGTTGAATTTGCCAGCCATCTCTTGCAAGGAACTCTAACCTTTCAGTTGGCAAAACCCACATCTCATCCGTTTGAACTTCAAACATTTTAACTTCTTTTGTTTTACCGATTGCTTTTAGGTTATTAAAAGTAAGCTCACATGGCGTATTTTCAATTCCGAATAAAGCTCTTGCGAAATCATCAAGAGATACATCAACCGTTAGAAATTGAATCTTGCTTGTGGTATCTTGCAAAGTTATGCGGATGAAATCTTCGTCTTTAGTGGAATCCGTAACTTTTGAAATTCTAATTTTTCCGTTCATTTGTTGTTCCCTCTCTATGTTTTAATTATACCATAGTTTTTACTATAAAGTTGGACCGTTTACCTACGGCTTGCCTACGATGCAATCACATTCTGTGTCGTATATGTCGCCATTTTCAGCGTCAAAATAAACGCTCCATGAAACCCAAACAAACCCCGATTGTCCATCTTTCTCAATAACCAAATACTTTGCATTTTTGGTCCAAACTTTTCCGGTAACTATACCTTTATCTGGTGCGTTAGTTATAGAATAAACAAAAAAACAAAAAAGCATGACGAAAGCTATTATTAAAATCAGCGTTAATATATTTTTCATTTTTCAACCACACACATGCATTTTTTAGAAAAAAAATCTTCCAACTCAACTTTATGAAAAGTTATACTGTCAACGTATATAAAGTTATACCTTTTATTACCACTTTCATCAATATTTTGAATAGTTAAAATATATTCTTCTGGCATATATCGTGGCGTTCCTGCGTTACTGTAACTCGCAGGTGTATAACTCTTGCGAGTGATATAGCCCTCTTGAGGACCAAAGAAGGATTGATAAGCACCGGCAATTGCACCAACCAAAACCAAAACGATACACAATAACACCACACTATGAAAAAAATTATCAATACGTCTCATTGATTACTTCTCCTGTTTGGCTGTTGTACTTGTCACCGTACTGTAACTCGTGATAAATTTCTTGTGACACTCGACACGTTCTGCTGAAAGGATAACCGAAGGTTTTTCGCTTGATTTTAATAATATAAACCGCCAAATTAGGCTCTGTATAGTCGGAGCGTTTATAATAAACAGTTCCTTCGACTGGTTGAAGGAGGTAGTATATATACAACCCAACAATCAATAGAAGTTCAAACGCAATCATCCCTAAAACAATTTTAACGCTTAATGAAAATTCCATGTTATTCTCACTTTAAAATTAATCTTGTACCTTGTTTGTCACCGATTGTAAGGTATAATGGTCTTAATTTAGCTAAAATTTGAGTTATGTTTGGAACATCTTTCAAATCCTTTTGGTAAACACCGACCTTTATTTTATTTAGAACGATTGCTTCCTGCTCTGACAAAGCAGAGTCACCTTGCATCTGTAGTTTCAATTGTTGCAACTCTGCGATAAGAGCATCAATGTCAGCCACACTTGAAACCTTACGCTTGATTTGGTGACTCTGCTTTATCATTTACTTACCAGCCTTACCAGCAATCAGTTTAGCCTTATGCTCAGGGGAGATAGTTCGTCCCTTGCGTTTCTTTTTAGGTAAGAAAGAGAAATTGAATGAAGTCAAATCAAAAATAAACGTATGAAAGCCATCTTGCGTCACATTCGATGCAGGCTTAATCGCTTTCAACTTTGTTACAAGTTTTGAATTGTTCGTTCCGATAGAAACTTCCCCTCCGTCACCAAAGTCACCCAACAGATTGACAACAGTTTCGCTGTCCGCTAGTGCAACCTTTTTAGGTTTTTCAACAACCTTATAGTTACTCAAAGTGGCCTTATCAATCTTAGCGTTTTTAGATACTTTAGTTCGTGCCATAGTTTGTTTGCCTTTCGTATCTGATTCACTTTGGTTACAACCTAAGTATACCATAATCCAACGGGGGATGTTGGACCGTTATCATACGTTATGCATATTTTCTAAATACGTCGATAGATAGTAAATCGGGTGTATTATCTACGATAGTTTGCCAGTAATACCGACATAACGTGTCGTATGTTTCCGTAGTCACTTGCGAATTACTTGTAAAATATGGTAAATTTTCAAAGTAATTCACAAAAATCTTTTGTGTTCTGGTGATAGTCGGTATAAATGTCACCGCACTTTGTGAATACACCGGAATGTACACGTCACCCATATATGAAATATACTCTTTGCCCGTCAAGTCAAACATAATATATGAAAGATACTCACTATCATACATTGCACGGTAAAACTTCGTATACCAGCGTTGGCGATACTTATTCCGTACATCCGCAGCGTTCAAATATTGGTTGTGTTGCATCTCGTATAGGACTTTAGATGTAATGTTATCGTGCATCGCTTTGGTAAGATTAATTAGCTCCATTCGTAACTTCTTTTGGTCAAGTCTCTTGTATGCCGTAAGATTTAAAATCATGGTAAAACCTCTTTCAGTTCGTTTTCCAGTTTAAGAAGGGTTTCGATATGTTTCCCACGTTCAACTAATAATTCTGATTGATATTCAAGAATCTTCTTGCGTGTTTGTATAGACGCAGATAACGTTCTTGTATCTGGTAAAGCATCATAAAGCCTATTACTAAGGTCAAGTTGCATCTTTGTTGCTTCTATTTTAAGCAATAAGAACGTTACTAAATCAGTATCTACAATTTTCATATTTTATCCTAACATGGTATATAATTCTTCAGGCGTTACAACTAACGTCATTTCATCTGTGCGGGTTAGAGTAAATGTTGCTGTGACCTCTAAAGCTTCATCAATTGTAACCTTGATAGATTCAATTGTGTAAATTTTTCTGTTCCCAGCAAAACTTATTCTAACCCGTTGACCCTGTGTAAAAGTCCGTTTACGTAGGGTTAAAGTCACTTGCACACACCATATTCAACCATATCAACTTTAAATGGTGCTTTTGGCATCAACGAAAGCATACCTTCGTAAACATTATTCGCAATAGGGTTAACTCCATAAAAATAACGAACATTTTCGGTGGATGTACGAACAAATGCACGTTTAATTTTCGTACCAAGTGGCATCTCACCATCCGAATGAACAAGAACAAAAACGTCACCACAATAAAACATAAAGCGCTGCTTGGGGTAACACAGGTTCAAAAGTTTAGTTGCTGCACGGTTGTTACCACTATGCGCCTTATGCAGCAAGACATAAAAACGTTGGCTAAATCGGTTAAATTCCGTAATCCAGTCTTTATTGGGGTCACGAGAAAGTGCATTTAACGCTTCTTTACGAATTAAATTTTCCGTAAAAGTTTCAATCAAACGATTGATTTTAGATAATTCAAATCCAACGTTAACTTTTTGGTAACTATCAACGAAAACAGTTTTCATATTGTTTCCCCTTTGGCTATTTGCTTACTGATAAATCTATTTTACCACACTTTTTGCCGCTAAGTTGGACCGTTTCCCTACGCTAATCATACGTTTTACCCACGAAATAAAGCCTCTTTTATACTCGTGTGGACACCACGCTGTTTGTTGCGAAGGACTGTAGAAACGACCACATTCTTTACATATAATTTGCATTTTCAACCTCTTTCTTCAATTCAGCTTTAACCCGTTGCGATTGATTCCAGTGTTTACGAGTCATGAATGAACGACATACGTAACACCGCTTCCCATGTGGGAACGTTTTGGTTTTGAATTGTCCATATCGTATGTTTTCATTTCGGTTCCCTTATCATTGATTCAAAGAAAAAATACTCTGTGTATTTCTTGAATCCGAATCTTTTATAAAACGCCTTAAGTTTGCGCAGGTTTCCACCTAGAGAGCTATCGGGGGTTAAGGTTATTGTAACTTTATGTTTATCTGCAAATTCACAAAGTTCGGTTAAAATCTGCGTACCAAAACCTTGGTTCCTTTGTGACTTCTCTATCACAATTGAATGCAAGACTATGTTGTTATACTTAAAACTTAAAGCAATAACAACCGGAAATTTTTTGATGAATGATGTTTCAAGTTCGTACAGTTCATTTTGTGTGTTCATGTCT
>RXKA01000111.1:0-733 GCA_003962985.1 Pseudomonadota bacterium | reverse complement strand
TACGTTATCATTCAAACACTCAAGCAACGGTAGTACATCTTCTTTTTTCAAGTTACCTAGCCCAATCCCAGGGAAAGGCAAATGAAACGTAAATTTTTCGTGTGTCTGTGCCATAGACATTAACATACAAACAGACGTGTCAATAACATCTAATGTTGAATCATGCCAGGGATTTATTTTTGTCTGGAAAGCACACACCTTATAAATTTCTCTGGTTGCTTGGAAAGTGTTAGGATGAATTAGAAGCCCATATTCATCCATAACTTTCCCTGATTCTTTTAGATACTTACCAAACAGATACGGTAGCAATGGGAAGTGTTTTTTAGCTTGTAGAGCAACCCCGCCACCCATAATTAATTCATCTTTTGAGTCTAACATAGCGTTTGTTGTTACAAAGATAACCGCTTTATCTTGTGACAACATGTCCCAAATGTTACCATTTTTAAGCTTCATTTGTCACCTTATATTTCCAATCTTTGTGAGTTAACAAAGTCTAGCACCTGCAAGTAAAACAAGTAATATTCATTTTTGTAAGGATTGTTCAAAGCTGCAACGTCATTTTTGATAATTCTTACAACTTGCTGCTTGTTGTAAACTAAAGTTGCGATTCCTTCGTAAAATCGTTCACTGACATTAAAACGTAACTTTAACAAACCTTCTAAGAGAATAACATATTCTTCATTAAAACAGGCTTTGTGATTAACATGAAGTTCAAGGTCGCTTAATAGTTGTT
>RXKA01000150.1 GCA_003962985.1 Pseudomonadota bacterium | reverse complement strand
GCCAAGCGCTCTACCGCGAGGTATAATTGTTACCTTATGAACAGGGTCAGTACCAGGCAACAAACATGCAATAACCGCATGACCAGATTCATGATAAGCCGTATTACGACGCTCTTCTTCTTTCATCACCATAGATTTACGTTCTGTACCCATAATGATTTTATCTTTAGCATCTTCAAAATCACTCATGTCAACTAATTTTTTATTACGACGAGCAGCAAATAACGCAGCCTCATTCACCAAATTAGCCAAATCAGCGCCAGAAAAACCAGGTGTTCCACGAGCAATTACGTGAGCTTCCACATCATTGGCTACTGGTACCTTACGCATATGGACATTTAAAATCTGTTCACGCCCCTTGATATCTGGTAGAGGAACTACTACTTGACGGTCAAAACGACCTGGACGCATCAAAGCAGGATCTAGTACATCAGGACGATTAGTTGCTGCGATGATAATAACGGTAGTATTCGTATCGAAACCATCCATTTCTACTAGCATCTGATTTAAGGTTTGCTCACGCTCATCATTACCACCACCAAGACCAGCACCACGTTGGCGACCAACCGCATCAATTTCATCGATAAAGATAATCGCCGGCGAATTTTTTTTAGCCTGTTCAAATAGGTCTCTTACTCGCGAAGCACCCACACCGACAAACATTTCAACGAAGTCTGAGCCAGAAATACTGAAAAATGGTACGCTAGCCTCACCAGCAATTGCCTTTGCTAATAATGTTTTACCCGTACCAGGAGAACCGCTCAAGAGTACACCTTTAGGAATACGTCCACCTAAATTTTGATACTTAGTTGGGTCTTTTAAATAATCAACAATTTCCATAACTTCAGCTTTTGATTCTTCACAACCTGCAACATCATTGAAGCGAATTTTATTTTCTTTACTATCAATAACTTTAGCGCGACTCTTACCAAAACCAAACACGCCACCGATTCCGCCACCGCCTTTTGAACCACCACCAGCACCGCGCATGAAATAAATCCACACACCAATCAGTAGCAACATCGGGAACCATGAAACAAAGATATTCATTAATAATGATTCTTCTTTAGGTTTTGCTTGGAATTGAACTTTATTTTTTATCAGATCATTTACTAATTGAGGGTCAAATGGAGCAAACGTCGTAAACTTACTATCATCTTTACGTACACCACTAATCCATTCGCTTTGCATGTTATTGCCTTCAATAACAACGCTTTTAACCTGACCACCCTCTAAGTCAGTAATAAACTGAGAATATGCAATCGTATTGCGATTATCTTTTGTATCACTGAATTTATTAAAGATAACCATTAAACCAACACCAATTAAAGCCCAAATTAACAAGCTTTTTAAGAAATTAACATTTCGCATAAATTAACCTAATTAAAAATCTCTATTCAAATTAAAATCGCTACAAGAAATTAATTATATCACATATGTTTCTTGTGCTTGCAAAGTAAGTAAGTCTCGCTACTGGAACTACGCGAGGCATCTGGCTTGCGTATTAATACTTGTTCGAACATTTCACGTGAAAGTTTGACTAAATTATCAAATTCACCACCATGAAAGACTTTGATTAAACAATTTCCACCTGTTTTTAAATAACCTTTAGCAAAATCAAGAACCAGCTCAACCAAATATGCACCACGTGCCTGATCGGTATTTTTAATACCACTTAAATTTGGTGCCATATCAGAAATAACTAAATCAACAGGTTTATGATTGATTGCATCTAGTAACTCATCCAATGTTGTTTGTTCCGTAAAATCACCATGGATAAATTTTAATCGATGTAGCGGATGTATTTCTAATAAGTCAACACCTATCACCGTACCATGCTCACCGACTTTGTCCACCGCAACTTGTGACCAACTACCTGGTGCACACCCCAAATCCACCACATTTTTTACATTATGAAAAAGATGGTCTTGTTCATCTATTTCTAACAATTTATAAGCAGCACGCGAACGATAACCATTTCTTTGCGCACCTTTTACATAGGTATCATTTAAATGCCGATGAACCCATGCTTTAATTGTTTTATTTTTTCTCGCTTTATTATCATCCATGCTGTTTTCTACCTCCTATAACAGAGAATAAACTAGCGCCCAGTTGTAATGATACCAAAATAGCACCAATTATCGCTATAAAATCCCACCAACTTGCATAGTTAACCAGAGGAAACAAGCTTGGAATACTCTCAATGTTTTGGGTTAATAATGACAATGTAGCAATTACCCAAATTAGGATAGTAACTACCCAATTAGTTTTTAAACCACACAGTGATAATGCAGGATTAATCGCAATTAATAAAATAATACCAGCAAGGAATGCTAAATCAAAATATTTATACATTACCAATCCAACAGCTATTACCACAAATACATACATAAATAAAAACACCCTAGTTGCCCATAAATTTTCGTATTCTTCACCACTTTTATTATAATATGGTGCATAAAAACCATTAATGGTTAATAGTGTTACAAAAGATAAACTTTCAGACATACTCTTGTAGAATAAGATAATGATGACAAATAAAGAAATAAATGCATACGGTAACGAATGTTTAATCAAGACTAACGCCGCACTAAGGTAATCAAATCCCGAAGTAGTTAACTCCTGATTGCTAAATTTACCAGTAAAGCTATCATCAGATATCACATTTTGCGGAATAATTCCACGTTGCATAGTTGGTTTATCACTAGGAACTGCACGCACAATAAACCCTAATGAACCATCATCAAGTTTAGTTTGTTGTGTAATCATTTGGGAATTAGTCAATTGTTTATTCCCATTGGGTGTAGCTAACGCAAATATACCGATTAAGAAAACAAGTGATAATAAAAACACTTGCACAAAACGTGCTGATAAATTAACTTTTTTACCACCTGTAACCAACAGCTTATTCGTTTTAATTAGGTTAAGTGGTGATAGCAAAAAGACTGTGATGATAGCCAAACATAATATCAAACCATAAACAAGATTATGCTTAGTTGCGGGAATAAGAACGAACGCATCTGCTGGTAA
>RXKA01000045.1 GCA_003962985.1 Pseudomonadota bacterium | reverse complement strand
CTTAGATCCTAATGCTAATCCTGCTAATCCCCACCAAACCATGCTAACTGTATCGTCGACAAAAACTGGTAATAGCATGCCAATTAAAAGTAGTCCAACGCCGCTTGCTAAAACCGACATTGCCAACCAGTCTTTTTTGCGAAAAGGCATTAAGCGTTTAAAAATAATACCGATGATTATAAAAAATACCAAAAGACCAATCCAACCGACTTCATGTGCAATTAGTAAGTATTGATTTTCAATCACCACAGGCTGATCACTAAAATATGAAGCTGATCCAGTTGAGCCTACACCAGCTCCAAATGGTTGTTGAAGCATTTTTATAGACCCATCGCGCAATGAAGTTATATGACCTTCATCAGAATTTGCTACGTTACCCTCTTTAGGATCATTGTGAAAAACTACAGTCTGTAAGAAATGATTTTCTCGAGCTAGCAGAAAAATAAAAAGAATAGATGTTGCCACTACTCCGCTAATTATCCAAAAACTTCGTGGTAATCGTAAGCCATGCCAAAATATAATAGCGGACAAAAGTGCTGCAACAAGACCTATAGCAGCACTACGCGAGTAGCTTGCCCATAATATGGCAGCAAAAGAAATGTATAGTAGTAAAAATATCCACCATTTTTGATGAGTAAAACGACGATGCATTGCCGCAAAAACACAGGTAAATATAGCCCACATCATAGTAAAGGCGCCAAGAGGATTAGGTCCACGCAAGGTGCCATTTATACGAATAAAATCATGATTTCTATCAACAGTTAAATAAGGTTCAATAGTATCTTTACTATAGCCAATGATCGCTAAAAAGTTCTTAGGAAGAATAAATATTTGAAGTAATGCAAAAATAATCGATGCTACACTAGCACCACTAAACGTTACTAAAATATAACGCCGAATAAGCGGGAAATATTGGACTGTAATATAAGCAAGTATAAAAAATACAATATATCTCAGATCAATCATCAAACCTGCTATAGTTTGTTGTTTATTTCCACCCAAGACTACTGTCATAATAAGATGAAGTAATATATATATAAGTGGGATATAGATCAATTTATCATTAAAAAAACGTTTGGTATCTTTTTGTAGTGCCACAAACAAGATAAGGCAGGTAGAAATGACAAGCATTAAGATTTCTTTCCACGCTTTTATTAGAAGTGCTTGATCTGGCATTAATGTACCAAGCCAAACTGTAAAAGGTGCATGAAAGATAATTAAACCAAAAATTATCAATATTCCAACGATTGCAATTCGTAAAAATACTAATGACTTCATGCATCAATGATATAATAAAGACACTAAAAACCCCATATGCACGTACGAAATAATGTTTTTTACAGCTTAGTCCTTATTACTCTTGATCTTTTTGTGATTGCACTGGCATTTACGCTTGCCTATATTGTTCGAGTTCAACTCGACCCTCGCCCACTTATAGTGCAAATTGCTGCCCAAGATTTTTTTATAACGTTTTTGTCAGTAGCCCCTTTATGGATAATTACCCTCGGAGCGCTTGGATTGTATGATCGCAATATTAGAAACAATAAGACTAATGAAACTGTGAAATTGTTAATTGGTTCGCTTATTGGAATTTTGTTGGTTATTGGATATGAATTCGTAACAGGTCATAAAGTATTTCCTGCTAGGCTTGTTGCTGTCTATGCTTTTATTGGTTCTTTTGTTCTACTTGTAGCTAGTCGAACTTTCGTTCATTCATTTCGCCGTTGGCTTTTTAATCTCGGATATGGTGCTCATCGCTTACTGGTGATCGGAAGTACGGAAACAACAAGAGATTTACTTCATGAGCTTGTGCGAAGTAAACATAGCGGTTATCATATTTCAGCTTTTGCTGGTCCTAAAAAATATCTTCCACAGAATCATGACATTGCTCATTATCCTAGAGTTGAGAGAGCATTAAATATTATCAAACCTCTTCATATTACAGCTATTATTCAAACCGATTTATATGAAGATGCTAATAAAAATGACCAAATATTAGGTGCAGCTCAAACAAATCACATAGCTTACAATTTCATTCCAGGACAAGCCGAATTTTATACTGGGAAAAATACAGTGGATGTTTTTTTAGGCTATCCAATGATTTCTGTATCTCAAACACCTCTTATCGGGTGGGGTGAGATTGTAAAGCGTATTTTTGATCTTATAATTACAGTTTTATTGCTATTATTACTATCCCCTATTTTATTATTGATAGTTTTACTACAAAAAATATTCAATCCAGGTCCAATATTATATAAAAGTGAGCGGCTGAGTCGTTACTCAGATAGTTTTACTTTATACAAATTTCGTTCAATGGACGCTAAGTATGGCAAGAAAGATGCGGCAGAAGAATTTCGTGATTTAGGACGAGAAGATTTGGCAGAAGAATACGAGGTAAACCGAAAAGTAAAAAATGATCCTAGAATTACTTGGTTTGGTCGTTTTTTGCGCAGCACTTCTATCGATGAGCTACCTCAAATTTTTAATGTAATTAAAGGCGATCTAAGTTTGGTTGGACCTCGTCCTATATTACCTCAAGAAATGAAGTTAGTTAGAAAAGCAAGCTTACTTCACAGTGTTAAATCTGGAGTTACAGGTTTGTGGCAAGTTTCCGGTCGTAGCAATTTAAGCTTTGAAAAACGTATTGAGTTGGAAATTTATTACGCACAAAATTGGAGTTTATGGCTAGATGTTAAGATTTTACTCAAAACACTTTGGGTGGTAATAATAAAACATGGCGCAAAATAATTTAAAAGTTGCAATTGTTCACGATTGGCTTACATCTATGGGTGGTGCGGAATCAACAGTTATTGAAATTGCAAAATTATTTCCAAATGCTCCAATATATACAAGCGTTTATGATAAGAAAAAGTTGACTGCTTTTTCTGAATATGAAGTTAGAACTACATGGTTACAAAAAATACCTGGAGGATTAAAGTTTAAACATACTTTATTTCCAGTTTTAAGAGCATTTGCATTTCGTTCATTAGACCTAAAAGAATATGATTTAATAATCTCAAGCTCAAGTGCAGAAGCCAAATCTATAAAAAAA
>RXKA01000202.1 GCA_003962985.1 Pseudomonadota bacterium | reverse complement strand
CTCGATAATTTAGGACTTAAAAATCTTGATGTTATTGTTGAGGCATTAAACGGTGTAGATAAGAAAATATCAGATATTGATATTAATGACAATTGTTTGTACGATTATCTTAATAATTCAGATTGTTATTATGGAGTATTCCAAGCTGAAGAAGGGTTGGGTAAAAATACTTTACGTAAAATAAAACCACATAAAATATCTGACATAGCAGCGAGCGTTGCTTTGGGTCGTCCCGGTAGCTTTAAATTTATTGACCAATATTGTAAATTTAAGAATGATGGAGAAAAATTAGAAATAGAACCTAGAATTGCAGATATTCTTGAGCCCACTGGTGGGGCTATTATTTATCAGGAGCAATTGATTAAATTAGCTCAAGTTATGGCTGGCTACTCGCCAAAAGACGCTGACGGTCTTAGGAAAATAATTGGCAAAAAATTAAGAGATAAGATGCCAGAACATAAAGACAGATTCATTAATGGATCTGTATCTAATGGATATACTAAAGATTTGGCTAGTAAAATTTGGAATACTTTTGAAGCTAGTGCAGATTATAGTTTCAATAAGTGTTTATCGCCAGATACATCTATAGATATCGGAAATGGTCAATCTAAATTAATGTTTGAAATAAAAATAGGTGATGATATATTATCTTATAATCCAGATACAGACATGAATGAAATGGTTACAGTTTTAGATAAAATAGAGTCTGAGAGAGAACTGTATGAGGTCGAAATGGAGAACGGTATAATTGTTAAAGCATCCTTGGATCACAAATTTATGGCCGCTGATAAAAGAATGTATCCATTGAGTCAAATAATTTTAGAAAATAAAGAGATTTTGTGTAATATATAGCATGAGAACAATTAATATTCCAGCTTCAACACATTTCATACCTATAGATAAGTTTGATATTTGTTTAATAGATAATAAATTAAAAGTAGAAATTATTAAAACATACCCTACTAGGGCTGACGGAGCATATTATTTAGATAAGTTCTCTAATTATTTAAGAGACAATCACTCTATCAGTTTAAGAGATTATTGTATTGAGTATTTAAAATTCGAATGGCCTAAATGTCCTGTTAAGAAAGAATTAACAGGATATAAAATTTGTGGTGCTGGTCTTAGAATATCTCAATTTAATAGAGGCGGAATTACAAAAGAAACTTGTCCAAATTTTAATAAATCATGTGAATTAGCGTCGAAAAATAGAATGGGCTCAGGGAATCCTATGCATGGTAAAAAACCATGGAATAAAGGAATTGGATTAGAGAATCCAATCATAGCATCTGTAGCTGCAAAAAATAGAGGCATTAAAAGATCACAAGAAACTATAGAAAAATTATCTAACTCAGCTAAAGCTAGAAAAATACATGGTCATACAGGATGTAAACATTCTATTGAAACAAGAAATAAACTGAGAGAAAATACCGCTAGACTTTGGGCTGAGGGCGTATTCAATAAAACAACCTCTATACATTTAAAAGTAAGGGAGTATTTAAACTCTTTAAATTTAATACATGAATTTACTGAAGAACATCAGCTAGTGTATTTTAGCTTGGATTTTGCATTTCCATCTGTTAAAGTTGCTATTGAGTGTCAGGGCACGTATTACCATGTTGATCCAAGAAAATATCCAAATGGCCCAACTAATGCAATGCAAAAAAGAAATTTCGGTAGAGATATAGCTAAAAGAAAATTTTGTTGCGACCAATTAGGGTGGACAATTATAGAGCTGTGGGAAACAGAGATTAACAATGGAGAATTTAGACAAAATTTATTATGCAAGTTACAAGAGTTAAATCTTTTAAAAAAATAGGAGTTCAAAAAACTCTCGATTTTGAAGTAAATAGTAAGTATCATAACTTTTATGCTGAAGGATTAGTTTCTAGTAATTCACATGCCGTTTCGTATGGCTATGTAACAGCATATACAGCCTACTTAAAAGCCAAATATCCACTTCATTTTTTTACCGCCGCATTGAACAATGCTCAAAATGAAGCTGAACCAATCGAAGAAATTAAAGCAATACAGTCAGAGTTGATACATTTTGGTATTAAATTGCTTCCACCTTCACTTTCTAAATCAAACTCCAAATTCACTATCGAAGGTTCAGATATTAGATTTCCGTTGTCAAATATTAAAGGTATTTCAGATAAGACTTTATCTCATCTTGAAAATTTTAAGATAGAGAATGCAAATAAATTTCAGATTTTTTCGTCAGCTAAAGAGGCGGGCGTCCCAATCAATGTTTTGTGTTCTTTGATTTTGGTCGGAGCAATGGATGAAAAAATACATTCAACTAGAACTAGATTGGTAATGGAAGCCTGTTTATGGAATCTACTAACCGATAATGAAAAAAAATATGCATTTTCTTTTGCTGAAGCGTATAATTTTGATTTGATTACTTTATTCAAAGCTTTACATTCTACCGAAAAGAATATCAAAGGTAAACAAATCATTTCTGACAAAAGGATGGAGACTATCAAGAAAAAATTTGCTCCATACAATGAAATCTACCGACAAAATAGCAAAAACGAAAAATTAGCTTGTTTCTATTTTGAAAAAGAATTATTGGGATATTCATATTCTCATACATTATATGACCTATATAAAGAAAAATGTTCTGATTTAAATAAAATTTCAGAAATTAAAGGTGCATTGCCAAAAGAACGTTTTAAAATTATTGGTCAAGTTACTGAATGCAAAGCTAGCGTTAGTAAAAATGGAAATAAATACATTCAAGTAAGAGTTAATGGTCATGATGGAAGTGTGAAGTGTATGTTGTTTCAAGGTAAAAATGCCGATAGAATTGAAGATCACGAAGAGGTTAATGGCCGCGTTGTTAAAGATGATGATATTGTAATTTGCCGTGGTAGCAAACAAGATGACGATACTTTATTTGTTGACAATATTTCAATTCAAGATACCGAAGTGTTTCTAAAAATTAGAAAACTTAAATAGTGTTGACTTTAAATTTGGTTTGTTGTATCATCTTCTAATGAGCAATATTACTCCAATTAAAAGAGACGAGAACGGCCTTCTTCCTAATGTTCAGTATATT
>RXKA01000186.1 GCA_003962985.1 Pseudomonadota bacterium | reverse complement strand
TCGCTTGACAGATTTGAAAAACTTGCTAAACTACGAGTATAAATTATGGATACACCATTCACAGACAAAGATTTGGATACGTGGCTCAAAAATGAGCTAAATGTTATTTTTATTGGATATCATGGCTGCGGCAAAACCGAAAGGGTAAAAGCGGCATTTGAGCGCGCCGGCAAGAAATGGAAATATTTTTCATGCCCAACTTTAGATCCATGGACCGATTTAATTGGTATCCCAACCGTTAAAGAAGAAAATGACAAGCGTTATATTGATTATATTAAGCCCAAAGATTTTGCGTTGGATCAAGTTGAATGTATCTTTTTAGATGAATTCAATCGCGCTAAGTCAAAAGTTAAAAATGCCTGTATGGAATTGATTCAGTTCAAGTCTATTAATGGTGTCAAATTCAATAACTTAAAAGTAATTTGGGTTGCTATTAATCCTGAGCCTAAAGATGAGGAACAGGAATTACGTTACGATGTAGAAAAATTAGACCCTGCAATTAAGGATCGCTTTCATTTACATATTCATGTTCCATATACTCTTAGCGAAGAATACTTCACACAAAAGTATGGTAAAAGAGTCCAAAAAGGCGTGTTTGAATGGTGGGGAACATTAGATGAAAAAACCAAATTAGCTGTATCTCCACGGCGGCTAGACTATGCTATTGATATTTATCAAAAAGGTATTGATGTAAAATTCGTTTTACCTTTCAATTCCAATCATAAAAGTTTCATCACCTTCATGAATGGCGGCACGTTATCTGATATTATCAAAGATTTATTTGATAAGAAAAACCAAGATGATACTGAGAAGTTTTTCAAAGAATGCAAAAATATCTTGAATGTAGTTAATATAGTAATTGATAACTATGATTATTTAAGTTATTTTAGTTCATTCATCCCCAAAGAAAACTTGGCCGCTAAGATTAATGATTCAAATAATGTACTTGAATTTATTATTAGAAACCATACTGAATACGCAGATGTTATTTTAAACGCGAGCAAACAAGATCCCAAGTTTAAAGAAAAGATTGGGGCGTTAGATTTGGTACGGATTAAAAATGTGTTTGATTTTAGCAAGCTCACATTTAGTCGCAGAGTTGATTATGAGAATAAAATTGTGCGTCCAATGACCGTTCATTTAACTAATAATGGCGCAAATATTTTCAAAAATCCAAGTATTAATGATAATACGGTTGATATTGTTAAAGAATTAATTGCTCATGATTATGATAAAGATAAAATTTTAGAATCTTTTGATCCAAAAGGTATCTTTAACTACTTGCAGTATGTTATTGAAAATGGTTCTGCTCTCAAGCTACCATATGGGCATGTTCTATTGATCGCCCGCATTGGTCGTCTTTGCATTGAGACAGGTAAAAATCCTCACGATATTATCATTAATAGCGGCGATAGATTCAAAATGCATATTCTTAAAAATATTCTATACTTCCTATAATATGAAGGTAATTTCAGATGCAGAGTTTTATAAAGTTTTAGACAAACTAGATCAGTTTGATTTAGTTTTTTCTAAATTAGCAAGTATTGGCAAACCAATATTTTGTGATGACAAATTCTGTAAGACAGCTTGCGTTACGTTTGATAAAGCTGGCAAATATATCAAATGGTATTTCAATGAAAATTATTGGAACTCCCTTGACCTATATAATAGATGTTTCGTGATATGTCATGAAATTTTACACCTATTATTAGATCACGGACAACGTGGGCGAACTTTAGATGCTAATATCCGGAATATAGCTATGGATATTTGTGTTAATGAAATGTTATGTAGAAGTTTTGGTTTTACCCGCTCATCAATCAAAGACGGTGAAAATTTTTGTTGGAAAGATAATGTTTTTAAATCAGTGGGTATTGATCCTGACACTATTCCAGACAAAGAGACAATGGAATATTATTATGCATTGTTATTTAAAAATGCTAAAGTAATTAATGTTAGTTTTAAACTTGTGGATTCTCACGGCGAAATGTCTGAAATGTCGGATGGAGATTTGCAAGAAATTGCTGATATTTTAGGTAAAGAACTCAGAGAAATTGAAGGCCCAGTTAAAGAATTTACCGAAAAATTAAAAGAAGCAGAAGGCAAAAAGAAAGAGGGTGGAAAGAATCGTGGTTCTCACGGAGGGGCTATGGAAAAGATGTTGGAGAAATTCCTCGTTCGCCGCAAACCCAAATGGGAGCAAGTAATTGTTAATTGGAAGAAAGAATCTTTAAAACAGCTTGATACCGATGTAGATACATGGATGAAAGTTAGTCGCCGCTATAGTCATGTTTTTGAATTATCAGATGATTATTTTCTTTCGTCTGAAATAGAGGATGAATTGCCGCCGAAGAAAGATAGAATTGATGTTTATTTTTTCTTGGATACTAGCGGTAGCTGTTCTAGTCTCGCAGAACGTTTTTGGAAAGCCGCCCGCTCTTTAGATCCTAGAAAATTCAATATTATTCTTAGATGTTTTGATACCCATGTGTATGAAATTTCTTTCAAAGAAGGAAAGTTGTATGGATTTGGTGGAACGAGTTTCGATATATTAGAGGAACATATTCAAGAGGAAATTAAAGCTAAGAAAATAAATCATTATCCTTCTTGTTTCGTTGTTACAGACGGATATGGGAATGCAATTCAACCACAATATCCGCACAAATGGCACATATTCTTAACTGAAAATGGCTCTGTCGGTTGTTTCGCGCAGGGAATGAAAATACACGCTCTTGATAAATATGAATAGAAATCAAATTTTCATAGCAGAAGTCAAAACTCAAAGTCCCTTTGGATTTAAGAGTAAATATAGTTACGATTACCTATTTGAACTCGCCGCTAATCATGGAGATTGGGTTAGTATTCATACAAATCCATTGTTTGGCGGAAGTTATAATAATTTATCTAAAGCTGCGGCTAAGACCAATAAACCTATATTAGCTAAGGGATTTCATAGATCAAATGATGAAATAAT
>RXKA01000151.1 GCA_003962985.1 Pseudomonadota bacterium | reverse complement strand
TTTTACTGAAATAGCGTTCGCCGCGATCTGGAAATAATGTTACAACATTGCTAGCAGTATTAATCTGTGGCAAAAGCTTCAAAACCCCAGCTAACGCTGCACCTGATGATGACCCCGCAATAATTCCCTCACTTGCGCCCAATACTCTCACAGCATGTAATGCTTCAGCATCAGAAACCTTAATTACAGAATCGACCAAGTTCATATCCATTGCCTTAGGAATAAAGCCATTACCAATTCCTTCAATACTGTAACTACCACAATCACCACCACCCATGATAGAACCAATTGGATCAACTAATATGGTTTTAATGGATGAATTTTGTTCTTTTAAAAATTTAGCAACACCACTAAATGTGCCACCACTACCAGCACCAGCAATAAAATAATCTATTTTACCATCCAGTGCCTGAAAAATTTCAGGTGCCGTTGTTGTATAGTGGACATCTGGGTTTGCCATATTCTCAAATTGTTGCAAAGAAATTGCATGCGGAATACTGGTTAATAATTCCAATGCCAGCTGCGTTGCCCCTTCCATTCCCAACTGTGCAGGTGTACGAATCACCTTTGCCCCAAGAGCTTCCATCAATACTACTTTCTCTACCGAAAATTTCTCTGGTACAGTAAAAATCACCTTATACCCTGAATTGAGTGCTGCTAATGCAATTCCGATACCAGTATTACCTGCCGTTGCCTCAACAATCGTAGCACCTTTGTGTAAAAGACCTTTTTGTTCGGCATCATGAATCATCGCTATACCAACTCGATCTTTGACACTTCCACCAGGATTAAACAGTTCCAATTTAGCAAATAGGTTGATTGACCTATCAATACCTAAATTATTTAATTTTATTAGTGGGGTTTTACCGATTAATTCTCTAATATCATTAATATATTTAGTCATTATGAATCCTAGCTATATTTAGCGCTACTTGAATATCATTAATTAAGTCATCAACAGATTCAATACCAACAGATAATCGGATTAGTCGATCACTAATGCCCAATTGGTGGCGAATGTGTACTGGAATTGCAGCATGAGTCATGCTAGCTGGGTGAGAAATCAATGACTCAATACCACCCAAACTTTCGGCTAAAGTAATTAGTTTTAGGCTAGTCAGAAAAATATTAACATCATATGCAGAATCCAACTCAAACGATAATATTGCTCCTAATCCACTGGCTTGATTATTCTGAATCTGTAGTTGCTGGGCGGAATTGTAACCAGGATAATATATTTTCTTGATTGCTGAATTATTGGCAAGAAATTGAATGATGCTTTGACTATTTGCTAGATGGCGATCCATTCGTACCCCCAGAGTTTTCATACCGCGAATCAATAGCCATGAATCAAATGGTGCTAAAACTCCACCAGTAGCATTTTGTATAAAATATAACCGTTGTGCAAGAGCGCTATCTTTCACTACTACCAATCCAGCAATTAAATCACTATGACCACCCAGATACTTTGTAGCGCTGTGTAAAACAATATCAGCACCCAATTCTAACGGACGTTGTAAATAAGGTGTCATAAACGTATTATCAATGATAGTTAAGATATTTTTTTGCTTGGCTATTTTACTAATCGCAGCAATGTCCGTAACTTCCATTAACGGATTGGTAGGTGTCTCAATAAAAATAGCTTTTACTGAATCGTCTATTTTGCTAGTTAAGAGTGACAGGTCGCTAGTATCAACTAATTCATAATTTAAGCCAAAATTTAAAAATATTTTGTCCAAAACGCGGAACGTTCCACCATAAACATTGGCAGAAAGTAAAATCTTATCGCCAGCCCTGAATAACATTAATACCGCAGTAATTGCTGCCATTCCTGATGCGAAAGCTAATCCGTTACTACCACCTTCTAAATCTTTAATTAGCTCTTCAACAGCAAACCGAGTTGGGTTACCGGTACGTGAGTATTCATAACCTCGGTGATTTCCTATGCCATCTTGTTTATAAGTTGAGGTCAAATAAACCGGTACATTTACAGCGCCTGTTTGCTCATCACCATCAATACCACCATGAATAAATAATGTATCTAATTGCATATTTTTTCTTTCATCTATAAATTTATTAAACTACGAATGCATTAAGCGACAAATTCAGGAATAACTAAATCAATTTGCGAGTAAATATATTGATAATTGGTAGTTAACTCTTCGCCTGCTAAAATCTGCTGATTAGTAAACGCTACAATTTGCCCATTAATTAACTCCATTCGCACATTACCATTAGGATGATGATTAATGAAACGAGCACCTACAACACGTAGCCATTGGTCATATGCTTGTTCACCGTATCCTTCAACTAAATGTGCCAAGAAGTCAGTGGCTTGATCCTTTTTAACCATCACTAATCCAAGATGGGTATCACTAGCAAAATTATAGCGGGCAAATAATCCAAAACCATGGATAGTGGATTTACGAATTGAAACAAAGTCAAATAGTGGATCGAGAATAAGAGTAGTCATGATAAATTGCTTTCTAACAAATAACTGTTGCCACCAAAGCACTTTAAAAACACTTTGGATATCATATTGTTATAGATAGAAATACTCTGCAGTCGCAAATATAATTAGCACAAAATAAAGAATACATATTATCCAACCATAATCTAATGAGCTAGATTGATTAACTCAATAAAAAATCGGTTTTTTCTTTATACGGTAATTAGATATTCACATAGTTTTCACACGCAAAACTGATAATGAGACGTGTAAAAATCTAACAGTAATATTTCTAAGTTAAAATTAAATTTTGGTAAATTTGTTGTGTGATTATGCAAGGATAATCAAATGAGTGTATGCTAAGATTAGCAACAACAAGAGTGGCAGCAGAAAAGACAAGAAGTGTAAGAAGAAACATCTAATAATGACAAATTGTAGGAAGTACCTAATCTATGTAATGTATGATTATTTTTCATACCCAAATACCTTAAAAAATAATTAAGAATAGTGAATTGTAATTCGACAATCTAAAATTGTCAAATTTTTATCGTTACTTTAGATTAAAATTAGATTACACAATAACAACCACCACCAGATAACACACTGATTACAAATTAAATTGGTCACAAAGCATACCGCCATCTTTTTGTGTAATAAATTCTAAAATAATCAATTAGATTAGTAGTTGTTGATAGTTAACGCCCAAGATAACTCGATTATTGGTTGGTTATCAATATAATTCCTAGTCTGAGAATCATAAAAATTAATTTCATACCTGAAAAAATTATATTTAGATTAACAAGATAATTAAATTTCCATGTCCCAATAACGTTAAAAAATTAACACATTAGCCAGTCATTAGTATCTTATCAAGAGTAATAACAACTAACTGAATTGATAAATCTTTATTGCAATTAGTCGCCATTACATGAAAGAAATTAATTCGACGAATTCTTAAAAACATGCGGAATTAATTGTCCAGTAGTAGTTATTTCATATACCGACAGATCATTGGAAATAAAGTTCACCGTATATATAAAATTAGCATTTGGAATCTTACGACACTGAATGACGCCGTAGCCGGTTAATTTTATAGTCAATGGTGAGAGTGGTTGTAACACTCCATCAACAACTTTAAACATTGATAATGAATTATCATCATAATTACCTTCATAAGCATAGTTTAAATCATTGCTAAATGCTAAAAATGTATTTGGACCAATCCCGCCAACATTTACCGAATTGATATACTCCAAATGAGGAGCTGGAGTCATAGATAATTTTATTTGCACCAATCTATTATTAGAATTTGAAGCGACATAAAAATGCACACCATCTGGATTGGGTGCCGCAAAAAATGGATTTATAATATCTGGGGAAGTAAAATTTTCTATTAACAACAATTCCCCATTGTCAGCAACAGCAAATAATTGGATTTGATTAGAGTTTTGATTATTTAGTACCCCATATTTACCATCGTGATTAAAAATAAATGAAACAGGTGCGTAACCAGTTGGGATACTCTTACGATATTTCAACTTACCACTATTCTTATCAACATCCAAAATTGCAATCTGATTACTTTTATACATTGGTACATACGCATATTTACCTGTTGGACTAAAAGAGATCGTGTAAGGATAAATATTATTGGGTGCTACTGTAGAAAAAATAACATTATCAACTAATGATAAATTACCTGTCTTACTATCAATTGCAAATTGTGCCACACTATTACTATCTGCATTTGGTACATATAAATATTGACCATTAGGATCAAAACTAGCACCAAAAGTTGGTGAAATACCTCCACTATTAATTGATGAGGAAATTTGTGTCAAACTCCCATCGTTAACATTAACCTTAAATGCTGTCACTGTATTAGTCTGGCGTCCAAATGCATATGCAAATGGTAAAGTTGGATGGAACATAAATCCACCCAACGTAATTGGCATGGTAATACGATTACTACCGCTTACCACACCATACTCATGAGCATAAGAATTGAACACAAAAAATACATTAATTAAAATCATTAAAACCAAATTACGGATTGTAAATTTAGCCAATGAATTAGTATTCTTTTGCTTCATTTATGAACACCCAACTAGTTTGTTGTAACTGATTCAATATCTTTAACGACTATTTGACCCAATACTTCATTCACACTATTATATTGTGTCAGACCAATCATAGTAATACTATCCTTATTAATTTGTATGCGCTTGGCAATATCTTCATTTTTACTCATAGAACAATCAACATCACTAGGATGAGAATCGCAATAGTTTTTATATGCTAGACCCAATTTAATTACATCAACAAATACATTGGTATCAGCACCATTTATCAAGAGATGTCCTGGAACATAGCTATTTTTCTCATACGGATATTGAACTTTAAAGAGACCATTTTTATCTTCTTTTTTATCAACACAGACCATCACATGGAATGTTTTATGAGGCGGAACAAGTACTGTTTGCGATGGTATCGTATAAGAATAGCTATCACTGTGGGTTATTGAATTACCATGTGCAATACCATACGATCCCGTAACAGTAGTTGTTCCTGTTAATTTAAAAACGGGACCTGCACCAAACCCATAAGTTAAAGCTTGAGAAGCAGAAACGCCAATGTTCCAAGATGATGTATTGGTCTGAGAGCTGGTTAAATTTACTGTCGAAGTCACACTCGATAGATTTTGATTAACATCTGCATCATTAGTAATTGTTGTTGCAATAATTTGATTACTACATAACTCAACACTCTTAATTGGTGCAGTAACTATACTGACTAAACTCGGATCTGTTGGATAGTTAACCTTAGGTAATAATCCTAAATCACTACCATTTATTTTACTTTCTTCGCTCTCCGCATAAAGAGGTAAATTTGACACAAAATGCATATTAGTTACGATTGATCTTGCATCTATTGGTTGTAACGCATTATTAACTTTTTTATAAATAATATCATTCTTATGCTCTAGTAATTGCTGTTTCATCGCCGCATTAAATATATTTTCAGAAAATTCTTTGGTCACACGATAAAAATCGTGCAATGACAGAAAATCTGGGTACGAATATGGATCTCGAAGTAGTGCAAGACCATAAATACCATGATCGCTATTATCTAATATTTTTTTAACTTGATTGCTACGAATGTCCAATACTCTTAATGCACCACCATCATCAGAACTGCTCCCACTAGCTACAAAAAGCTTTTCACTGTTACGGTCATATACAATTGCCCGTACCGAATTAGCGAAAGTCATGTCTTTATTACGTATGCAAAAATCTGAATTGTATTGTAAATGTACCATGCTACATTGAAATAATTCACCATAACTAGTTCCAAGCCATAAATTACTGCCATCATCAACCGCTGTAGTTATAAAATTTAACTTGTCTGTGCCCTCAATTTTTCCCACAAATTCAACCATCCACGACGTAGGCATATCAGTCAGAACACCCGCTATATTTGCAATTTTAGTAAAGGTTGTAATACTCCCAAAGTTGTTAAGATTATCCAAACTAATCTTATATAGATTCTCATCTTCATATGAAACGAAGAATAAAGATTTACTATCAGCACTTACGATATAAGTACCTTTGGCTACACCTGTCATATAATAATGTTTTAATGGTTTAATATTAGATGTATTCTTCATGATCAATTTATTAGATTCAAATACAACATCAGGCGGAGTTGCAATCCCCATTATAGGATTATAAGGAATATGGCGAATAACATATGAATCAGCTATTTTTTCATCTTTGAATAATTCATCAGGACTTATCCATGCTACATAGCCGCCTACATCGCTCCTATTAAAGAGTAATAAAAATACTCGTTGTCCATTGATAGAAACATTAAAAATATTTTTTAATTCAGAATGTGCCGCAGGTAATCGAATTTGCACACTCTCACTTAGATCAGCATTATATGCCTTGATCAAGCTGTTATTATCACTACTACTAACTAATAATACACCACTATCATCATCAAATACCATTTTATTTACTTTAGCATTATCAGCAAATAATACTTTCTTTAACCCTTTAGCTGTTTTGTCCAAAGGATGTGTCATATGAATAACATAGCCAGTATTAGTGCCTGCATATAAGCGACCAGCTTTGGTAGTAATAATCGAATACATATCATCATTATAAATATAACTGGTATTACTACACTCGTTATTGTTTATCGTACTATATTTACAATCTTCAATTTCACCAAGCCCTTTATGACCTGGATTAGCTTCCGCAAGCATAATATGGTAATTGAAATCAGGATCATCTCTGATATCTTGTAATCTTGGATTACTTCGCTTATTTATTTGTTCACTGGAAGAGATACTCCCACCACTATTACACGCCACAACAAAAATCATTATTATTAGATACCAAATATTTCGCACAATACAATTACTCCATGAAATATAATTAAGTCCCATTGATTTGAGGAGTGCTATTATAGATACAATAAAACCATAAGTAAATAGCTATTTATGCATATATAATTCTTATGAATGCATAAATAAATTAACCATATATATCAAATAATTAATAATACCATAACTCACAGAACATATCCTATCACCAGAAATATATACTTACCAAAACGGCAATAACAACAGTTTTAATATCATTATTGCCATATAATATTTGACAAATTTTATCAACTATATTTTCGTATAACTATTATGTATTTTTGTCTATTGATGAAAATAAATATTTTTCATATAATACGGTTAATAATTTAGCATAATTAAATTCACAATGATTAGTTGGCTAATTACTAGTCACAATTAGCTAACCTTGTTCAAATTTACTGATTACAAATTGATAACGTAAAAATAATAAATTTCATAAACAAAAATTGACAAACAACTATATTAGAGAATAAAATATGAAAGATGCAATTAATAAATTCCCACGCTATCCACTACTACCAGAATCAACTCTAGTTACTAAATTATGCCGCTTACCAAAATTAGTTAAGAATGCTAATATTTATATCAAACGTGATGATATTAACTACCTTGGCGGCGGTGGGAACAAATTACGTAAACTAGAATTTTATCTTGGTGAAGCACAATTTAAAGGCTGTGATACTATTATCGCAATGGGAGCATGGCAATCAAATCATGCCCGACTATCTGCAGCGGCCGCCCTACATGCTGGTTTTCAGTGTGAACTAGTTTTAGGCAAGAAAGTTGCACGCGATGACCATGATTACATCAACAATGGTAATAATCTTCTAGAAAGAGCGATGGGTGTCAAGATTCATACTCTAGATTCCAGCGCAGATTTGATGCAATACGCAATTAATCGTAAAGCAGAACTCGAGACACAAGGAAAAAAAGTTTATATTATACCTTTTGGTGGTTCTGATGCATTGGGTAGCTTAGGTTATGTTAATTGTGCCTTTGAGATTGCCAAGCAAGAGCATGATAACAATATAAAGTTTGATTATATCATTACTCCAAATGGTAGTAGCGGTACACATGCAGGTTTAATCGTCGGCTGTAAATTACTTAACTCAACCGCACAAGTGATTGGCTATAATGTATTAGCTCCTACTGATACGACATTACCAACTACATTAAAACTTGCAAATGAAATTCTTGAACTATTAGGTCACAAGCCAACCATTACGCCTGAAGATATTCTTCTCAATGAAAACTACCTTGGTAAAGGTTACGGACAACCGACCGTTGAAATGCGCAAAGCAATCAAGTTACTTGCCCACGAAGAAGGTTTGTTTCTTGACCCTGTATATAGCGGTAAAGCATTTGCTGGTATGTTGGGTGATATTGAGGCAGGTAAATATTTGGCTGGAAAAAATATTCTTTATCTAATGACTGGTGGCACACCAGGATTATATGCCTATCAATCTGAGTTTTAATTAGCTAATTTGATACCAATTGTAAAGATGCATTCACAAACTAAGTATAGATATAACACTATAGATTAGCTTGTGAATGTATTAGGGTATTATTTACGATTAACTTCAACGACTCCGTTAACATTAAAGATTTTGCCAATCAAATGAGTAAAATTAAAATTAGCACCCGATACTTGAATCGTAAACGTCATTATCGCAATATTATTACGGCAGACTGTACGTAACCCCATAATATGTAATTTATCCATCGCAAACAAATCAGTTAAATCACGTAATAAACCATGACGATCATTAGCGATAATTTCAATACCTGCATTAAAACTTGAATCTTTAGCGGTTGCCCCCCACTCTACTTTTACCATTTTCTGCGGGTAAC
Organism: Pseudomonadota bacterium; assembly: GCA_003962985.1. GTDB lineage: Bacteria > Pseudomonadota > Gammaproteobacteria > Burkholderiales > UBA11063 > Aquella. The sequence continues at coordinate 6,701 of RXKA01000151.1, read as the reverse complement.
GCTTTGCTTGATGATTAAACTCCACACAACCAAGACGATGTACCGCTACGCCATGTCCCTGAGTGATGAAGCCTACAATATTATCCCCTGGTATCGGCTTACAACATTTCGCAAGATTAGTCATAATCCCACCAACGCCATCGACAAGTATACTGCCTTCTTTATTTTTATTACGCTGGGAATTCGCCTTATCATTGCGTTCTTGCAACTTTTTTTCTAAATCTGCCGCTGTTAAATCTGCTCTAGGCTGTTGTGCCTGAGATTGCTGAATTAACTTCTCAATCACTGTCCGTAAGTCCACAGGTAAAACATCGCCCTTACCAATTGAAATTTGCAAATCTTTTTCATTGGTATGATTCATCTTGATAACAATGTCATCAACTTTTGGACGAATACTCGCAGGAAACTTAGCTAGTTCACGCTCATAAATCTCTTTACCTGTTTCATAAAAATCTTCGTTATGTTGATTGCGAATATAGCGGCGAATATGCGCAATTGCCTTACTGCTTTTCACCCATCCTTCATGCAACCAGTTAACACTAGGTCCACCTTCTTTGACAGTCAAGACTTCAACACGCTGACCATTTTTAAGCGGTGTTGACAATGGCACAATGTGACCATCTACCTTCGCCCCGCGACAACGATGTCCAATTGCACTATGTACAGCATAAGCAAAGTCAATTGGTGTACCACCACTTGGCAAAGTTATCACTTTTCCTGTTGGTGTCATCACATAGATAGAGTCGCTAAAGATTTCATTTTTAAAGACATCTGTCATATCTTTGCGATCGGATAATTCATCCCGCCAATCTAAAATCTGACGAATCCATGCAATTTTTTCTTCAAACTGCGGGTTTTTCTCGCCACCTTCTTTATAACGCCAGTGCGCAGCAACCCCATACTCCGCATGATCATGCATAGCAAAGGTACGAATTTGGATTTCAACAATTTTATTGTTTGGACCAATCACACACGTATGCAAGCTTTGGTAATTATTTGGCTTAGGATTTGAAATATAATCGTCAAATTCACCAGGAATGGGTGAATATTTAGTATGCACAATTCCCAATACAGTATAACAATCACGCACCTCTGGAACCAACACACGCACGGCACGAATATCATACAATCCAGTGAAATCATAATTTTTCTTATGCATCTTTTTCCAGATTGAGTAAATATGTTTGGCACGCCCACTAACTTGATAATTCAGAATCCCACTTTCATCCATCTGTGAGGATAAAAATTTCTTCATATTTTCAATATAATCAAGACGTTCTTGCCGTGTTTCATCCAATAACTTGGCTATTTGTTTATACTTATCGGGATGTAAATATTTAAAAGAAAGATCTTCAAGCTCCCATTTAATTTGCCATACACCTAGACGATTAGCCAATGGTGCAAAAATCTCCATAGTTTCAATCGCTATTTTATGGCAAAGCGTCGCATCTGAACAGGTTTTGAGATGAAGCATTAGTTCACCGCGTCCAACCAAAACAATCATTACGATACGAATATCGCTCACCATTGCCAAGAGCATTTTACGGATTACTTCAATCTGATTTTTTTTCTCAGATTCACTTAACTCTAAGTCTAAATCACCGATTTTGCGAATCTGAGTAACTCGATTCACACCATCAATTAATTCAATTACTTTTTTATCAAAATCTTTAAGAACTGCTACCCAATTATCACAATGACGAGGTAGCGCATATAAAATAGTTGCAGTTACAGCGTCTGCATACAAATGCAAATCGGCGACAACTGAAGCGCAAGTCAATGAATGTGTCAATAGATCAAGAGTAGTTGGATAAAATACTTGCCCTTGATAATATATTTCAGCGATACGAATGGCATTCGCAAATTGTTCAACTTCGGCTGGAGTAAAATGTTGACGCTGCATCTCTAACCAACTTTGTATATCATGAAAGTTGCTTTTGACTGTGACCATAATTAATTTACCTCCTTTATATCTCGTGTGAGAATCCTACCGTCGTACTTCTTCTATAAATGAAAATAGTTATTGCTATTAAACGCCTTCAACTGCAAATAAACGATTATATTGCCGAAATGCATAGCGATCTGTCATACCTGAAATATAATCTGCAACCACACGCGCATGACCATCATCAGCGATACGGGTCTGAAATTGATCTGGCAATAAGCGTTCATCGCTCATAAATGCACTAAATAAAGCACGAATTACATTTTCTGCCTTATAACGTAGCTGCATTACAGAATAGTGTTTATATAGATTTTTTAACAAAAATTTCTTCAGTTCATTTTGTAATATAAAATGTTCATCGTGATAGCGAATTATCGGCGGAGCTTGATAGACATCATCAACTACTTTGATATCATAACGTTGCAAATTGTACTCACTACCAGCAATAAGTTCATAAATTGAAACATTAATTAAATGACGGACTAACTCTTTGTGTAATCGTCGCCCTTTAAGCTGAGGGTATTTTTTGGTAATTACCAGCAATTGTTCGCGGATAATTTGTACTTCCTCTAATTGTTCCAAACTTAATAAATTCGCACGTAACCCATCATCTAAATCATGAAAATTATATGCCAATTCATCGGCTAAATTAGCTAACTGAGCTTCCAAACTTGGTTGACGTTTATTCAAAAAACGCTCGCCCAACTCACCTAAACGCTTTGCATTGTCTAATGAACAGTGTTTGAGAATACCTTCCAATGTTTCAAATGTCAAATTTAAACCATCAAATTCGGCATAACGTTCCTCTAATTTAGTCACAATGCGTAACGATTGCATATTATGTTCAAAATGTTCACCATATTGCATCATGCATTGATTAAGGACATCTTGCCCACTATGACCAAATGGTGTATGACCTAAATCATGAGCTAAGCAAATCGCTTCAACCAAGTCAACATTCAAATTAAGCGCATTAGCAATAGAACGCCCAACTTGTGCAACTTCTAAACTATGGGTTAACCGTGTGCGAAATAAATCACCCTCATGATTAATAAATACTTGAGTTTTATATTCCAAACGACGAAATGCACTAGAATGGATGATACGATCCCGATCTCGCTGAAAATCACTTCTAAACTTCGGTGGTGCTTCTGGATAAAAGCGCCCTCGACTAGAATTTATCGCATATTCAGCAAATCGTTGTAACATCACCTATCTCCAATAACTTGTTTTACATGATGACATATCTGTTGTGTGCTATCCAATAATGCCAGTGAACGTGCCTTATTTGCATATCCCTCGCATTTATCCAATGTCATAGTACTGATTATCGCAGCTAACTTCTGTGGTGTCAATTGTGTTTGAGGTAATAATACCGCACCACCCATATCACTCAGATAACGAGCATTAATCGTTTGATGGTCATCAACCGCATAAGGATAAGGTACAAAAACCGCAGCTATACCAACTGCAGCTACTTCTGCCACAGTAGATGCACCAGCCCGACAAATTATCAGGTCATGACTTGCAAATGCTTCTGCCATATTATCGATAAATTTAACCACATTTACATGAGTATCAAGCCCTGCATCGTGATAAGATTTAGTAACTGGCTCTACATCACTCCTACCGATTTGATGAGTAACTTGTCCAATTGAATTAGCACATAAGCTCAATGTCAAAGGTAGATTATCATTTAACACTTTAGCACCTAGACTACCACCAACGATTAATATTCGTAGTTTATCATTTCGCGGTTGCTGATATTTATTTGGCTGGTACGCTGCAATGATTTCTTCGCGTACAGGATTACCAACCAAAAACGTTTTGCTTCCCGTTAGTACATTAGGAAATGCCGATAATATACGATTTGCAAATTTAGAAACTATTTTATTAGTCATACCTGCAACTGCATTTTGCTCATGGACAATAACAGGAATTCGACATATTCTACCAGTGATGCAAATAGGAAAAGTAGCATAACCACCAAAACCGACAATTGCAACCGGACGATATTTGCGAATTAGCGATAAACATTCTAAACCAGAACGTAATAGCGTCAAAGGTAATGATAATTTACGTACTATACCTTTATTCCGCACACCACCAACAGAAACCGTTTCTAATGGATAACCATGCTGTGGAACCAACGTATTTTCTAAGCCAATTTTGGCACCCACCCATATGATATTGTATTGATTAGATAACTCTTTCGCTATCGCTAAAGCAGGAAAAATATGCCCACCAGTGCCACCTGCACTAATAATTAAATTTGGCTTAATCATGGTTTTTTCTTCTCATTATAATATTGCTTATTTTCGTAGTCAATACGTAATAGAATGCCAAGTGCAATACAATTAATTAAAATAGAACTTCCACCAAATGATACAAATGGTAAAGTTAAACCTTTAGTTGGTAGCATACCAATTGCCACGCCAATGTTAACTACGGCTTGAGCAAAAAACCAAGCACTAATCCCATGAGCCAATAATCCTTGAAATTGACGATTGGGAATACGTTTTGCTTCCGTTGCTACAACCGTAAAACCACGATAAAAGATAATCCAGAATAGTAATAAGATAACTAAAACTCCAGCGACTCCAAATTCTTCACCAATAATAGCCATAATAAAATCAGTATGCGCTTCGGGCAAATAGTACATTTTTTCAATACTGTTACCTAAACCAACGCCAAACCACCCGCCATGCCCAAAAGCTAATAGTGAATGGCTTAACTGATAACCTTTACCCAATGCATCTTCCCATGGGTCTAAAAATCCCATAACCCGCTTCATCCGATATGGAGCAGCAATAATTAACCCGAGAAAGGCAAGCACCCCAAAACCTAGAAATCCCCAAATGATCTTTACATTTAAGTTTGCTAAATATAAAATCGTCAAGGCAATAATGAAAACGACGGTGGTCGAACCCATATCTGGCTCAAGTAATAATAACCCCCAGACACTAAACAAGGCTAAACCAAGTGGTAAAACATCTCCAACAAAACTAGCATTATCTAAACTGCGCGTACGGAAATAATTTGCCAGATAAATTGCAGTTCCTAATTTGGCTAATTCAGATGGTTGTAAATTTAAAAGTCCAAGCGGCAACCAGCGTCTGGCACCATTTACTACTTTACCGACATGCGGAATCAATACTAATGCTAATAAAAAGATAACTAGAATCATTATCTTATTTGCATGTCGTTGCCACATCGTAGTCGGACGAGAAAAGGCTAAGATTCCACCAATTATACCTAAGGTAATTGAAATCGCATGCCGCATAACATAAAAATATTGGTTACCAGTTCCTGAATCTTTACCTGCATAGGCAATTGATGCCGAATAAACCATAATAAAACCAATCGTCAGTAAGAGGATTGCAGAAAACAAAATATTATTATCTAAATCAATCCCAGCGCCCTTACGCCTACGATCGGTGGTTAACCAACGAAAAAATTTACTTAATATATTCATGAACCGTATCAATAAAAACTTGCGCCCGATGTTTATAATTATCAAACATATCCCATGATGCACACGCAGGAGATAATATCACCGCATCACCTGTTTTAGCATTAGCTATGCAAGTTCTAACAGCTTCTTCCAATGAGGGTAGTTTCTGTACATTAGTGATACCAGCAAGAGTACGCAAAATTAAATCCGCATCCTGACCGATTACAGCTACCGAATGGCATTTATCCAATACCAACTGGCGTAATGGAGTAAAGTCTTGCCCTTTACCATCGCCACCAAGAATTAAATGCACGGGTCGATCAATTCCATTCACCCCAGCGATTACCGCACCAACGTTAGTACCTTTAGAATCTTCAATATACAAAATACCATTATGTTCAATAACTTTTTGCATCCGATGTTCTAGACCAGCGAATAAACATGCTGCCTCTAATGCCTCGGAATGATTAATACCAACCGCAGCTAGCAATCCTAGTGTAGCTAATACATTCATATAATTATGACGACCAACTAATTGGAGTTGATTAGTATTTAATAATTTGTTACCACGATAGCCAAGATAAGTTGCACCATCTTCTGTAATCAAGCTGTATTCGGCATTGTTATGCGCAAAAAACACTTGTTCAAGATCGTGACGAATCATTGACGTTACAAGCGGATCATCTTGATTTAGGACTTGTACTTTAGCATTATTAAAAATATTTGCCTTAACATAGACATACTCTAGCAAATCACGATAACGATCGAGATGATCTTCAGAAATATTTAATACCGTTGCTGCTGCGATTTGCAAACTATGGGTAGTTTCCAATTGAAAACTAGATAATTCCAAAACTATTATTTCTGGATAGTCGCGGGTTTGTTCGATAGCTAACCAAGCATCCAAAACAGGTGTGCCAATATTACCCGCTACTAAAACTCGTTTACCGCATTCATTAGCAATAAAACCACACAAACTAGTTACCGTAGTTTTACCATTACTACCAGTTATCGCAACTACTTGACTTGACCAATGAGCTATCGCTTGCGCAAATAATTCAATATCACCAACAATCTTTTTTCCCTGTCTAATCGCTTCTTGAATCACGGGTTCATAAATCGACACCCCAGGACTAATCACTATAACATCAGCGTCAACCAAATTAAGAGATTTTAGTTCTCCACCAATTACTGGCACTGCACCTAATTGCGGCGGATTTATTCGAGTATCCAATACTCGTAAAACTTGCGCATGATTATGATTCAAATATGCCAATATTGAACGCCCGGTATCACCTGCTC
>RXKA01000001.1 GCA_003962985.1 Pseudomonadota bacterium | reverse complement strand
ATCCCTTATCTTTTAGACGCAAACAAATATTCTTACAACGCTCTAAAGTGATAGAATCGCCATAAATAGCGCCGATATGATAATCTAGTTCTTTATATCCTAGTTTATTCACTACCCCACCAAAAATATCATATAACGATTCAATCAAACCTTTCTTTACTACAAGTTTTTCCCGTGGTGTAAGCTTTTCCATCTGAGGATGATAGCCGCCAAATCCACACAAACAATCAACAGGATCAGTCCAGAACGAATCCGGGCGAATTACTAGACGGTCAACCGGGAATCCACCGTTACGCGCCATGATTTCAGGCTTTAGACGGGGTAAGATTTCGGCGACAACCGCAAACAAATTATATGTATCTCCAACATAGGAAGCTACACCATTAGGAGCAAAAATAGTAATATACCATTTAAGAAATGCATATTCTTTAATAAGCTTTGGATCAATATTTTCTGCTTTTTCATATCCTTCAGGTGTACGATCAATAAACTCTTTAAGCATTGCGTCAAAAGTATATTCTGCATTACCATAAATAATGTTAAACGACGCAACTGCATGTTCGGTAGCAAATACGCTGCCGCCAACCAATTCTTTTTCTACATCGGCATTATAGTATTCTTCAGCAAAATCAATTGCTGGAATAGTATCTGTGCCAGTAAAACTAAGCAAATGACCGAATCCACTCATGCAAGCCGATTCATAGCTGCTCATCCCACGAAAAGAAAAATCGTGCCCCTGCCATTGAACGAAATCAGTGTTTCCTACGGTTTCGAGAGCAAATTTATTGAGTAATTTACGATATTCTAAAGCAATTGTAGCACTTGTAATGCTCTGCCAAGTCGTAGTGGAAAGAATTGTTTCAAGATAATTTACCAACCAATATGCGTGATCTACGGTATTAGTAATAGTAAACATTGGGACGCGCATCGGACATAGCGCCCCCTCTGGCAAAGCCTTAATAGAAATGGGTAAATATCCTAATTGATGGAGAGCTTTAATTTGTTCTAGTTTTACCTTGCCCGCCCCAAGGGTATTATCCATTTTACGCAAATGCTTTTTTGCGACATGCTCCCATGGCTTGTTAAAGAAATTCTTATTCCAAGTATTGATAAGGTATTCCTTAACAAAATACTGTAATCCAGATACAACAACCTTATTTACCCCTTCAACGCGGCTTTTGCGGGGCGTTTGATTGGAATAAACTTTAGTGGTGCCATAAGGATACATCGGAGCGTGTCCGACTTTGTAGTAGTCACATGCTGTTAGTGGATCAATAGTCATATGTTGAGTATATAGAGGGTTAGGTTAAAGTCAATAAGGATTGTGAAAATCGAATATTATTTAAGATTTTTAGCCAAATCAATGTAAAACCTAAGCATATTAATTCTTTGTCCATATCGGGGGCATTGCTCAATATAAACAGAATTAGAAGGAAAAATTTGATGCCCAGTTACCATTATTCCGCTCCATAAATGGACAATTTTTGTTAGTATCTTTTCATATTTATTATCCCAATTATTCATTCTTTCAATAACCGCCTGCTCGAAATTGCCGCGATTTCTTAGAAGATTAAAGCGGTCAGGGTGATCGTCTGGCAAACCTTTAATATCGGGATATAAATTTTGCGGTGAATTAAAAAATACGTCTCTCAATATAATTGAATAATCTCCATTTTTATAAGCATTAGAAAGTTCGCGTGACAAACATAATGTAATACAATCATTCAAATCCCAATGTTTATCTGAGCGATATTCAGATGCAATTTCCCTTTTTGCTTCCTCTAAAACAACGGGAACAATTGAATTAAACCATCCATTAGGGGTTTTCCTATTTTCTTTATGATAGAATTTGGAGCTATTGTCCCATACTTTTCTATGGATAAAAGCACACTCATTCATATCCGCAACTACTTTCCTATCTTCATCTTCGATTTCTCCAGAAGAATTATATTTTCCGAATACGGGCCATGCGTCCGGCACATAAACATATGTGGTATTACATGAATCGAATCTATTTTTTACTAATTTAATAGCTACAATTTCATGCCCATAATCAATTGGTAATTGACTAATCGCGCAAACTGAAGAATATGAACCCATATACAATAATTTTTATCTTAGTACGGTGAAGCAGAAATATAGTAGCCGTTCATACAATCTCCGTCAACACTAATTTCAATCCTTCGATTACCACACTCGCAACGCCTATCCCCGATAGCATAAGACGCGCACTCACAAAATTTATGCCAATTGGAAGATTGGGTAAGTTCACTGAGTCTAAATTTTAGAAATGGTTTTTTCATATTTTATGATTTTACTAACTTACCACCAATATCATCTTCGGTTTAGTGTATATCATAATATGAGAGAGTTTAACGTTAGTCAAGCCAAAGAAATACACGGTGATAAATATGATTACAAATTAGTTGAATATAAAAATGTTGATACAAAAGTTAAAATAATATGTCCAATTCACGGTCTATTCTTGCAAACCCCATATCATCATATTCATCGTAAACAAGGATGCGGGAAATGTAAAGGAAGTAAAGCAAGCAAATCACAAAGAAAAAGTTGGTATGAATATATTAAAAGATCCAATGAAATACATAATAATAAATATAAATATGTAAAAAAAGATATATCAAATGCGCATTCGCATGTTACTATTATATGTCCTATTCATGGAGAATTTCAACAAAATTTTAATAATCACATTTACAATAAAAATGGCTGTCCTAATTGTGGGTATAATTGCTCCAAATTAGAAAAAGAATGGTTGGACTCGCTAAAAATTCCTAATCTTATAAGACAAAAACACTTATCAATTAATGGGCGCAGATTTAAAGTGGATGCTTTTGATAAAGATAACAATACTATTTATGAATACATGGGCTATTTCTGGCATGGCCATCCTGATTTTTTTAATCCAGAAGATATAAACCCAAGAAATAAAGAGACTTATGGAAGTTTGTATTCTAAAACTTTAGAGAAAATTAAATTTTTAGAAGATTCAGGATTTAAAGTAGTGATTAAGTGGGGGTAAGACTAGGAGTATGCACCACCGGCATACCATAGCCTTTAGATTT
>RXKA01000096.1:2930-5941 GCA_003962985.1 Pseudomonadota bacterium | reverse complement strand
AGGAACAAACACAGGTCCAGACGGAAGAGTAAACGGAACTTACAAAGATGGCGCGAAGGTTGCTGTGAAGTTCTCATATCTTGAGGCTGGAAGCATTTTATATGCTATCAGAAACAAAACAGAATATTCTGTTCCTCACAATGGCACTTCAATTAGAGTCGGTTATTGGCAAATCGAGCCAACAACTCCGCAAAACAAACGAAGAGAAGGATTTTCAGTATCAGTCAAAAAAGACAATGTAGAGTATAAATCTAGCTTCAGCGTAGGCACTGCTGAAGCCGTAGCCAAGTATCTTGAGTTTGCGTTAGATCATATTTTTTCTGCTATTTATTCCGCAGATAAAGAGTTCTATAAGAACGCTGGTAAAAGTGATGCTCAGACGGACAACGTAGATAATGGTGGTCAGGTAACAGAAGAACTCTAAGAAATAGCAGAATATAAGAAGGAAACCGGAGTAATCCGGTTTCTTTTTTTTTATATTGATCTATAATAAATCAAATGCAAAGAAAAAAACGAATCGTAATTAACTCCGATTTTCCATTGCTAAAAACAGGACTTGGTAAAAATGCTAGATGGCTTGTGGAACATCTATATAATACTGGAAAATATGATATTCTATATTATGCTTGCGGTATGCCTTGGAAGCATCAAGAGTTTCAACGTGTTCCTTTTGAATGTCGCGGTGCTATGCCTGATAATATTCAAGAAATGCAAGCTATTCAATCACAGGGGGAGAAAGCAATTCGTGATTGTGCATACGGTTTAGATAACGTAGATAAAGTAATTCAAGAGTTTAAACCAGATGTATTCATTGTGTCTAATGATAGTTGGGCATATGAGGGCATGATGGATAAACCATGGTGGAAAGAAATAGGTGTAATTCCACATACGACTTTAGATTCTTTACCATTTTTAGATCAACAAATTGAATGTTTTAAGAAAAGTAAAAAAGTCTATGTTTGGGCTGAATTCGCTGAAAAAGAAGCTAAAAGACTTGGGTTTACAAATGTGGAGCTATTACCCCCAATTATTAGAAACGATCATTTACGTAAACTTCGCCGCGATGAAAAATTAGCTATTAGAAATAAAAATAACATTCCTGAAAATGCATTCGTCGTTGTCATGTGCTCTAGGAATCAAATAAGAAAAGAATTTAAAGTATTATTACAAGGATATGCTCAATGGAAGAAAGAAAATCCCAATATTAAAAATACTTACTTATTACTTCACACTAATTTTTCTGAACCGGGCGGTTGGAATTTCCATAAGTTTGCAGAGGAATTAAATATTGATAAAAAAGAAATTTTAACTACTTATCATTGCAGACAATGTAAAGAATATGATATAAAACCATTTGTTGGCAACGATATTAATTGTAGATTTTGTGGGGCACATAAAGCACAAATAAATATAACGATTCAAGAAGGCGCGTCTGAAGAACAGTTAAATGAAATTTATAATGTGGCAGATTGTATGGTTCATTTATGTAATGCCGGTGGCGCTGAACTAACTCCAATTGAAGGACTTACATGTGAATTACCACTTATATGTAACGGTTATTCGTCAATGGATACATATGTTGCTCAACCATTCGTTTATGAAGTTAGAAATACATTTACCACACAACACGGGACACAGTTTAAAAGAGCCGTCCCAAATCCAAGCGATGTAGCAAAACATTTAAATAAGATATACTCATTAACGCCGCAGGAAAGAGAAAAAATTGGTAAAGCTGGCCGTGATTGGGTTGTTGAAACATTTAGTCCAGAAAAGGTTTGCAAACAATGGGAAGAAATAATTGATTCATTTCCTAATGTAGAGTATAATTATGTTCAAAATGCTACGACTAAGAATCCTAATGCAGAAATTGTAAACATTAGCGACCCAAAAGAATGGGTAACTCAACTATACAATAAAATTCTTGGTGTTCAACCAGATACCAATGGTCTTAATTATTGGTTATCAGAATTAAGTAAGGGCATCAAAAGAGAGATCATAGAAAATCAATTTCGTAGAATTGCTGATGAAGATAATAAGAAAAATATTAAAATTGATGAATCAATAAATTCTTTTCTTACTGGTAAAAAAGATAAAAAAGTATTAGTTGTTCTCAAAGAATCAATTGGAGATATTATATGTTCCACCGCTATTCTTGATTCGATTAATAAAGTATATAATGATTACGATATTTATTTTGCTACAAAACCTGAATATTTTGATATTCTAAAATATAATCAATCTATTTATAAGTGTATTCCATATCATCCAATAATGGATAATGAAATTTTAATGACTGGTCATGGATCTAATGCAGGATTATTTAATGTATATATCAATCTTAGTGTAACTACGCAACATTTCCTTAACTATTTAACAAACGATAGAGTAATAACTCCAGAATTTTAATTATGCATTTAGTACAAACTCAATCTTTAAATGCGGGCGTTCCGATTGGAAAACCAAGCCTTCCTTTAGATTATATTCCTTTCCCATTTGATAAATATATAACTATTCAGCCTTTTACCAAGCCATCGAAAACCTATGATTATTGGCAAGACGTAATATATATTGTTTCTCCCTATCTTGAAAATGCTGGGATTAAAATTGTTCAAATTGGTGGACCAAACGAAATTGCTCTTAATAAATGTATTTCGTATCAAGGTAATGCTACCATTCCTCAAAGTAATTATCTAATTAATTCTTCTTTATTACATGTAGGAGTTGATAGTTGGGCCGCTCATGCTGCTGGAATTTTAGGGAAAAAAATTATTTGTTTATATTCTAATAATAAAGTCAACAATGTAAAACCATTTTGGGGTGACGATGAAGATCACATTTTAATTGATTGTGTTCCCTCCGGTCAAAATCCTTCATACGCTTACGAAGAGAGAGAAAAAATAATTAATTCTGTAATGCCAGAGGAAGTTGCTGGTCATATACTTAATTTGTTAAACATAGAATATAATTCTTTTGATAAAACAATCAATATAGGTCCGCTTTATAATCATAGA
>RXKA01000096.1:2774-2870 GCA_003962985.1 Pseudomonadota bacterium | reverse complement strand
ATAGAAATAATATATCGGAATTTATATATTTAATTACTCATAATAATAATCCTGAATTTGCTTTCAGCGTCCAGAAATTAGGAATTAATGTTAAGT
>RXKA01000096.1:0-2724 GCA_003962985.1 Pseudomonadota bacterium | reverse complement strand
ATTTATCTGAGTCAGAAATACAACAATATAAATTAAAATATTGTGATATCGGAATTATTCATACTAAAGAGCCGAAAATAATAACTGGCGCATCTCGATTTAAAACTAATAAAGTTATTACTGATGGAATTAATTTCTATCCTAGTTTTGAACACTTTAAACGGAAAATCCCTCTCGCTGGTATAAATCAAGTATTTGATACTAATTTATTTTGGAGGGAAAGTGAATTCTTCTATTTTTACGCGTAAGCATAAGCATTTCCGCTTAAATAAGCATTATACCCATCATCTCCATATACTTGATATCTGAAATAATTATTTCCAGTGTTAAGTACATGTCCACTTACAGCTATGTATAAATATGGTGTAATTGTTTTTCCAGCTTTTGCAAAATATACTGTTCTTGGCAATCCCCAACCAGCATTAAATTGAGGTCCAGAGCCAGACCAAGGAGAACGATTAGCAGATTGCTGCGAATAAAATCCGGTTGCATAAAAATTCCAACCAGAACGTCCCTCAAAATAGAATTTAACACCATATCCAAATGGCGTTCTATTTATCCACTCTCTTCTTGTTTGAACCCCGCTACCAGTTACAAATCCATTGCGTATATCACTCTCAACTATTTTTGATCCTGTGTAACCACTAAATAATAATCTCCAATCATTAATTCCAGCAAATCCACTTCTATATAAGTATGCTAACGATGGAATTAATTCTCCAGCATTACTTGGAGACAAAACTCCACCAGTAGGCAATGTGCTATATCTATAGTCTCCAATATAAAATGAATTCCTCCAAGTCGGATAAATGGTTCCATTAATTCCAGTATATTCTTCTGTGAAAAAATATTGTAGTGGTACATTTCCATATGGCGATAATAATATAGCTGAAGATAATGCAGATGTCGTAGATCCATTTGCAATAGCGCCAGAAATTCCACTATATCTAGGGTCAAGGAATGTATAAGACGGCATTGTAAAATATGTGCCAGTTGTTGGCATTATTAATCTTCTGCCGTTACTTTCCACTGTGAAACCAGACCAATATGGATAATTTCCAGTTGGTTCTGGCGCAACGGCGTTATCAGGAAATGGACTTCCAAACGGATCAAATAATTTATATTTTATTCCAGTTACATATTGCAAGTTTTCGCCAATTACTACAACGTTTTCTTTCAAGTATGTTATATTTTTGCCGCTTACTAGATGTCCTGTTATTATATTATTATCAACATAATATACTGTTGGAGGTTTAATATAAAAAGCTTTTACTCCAGTATTTTCAGAATACGAACCATCATTCATCCATACTTTAATAGTACCATTTGCTCCACTTATTGGGAAAAGACCAGTAATATAATATGCAATATCTGGATCTGTTGATGGCTCTAATTGTCTGAAAATTGTCTTATTTGAATTTCCAGTTAAGAAATTTCCTATTGTAACATAATATTGTTTAGATGCTGGCTGAGACATTATTTCATTCATTTTATATTTTAATTTAATATAAATAATACCAGCCCCAGCAATACCTGACACACTATTTCCTATATTAGATTTAGACGTTCCAACGCCACTTATATACACCTTGGGTTTAAATTCAAAATTGCTGTTGACTTGAATACCACTTAATCCAATAAGTTTAAATACTCCATTTGTATTTCCTGATGGAATTCGCACATCGTATGATTCTAAATTTGGAGTTTGTGTAATTATTTGATAATTACTTATTTGCGCTAATATATTGTTTACCATTATTCCACTTACGGCATTAAAATTGGAACCATAAAGTCGTATTAGTCCAGATGGGCATAAAACGGTGTTACCAATATTATAATTTAATGGATCATTAATAATTTCATATTTTCTAGGAGTTGGAATTGGTACTAAAAAGTTAGATGAAGCACCTATTTTGTTTCTTGTTGTTGAATAAACAATAATTGGTGAGTATAAAGCATATTCAGGAACATATGCTTGTATAAGCGTTCCTGCTGGATTTATTGAATAAGATTTACTATCTTGTCCACCGAATAATACTCTATCAATATTAAAAAATCCATTTCCGCTAATGGTTACTTTATTAAACTGTGAGCTATAATATGAACCAGAAATAGGAGTTACGCGCATTACATTAATTCCGCTATCTAATAAATTAAAGTATCCTCCGGTTATTAATTTAGAATCTCTGCTAATTATTCCAAATATTCCGCTTCTTGCTGTAACTGGAACAGTTGTAATAATTGTATTATACCCAGATATAGAAAAATCTTGCTGGATTGAATTATTAAAATATAAAGATGCTACGTTCTCAATATTTTGGCCGCTTAAAATAAATTGATTGAAATAATATCCAGATTTTGTATAATTTGTAATTATGGGATCTTCTTGCACAATGTATTGTGTAATTGAGTATTGGTTTTTAATTGTCTGATTTTGTTCTATAGATATTTGTTTTTGTAAAATAAAACCATTTACCATATAACTGTTTAATGTTGTTCCCGTTTTGTTATCAGTATTTATATTGAACTGTATTCGTTCACCAGATATTGGTAATAAATAGTTTGTATCGTCTGTATCAAAATTAACTTGAATTACTTTTCTTAATACATTTATTTTGTCCGGTATAGTTTGTTGTGATCGTATATCTGGTTCAAGATCAGCATCATATGAATAATTCAATGAATTTATTGAATCAGTTGAAAAATTAAATAAACCTTTGCCAT
>RXKA01000009.1 GCA_003962985.1 Pseudomonadota bacterium | reverse complement strand
CTTTATTTTTTAATTACCAACTTGTTAAAGAACGATTTACTCAACTTGAATTGCTTATTCAGCCATAAAAAGTGAGGACTGGGGTATATAATATGAATGACATTCGTAATGGATTACACCAGTTAGTTACAAATGATCTTACGCCGAATAAACACCAGCAGTTTAAGCTACGCCTTGAATTAGATGCATTGGGTAAAATTAAACTAGAGTATCAAGCGATAACTAAAATTAAGAGCAAATTTCGCGTAGCATTATTGAATAACGCTCTTGATACTAGCCATCCATTATTTCGCTATAAAACTACTTCGCCATTAGTAAGAGGGCTATATACTCAGCTTGATAATCAATTTAAACCCGATGGAATTGATGAATTATTGTTTATTAACCAGCATGGCGAGATTACTGAGGGGCGTTTTTATAATATTATCATTGAACTAGATGGGCAATTAATTACGCCACCAATAAACTGTGGATTATTAAATGGAATTTACCGCATCAATATGATTAAGCATCAACAAATATACGAAAAAATCATAACTAAAGAGATGTTGATGCACGCGACTAAAATCTATTTATGCAATGATGTTCGTGGATTAATTGAATGTGATTTTGCTGGGATTATAAATTAATATGGTTTTAATAATTGACCACTATGATTCATTTATTGACATGATTGGTGACTATATTGCAGCGTTAGGATTTCAATATCACCTAATAAAAACAGATTCAATTTATCTGGAGAATATTGATATTAGCGATTATAGTCACATAATAATAGGTCCAGGACCTGGGCACCCGTCAGATAAATCACTAAATTTGGTATACCCTATCATTAATTGCGCAATAGAACATGATATACCACTACTAGGAATCTGCCTAGGTCATCAAATGATCGCTCAGTTTTTTGGTACAGAAATTACAACAGCAACACGCATCTGTCATGGAGTTATTGATAAAATAAAAATAGTTGGTACTTCTTTACTCTTCGCGCAATTACCCATGTCATTTAATGTTACAAGGTATCATTCGTTGATTATCAAAGAAATTAATCACAACACTCAATTAATAATTACCGCATACTCTGAACAGAATGAAATCATGGCGTTTGAACATAAACTATATAAAATTTATGGAGTGCAATTTCATCCTGAATCAATAATGACGGAACATGGTCATGCAATGCTCGCAAACTTCCTCAGAATTACATAAAATACTTGAGCAAATAACAAGAACCACTAATCAAAATTGGTACATCCATAGCTTTTGCAATTTCTAATGCTTCAGCGGGCGATGTAGCAAGGCTAATTTTCTTAAATTTACCTTGCGCTATTTGGGCTAAATCATTCACCGCACTTGCACGTGGTTGATTAGAAAGAGGACAGAATATAATCTGCTGACTAATCCGTGCATATTGATTTAACATGGTTTGACAATCTTTATCACGCAAAATAGAACAAATGATAACACTGTTATCTGCTGGAAACCATGGAACTAGGTTTTGTGCAAGTTTTGTTACTCCATCTAAATTATGCGATGCATCAACAATCATTAACGGTTTATCTTGAAGTTTTTGTAATCGTCCATACCAACGAACGTTACGCGCACTAAGAGTAATCAATTCGCGACTAATTCCTAACTGCTGCAAGACCGTATATGCACATAAGAAATTATCAACCTGAAAATCACCAAATAAACCCAATACTACATTTAACTCTTCATTAGTAGCATGATCATAAAATTTAACTCGTGTGGTAAAGGTTTGGCGATCTAGGTTAACATCGATTACACTATAACGCTCTTTAATACTAACATAATTTTTGGTACGCTCCGTAACGGCATCAATCAATTCAGGTGAATTATCCCCAACTACCGTTAGTCCGTGGTTAATAATACCTGCTTTATGCTTAGCAATACCCAATAAATCATGACCCAAAAACTGCGTATGTTCTAAGGATACATTAGTAATCACGCTAAACATACTCTTAACCACATTAGTGGCATCATCTTTACCACCTAAACCAGTCTCAAGAACTAGATAATCAACTTTATGGCGACTAAAATATGCAAACATGATTAGTGTTAGCATCTCAAAAGAACTAAGAAAGATGTTATGAGCAATTAATATCTCTTTATATTCAAGATATAATTGAGTTAGTTCTACATCACTAATCATCTGTTGATTTAAACTAATACATTCATTGATGCAGTGAATATACGGACTAGAATATTTACCAACGTTATATCCAGCAGCAATCAATCCAGATTCAATAAATGATGCAGTTGAGCCCTTACCATTAGTACCAGCAAGATGAATCACAGGATAATCATGCTGCGGATTACTAATTAGATTTAATGCTTGCAGTATTAATTGATTATCAAAACTCTGATTGGGTGGATTTAAATTAGAAAGTTCTTCAATGATTGTTGCCAAATTATCCATAGTTAGCGTCGTCCTAAATTATTATTCACATTATTTATCTGCAAGTAACTTTGATAATCATGAATTCGAATATAATCGATGTTTTGCTGAGCTATTACATTACTGATTATTGCCGTTTCTAAATCGCGCTCCGACGCGGTCTTCGAGGTTATCAGCCCCAAAAAGCTTTTCCGCGAATGACCAATCAAAATCTCACATGGTAAATCTTGGAATTTAGCTAAATTACGTAATATTTGCCATGATTGTGCGCTCGTTTTATTAAAACCAATACCGATATCTAAGATAACATTCGCTACATTAACACCATTAGTTTGGTACTCTCCTATTTTGGTATTAAACCATTCCAATAATTCTGTAGTAACATCTAAATTATGAGCTAAGTTTATCGCGGGGTTGGCTGGAACCGTTAAACTATGCATGAGAACGTATTGCTTACCTAAATCAGTAAGTTCCTTGATCAAACTGATATCAAGCTTATTTGATACATCATTAATAATATCAACTTTAGCTAAAAAATAACGGATAGTTTCTGGTTTGTAGCTATCTAAGCTAATTTTGAAGGTATATTTGTCTTTTAGATTTTCTAACCTACTCAACAATGGGATTAGGCGCTTAATTTCCTCTTCTGTTGAAACATATCCCGCATTAGGACGTGTTGACTCAGCACCGATATCAATTACTGTTACCCCATTTTGTAATCCAATTTCAATTGTCTTTAGTGTAGTAGCTAAATTAACCTCATATTTTCCACCATCAGAAAATGAGTCAGGTGTCAAATTAACAATCAACATCATTTCAGTCAGTGGTTGAAAACTCCGTATAACTAATTGACCAGCAATATCCAGATTACAGCCATTAGTGCATACCTTAGCTTGTGATTCGTAGTAAATAAAGTCACACGAATCCTCTAACTCACTACGACACCAGCGGTAAACACATAAGTCTGGATCTGTAACCAATTCCACACTAGATAGATGGTCTAGCAGACCATGACTCAATACACCAAGATAGATATTGTCATTATACAGATAACAACTAGATTTGCGTATAATCGCGCTCTGATTAGCACGAATCCATTTACGTAATTGTAGTTTATTATTGGCACAAACTATTTGCAATAGCATAATTTAAGCATCCTCAAATAATATATCTACTCACTAATTACATAATTTGCATTGGTTAATGTTGTCAATAATTCACTCACCGTTTTATTCTGTATTGGGTGTAACCAATCTGGTTCAATATCATTTAATGGGCGTAAGACAAAATCTCGTTCATGCATGGCTTGATGAGGAATATTTAACCACCCATCTTGTACCGTCTGGTTTGCAAAGAAAATTATATCAATATCAATAATTCGTGGTCCATTCTCAAATTGCTCATACTTACCTTGTTGTTTCTCCAGTTTTTTAATTTTAATTAATAAATCACTAGGTTCTAACTGGGTATAACCACTAATACAAGTATTATAAAAATCATCTTGATTTGTGTAACCATACGGTGAACTACGATAAATTGGCGCAACCTTTATATCGGCAACAAATTCGGCTAACATTTCGATCGCGGAGATAACCTGTTGCCTTGGATTATTCATATTTGAACCCAATGCCAATGCAATTTTATACACTCGTTCTTGGTAATGGCGACATTTTATCGTGCGCGATTTTTGATTATTTAAACTAAGTTTACAAATTGAAACCGTCACTGCTTTAACTAAAGAATATTTGGCAAGTATTGCATCCGCAATTTGCTCTACTAAAGTTTCTAATAAATAATATGTGGTTTCCTCAACATATTCTTTAACAAAAGAGCATAACTCCCAATAATCAACAGTCTTAGTCAAATCATCATTAGTACTAATACTACCTAATTCAAGTTGTAAACTCACATCTAAGTCTTGGCGATTAATCCGCTCATGCTCACAACAACCAATCAATGTATGACAAATAATTCCATCTAATTCCAATGTAGTATTTTTATATTTCATTAACTATTTATCCCTAAACTTACATAATAAAAAATGGCTAATAACGTTGTTTAATGATTAATTAGTATCACTAAAACAAAATATGGCGTTAACCTTAAGCCAATGTAAAAAAGATATGTCCCTACTGATTAAATTGTTCATCCAGCCAATCATATGCCACACAATTAGAAAACCCTAGATTAGCAACTTGACAATGCGTATCTGCTCCATCAGCAAGAGTAAACTGATACGCAGAAGAAACACATCTAAGTTTTGCTAAGAAGTCGCGATATTGTCGAAAAGGCTCTTCTCCCTCACCAGTACCGATTAATGCAAGTGTAGGACAATTGATTTGGTCAATGTGCTCAGTTATATTAAATTCGTCCAAATAATTAACCGTTTGTTTCATGGATTTATTGCCAAAACGCAGTAATAAATTGGCGGTTAATTCTTTCAAGCTCGGAGGCATAACCTCATCAGGAATTAAATGAATATCAGAATAACTAAAATCTTCATCATCGCGAATCTCATTATCATCTTGTACTGAAAAACCTAAAACATAGCGCTTGAGGTTAATGATTGGTGAATTAGCGATAAGCGCTTTAATTCGTGGCTCATAACATGCTGCACGAGTAGCAAAATAACCCCCAAAACTAATTCCCATCACCGCCAATTGATTAACATCAATTTGTGGATAATTCGATAATATATCAATTAAACAACTAACTGGTTTATCAAAATCTGGTTCAAAATGAGTTTGATTAAAACGCAAGCTATCCATTTGACCAGGACCTGCAAAACAGACAACATTATAGCAACGCGCTAATCCTGCTAAGCCAAATTGAATAAAAGATTCTTCAAGAGTGCCATCAAACCCACTGATAATAATAATGGTTTTTCTGGTTATTACTTCTTTAGTTGGTGTTATTAAATAGTAAGGTAACTGTAGTCCATTATATTCGATAAATGAAACTATATTGCCATATTCACTAAGTTTGAGATACTCTAGGAAGTTGTCGCGGGATTTAAGACCTAATTCACGATGGGTGGGATGATTAGAATGAGTATAATATTCCGCTGCACGAAAACTATTACATGCTTTCAAGAATTGTTCGCGCGCACTAATCAAATGTCCATTGAGAAGACGCATCTGAGCATCTTGTTGCTGATTGTTCGCCAAAATAGTAAATTCAGTCACCCATTCATCAGCAGTTTCACCTGAAATTTTAGGTACTAATGATAGGATTTCACCAATTGCTGCACCACCATAGGTAGCAGAACCCAATTGACGCAGTAACTGAAAATCCATTTCACCATCATTAAATCCCTGTACTCTAGTTATACTGCGCACCGTTTCACTCATTTTTGCATCCTATTTTTATACGATTAATATGATTGTACACTATATAGCACGAACAAGATATAGGTTATACCATTTATCGTCGCAGATTAATTAAATAATCTTTTATCTCAATCACGCAATATTAAGTAATTATTGAATATCGTAAACATATCCGATTAATTCGTGCATTACCGCAGACGTGGTTGCCATTGCTTGTGCTGTTGGAATAAACCATAAAATTGGCATCGTCGTATAACCAAGCGAGAAAAAACCAGTTGGAGCAGGAATCACCTGAATACCATTTTCTTGAAATAAAGCACTTGCCCGACGCATATGGCTAGCAGAGGTAACTAAAACTACCCGTGAAATTTTATATTGTTGTAGTAAATGTGAAGTATATTTAGCATTTTCTTTAGTTGTTTTTGAATCTGGTTCTAAATAAATATCATTTTCAACATCAAATTCATCTTGTAGGGATGCTTTCATCAAACTAGCTTCTGAACTCTTGGTATCAATTGCACCACCAGAAGTAAAAATCGGCAAATCAGGATTTTTTTTCGCTAAATAGGCAGCATAACGAATTCTTGCTAATGTATCATTACTTGATACTGCATGTACTCCATATTCAATTGCACTATTGTTAACACCACCACCCAACAAAACTATCGCCTGTGCATTTTTCAACTGATTCAGGTGCATAGGTTCTGGGGCAATCATTTTATTTAGATAATATGCAAAATATGGCGTCGCTTGTAAATAGAGCGTAAACACTCCAAACAAAATTAAAGCATATCTTTTGTTGCGCTGCAACTTGAAAAAAAATACGCCGAGTAATATAATTAACAAAGAATTCAATGGCGGCAATAAAAAACTCTGTAGAAAGCGATGTAAAAATATAGTAATCATAGGTGTGTTTATCTGTCGTAATTTTATAATTTAAGTGTTAGGTATATATTTTAACCCAAAGGAGTTAATTATGGCGAGAGTTGCGTTAGTAACAGGTGGTATGGGTGGTTTAGGTACAGCAATGTGTAAAGCGCTAGCAAACAGCGGTCACAAAGTAGCAACTACATACATTGGAGATGATGCTCAGGCTCAAGAATGGGTTGCTAAATTAAAAGGCGAAGGCTTTGATTTCTTGGCTGTTAAATGTGATGTAACTAATTTCGCAGATGCTGAAAAAGCAGTTGCTGAAGTAGTAGAAAAATTGGGCAATGTTGATGTTTTAGTAAACAATGCGGGTATTACTCGTGATGGCGTGTTTAAAAAAATGACAGCTGATCAATGGTTAGCAGTTATCAACACGAACTTAAATAGTGCATTTAATATGACTAAACAAGTATTTGATGGTATGTGTGAACGTGGTTTTGGTCGCGTAGTAAACATCTCTTCTATCAATGGTCAAAAAGGTCAATTTGGTCAAGCAAATTACTCTGCTGCTAAAGCAGGTATTCATGGCTTAACTATGGCTTTGGCTCAAGAAGGTGCTAAAAAAGGCGTTACAGTAAATACTATCGCTCCTGGATACATTGGTACAGATATGGTGATGGCTATTGCTGAAGAAGTTCGTAATAAAATTATTGCGGGTATTCCTGTTGGTCGTTTGGGTAAACCAGAAGAAATTGCAGCATTAGTTAATTATTTAGCTTCTGATGTTTCTGGTTTCATGACTGGTGCTGAATTAGCTATCAATGGTGGTCAACACATGATGTAATATAGTTCTTAGCTCATTGTTTGAGATTATGTAACGATATTAAAGTGAAATTCTCTAGTTTTATCCTAGAGAATTTTTTTACACCATGTAAAATCAATATGTTACAATGCACACCTTTAGTTGACTGAGGGGACATACTATTATGACATCTATATTAAAATTTTTATTATTAAGCTCTATTATAACGATAACAAGTTTAGTTAATGCTGAAGAAATTAAGGTTGCTGCAACAGAATATCCTAACGCTGTAGTGCTAGAGCATATTAAACCAGCACTGGCTAAACAAGGCTATGATTTACATATCATCCGTTATCAAAGCTACAACAATCCATTTATTACTTATATTCGTGCAGTTCCTGATAAAGGCAACCCAAATTGGGAATTGGCAGAAGGTAATGATGATGCAAATTTCTTCCAACATGATGCATATATGAATCTATACAACAAGCGTCATAAAACTAATTTAGTTAGCGTCGCAGATATCTTCTTTGTACCTGTTGGTTTAATTTCTGCAAAAGCAAATACTAATGTGGATAAATCTTTAAGTAATTTGAAAGGTGCATCGATTGCAATTCCAGATAGCCCAATTAATGAATCACGTGCATTGAAACTACTTGCTGCCAATAAAATCATCGTGTTAGATAATAAAAAAGCAAATCCTGAGATTGAAGATGTAATTCAAAATCCGTATAATGTAAAACTATATCGCCTAGATCCTACAGTGATACCTACTAGTTTGAAAAACCACACCGTAGATTTTGCTATTCTAAATTTAGGACGAGCTCATTTAGCACATTTACCATTGCAAAATGTAGTTATCACCGAGCACTATAATCAGGAATATGCCAATACCTTAGTAACACGCAGTGACGAAATAAATCAAGCTAAAATTAAAGCATTGAAAGCGGCATTACAATCTGCTGATACTAAACAATTTATTAAACAAAACTTAAATGGAATTGCGGTTCCTGCTTTTTAAGTTAAATAAAATCCATAAAAAAGGTGTAACAGTTTATCATGCTACATCTTTTTTATTAATCTCATAATTTATAACTTCAACCACCACAAAAAGCCAAAGACGGTTACCATGGATAAAATAGTGCCTAAAATAGTGCTACTAACATTTATCTCTGGCTCAACCTCAAAAGTCACGCTAAAAATTGTTGCCGTAATCGCAGTAGGTAATGCACAAAGTACAATTAACTCTTTGGCAACTATCCCTGTTAACCCAAATAATTGAACAATCCCCACCATCAAAAAAGGATGTAATAGATTTTTGCTGAAAATATTCATCGTTGCTAGCTTACTAAATCTTATTTTAAAACGAGACATAATAAGACCTAAGGTAAATAACGAGATTCCAGGTGTCGTGCTACCCAGCATCTGACATGGATGAGCAATTACTTCTGGTAGCTTAACTCCCAATGCGGCTAACACAATTCCACATAACGGTAAAATTATCAATGGAGTTTTTAATACTCTTAGCAAAATATGACGAATATTAACCTGTTTATCATTACCCATTACCCCAATTTCAATCATAATTAAAGTAGCAGGAATAATAAACACGCCAACAATAATATTACTAATTACAATTGGCACCATTGCGCTATTACCGACAATTGACAACATTAGTGGAATTCCCAGAAATGCGCTATTGGGATAAGCGCATACAAATGCACTCTCAGCACTTGCTTGTAAACTACGTTTATAAATCAACTTATGAGTTACAAACATCAAAATAAACATACCAATTAAACTAACAGCGAAGGCACCATTAATTTTTGGATCAAGCATTTGAGTAACAGGAGTAGTCACCGATGAATAGAAAAGTAATAATGGTAAACTAAATTTAAGAATAAAAATACTAAATGCATTATCTACATGGGCAGGAATAATATTTAATTTCCCTGCCAACCACCCAACAAAAACTACAATCGCAACCGATAACAACGCAATAACGAAGGTATTCATAAGATTTCACAGTTTGATAATTTCAAGACAGTCACTCTCATTTTTCATCTCCCAGCATTTCACGAGCATGTTGTAAGGTAGTTTCAGTAATCTGCAACCCACCCAACATTCGCGCGATTTCATGAATTCGTCGTCCATTGTCGATGTAATCAATGCTTGATTTAGTAACTTCATTCTCGGTATATTTATGCACAATCAGATGATGATTACCACAGCATGCCGTTTGTGGCTGGTGCGTAATACAAATTACCTGCTTAGACACGCCAAGTTCTTTTAATAAAGTACCCACTACTTCAGCAATACCACCACCAATACCAACATCAATTTCATCAAAAATAATAACTTCTGGTGGATTATTTATGCTCAATGTAACATACAAAGCTAATGCAACTCGTGATAATTCACCACCAGATGCAACTTTATTTAATGGCTGTAACTGCATTCCACGGTTAAAACGAATTAGATATTGCAATGAATCAATGCCTGATGGTGTCATGGTATCTGTTGCAACTACATCAATCTGAAACTCACCCGTAATCGCTAGTTTATGTAATAAATCAGTCACATAAGCGCCTAATTGTTTAGCCGTGGCTTGGCGAGTTGCAGAAATTCTGGTAGCACTCGCCCAGTAATCTGCCCGAATAAGATTTAATTCACTCTCCAGCTTTTCCAAATCAGTATCTGCATTCAATGCTGCTAATTCTTGTTGCCACAACGCTAATTGTGTGAGAATCTCCTCTGGTCGGATACGATATTTACGTGCTTTAGTATAGATTTCATCAATTCGCGCATCAATTGTCGCTAATAATTCAGGATCTTGTTCAATAACATTAGCACATGCTTGTAATTCATGCTCTAACTCAGATAACTCAGCTTCAATACTTTCAGTTAGTTGTGAGATTTGTTGATAGCTGGGTAGATATTCTCCTACTTTAGCTAATTTATTACTAATCGTGCCCATCAAATCGCGCACTGAGTTTTGATCATTACCTAGATAATTCAAACTATGATCTAACTCTTGCAAAATTAGACCTGCATTAGCGAGCTGCTTTTGCTGGAGTTGTAAATCTTCCCATTCAGTTTCACCTAAACCAAGCTCACTTAAATCATTGATCTTCTCTGTCAAGAACTCCTGCTTCAAGACTAAATCTTGACTAAATTCGCGCGCTGCAGTTAGCTTATCCTGCAATGTAATTACTGCACGGTATTTATCAGCTAACTGTTCAACCTGTACCATATGCCCAGCAAATTCATCCAATAGTGTTCGCTGATTCTCAGTTTTAAGTAACGCAATTGATGCATGTTGAGTATGAATATCAAGTAACATCTCACCAAGTTCTTTAAGAACCCCTAATGTTACAGGTAAACTATTGATATAAGCTTTTGATCGCCCATTACGGTCAATTACTCGCCGACAGATAATCGTATTCTCTTCGCTACTATCTAAATATTCTCGTTCTGATAACCACTGCAAGATATTATGATTATTTACTTCAAATGTAGCAGTAAATGATGCGTTAGGCTGCCCAACTCTGATAATCTCATGGTTGGCTTTAGCACCAAAAATTATCATTAAGGCATCAATAGTAATAGATTTACCACTACCTGTCTCTCCTGTAATAACAGTAAGACCAGAATAAAAATCTAATTCTAGCTCATCAATCAGTAAAAAATTCTTAATCTGTAGATTGACTAACATCTAAACTTCTCCACGTTTAAATCCTATGATACACGTTTTGCCCAATGCAATTTATTGCGTAATGTACGATAATAACTATAATGAGCTGGATGCAACAACCGCAATGGTCGCTCAGATTTACTAATTTGTATGATATCATTCGGATGTAGCTCACAATATTCTTGACCATCACAATGAATCACCGATTCTGCACCAGTTAGCATTTGGACACGAATTACCACATCATCATGAACCACAATTGGACGATTAGACATTGACTGAGGACAAATTGGAATTACTGAAATAACTTTAGCTAACGGATGGACAATTGGTCCACCAGCGGCTAAAGAATATGCGGTAGAACCAGATGGTGTTGCAAAAATTAAACCATCGGCTTTTTGCAAACACACAAACTCATTATCAATAGTAATATCAAATTCAATCATGGTTCCCATCGCACCACGCGATATAACAACATCATTTAATGCTAATGATTGATAAACCACTTGATTATCACGAATTATCTGCGCTGAAATTAAATACCGTTCATCTTCAATTATTTTATCTTCTGTCAACATTTCTGTGAGCACACATATCATGTCATTGGCACTGACATCGGTCATAAAACCAAGCTTACCTTGATTTATACCGATTAAGGGTATTTCATGCGCAACTAATTTACGACCAGCAGAGAGTAAAGTACCATCCCCACCAATTATGATTGCCAAATCAATTTGGGGTAAGTACTCCTCAATATCACAATGGACAAAGTCACTCTTAATCACGTTTTGGGTATAGCTTTGATCAATAAATGGCTTAATACCCAATGACTGTAAAAGCTCAGCTAATTGATAAACTTGTTCCGTCAAATGCTCTGAGTTAGGACGAGCAATAATTGCCGCCTTAGAGAATTGAACCATAACAATTATTTACTACAAGGTAACATTTTTGCCGATTGAATAATTACTGGTGTATTCGGTACATTTTCATACATTCCTTCAGTATGCGTTGGTACTGCAGCAATTTTATCAACTACGTTTTGTCCTTTAATCACTTTACCGAATACCGCATAACCAGAATTAGCTGCCGAATAATTTAAAAATTTATTATCATTTACATTAATAAAAAACTGTGCTGTTGCTGAATCTGGATCATTGGTACGCGCCATTGAAATCGTATATTTATCATTAGCCAAACCATTATTTGCTTCATTCTTAATCGGTGCTTTAGTTGCGGCTTGAGTTAATGATTTATCAAAACCACCACCTTGAATCATAAAGCCGGGAATTACACGGTGAAAAATTTTACCAGCATAAAATCCAGAATTAACATATTGTTCAAAATTCGCTACGCTTTTAGGTGCTTTAGCTTGGTTTAATTGAATCTCAATCACGCCTTGATTCGTTGTAAGCTGTGCAACTGGATTAGCACATTGGTTAGCAGCAAATGCTGATGATGCAACACACAAACCTAAAACTAGAGAAAATTTTTTCATGACTAAATCCTTTAATTATTAAACTAATTATTTAAATAAATTATGCTACTTGGCATCTATCTCATGATAACGACGTTTATCATACTCTTTAGATGCGTCAATAAATGCAGCAAACAATGAGTTGTGCTCATCGTATTGCTTACAAATTCGTTCAGGGTGACCTTGCACACCAATGACAAAATGTTCTGGATCGCGACTCTCAACTACTTCAACCAAACCATCTTTGGCAAACCCTGTTGCAATTAATCCATCACCGATATGTTTAATTCCTTGATGATGAATTGAACAAGTCAAAAAGCAAGTTGAACCAAATATCTCATGGGCATGCGAATTTTCATGGATTAATAGTTCATGAGTAGGAATCGTCTCATTAGGTAAAATCGTATGCAAAACACCTTCAATTGGAATTTCCTGATGTAAACTACCGCCTTCAGCCACATTAATCAATTGATAACCACGACAAATACCCAAAACTGGCATTTTTAATTTTTTTGCAGCATTGTATAATGAGATCTCAAAACAATCGCGTTCATAATTGGGCTTATCACGCAATGGACGATTGTACGGAGTTCCTGAGCCAACAATACTCTCACAATACGTAATTTTACAATCTTCATTATAACAACGTGGATCAACATCTTGTCCACCAATAAATAAAATCCCATCAAGACGCTCGACTATCGCAGAAGCATCCTCGTTTCCAATTAAACTATTTAAAATAATTGGAATTCCACCATTTTCGATTATTGCATGAGTATAATTAGTACGTACAAAGATAAATTCATCACTACTATTTGACATTGCATTAATACTATCGATATTGGAAGTAATACCAATAATCGGCTTTCGCATTCCAGACCTTTCTTTATTTATTATTATAATTACGAATGATATCTAAGACATTATCCACATCATTCATCAAGAAAAAATGCACGCATGGTACACCAAAATCTAATAACTCACCAACTTGTTGCATTGCCCATTCTTTACCAATGTTTACCGCATTATCTGGATTAGTTAGTAACCGCGTAACTAATTCATGCGGAAGATCAATATGAAATAAGCGCGGTAAGGAGTTAATTTGGGCAACTGATTTAATTACTTTGATGCCTGGAATAATCGGCACAGTAATTCCTGCATCTCGACAAGCTTTTACAAACGCAAAAAATTTTTGATTATCAAAAAACATTTGAGTAACAATATAATCAGCACCTGCTGCAATTTTTTGTTTAAGATACTCTAAGTTTAGCTCCATATTAGCTGCTTCAAAGTGTTTCTCAGGGTAAGCTGCTACACCAGTACAAAAATGCATCGGCGAATATTCAGTATTGCCTAAAAATTTCCCTTGCTTCATTAAAGCTACTTGCCCAACTAAATCTACCGCATGTTTATTAACTGATTCATATTCAGCAATAACACGATTATAATTTAGGTTATCGCCTTTTAATGCCAAAATATTATCTATTCCCAAATAGTTTAATTCAATTAGAGCATCTTCAGTCTCTTGTTGCGAAAATCCCTGACATAAAACATGGGCAACGGCATCAATACCATATTTATTTTGGATAGCCCCACAAATACCTATCGTACCAGGACGTTTTTTATGAATGCGGCGCACCAAAGAACCATCACCTTTTTCTACATATAAGAGAGATGACGCATGAGTAGTCACATTAATCCACTTAGGATCATAGGGTAACAGTTGCTCAATTATAGAAAATACATTCCCAATTGAAGAACTACCCCTTAATGGTGGTACAATCTCATAGCTAAATAGTGGTTTCGTTGCATCCTCTAAATGCTTAGTAACGAACATGCTCTTTTTTCCTCAACAGATTACGCAAGTCTGGTGCTAAAATAATTTTCACCAATACATATCCAATTAAACTACTAGCTAACACATCCAAAGGCCAATGCCACCCAGTACAAATACGTGCTAATGCCACCATAATAACCAACATGAGCATTAGAAATTGTAACCATTTCTTATTTGCAAAGAGTAAATAGTTTAAACCAAAAGCAAATACTGCAACATTACCCGTATGTCCAGAAGGAAAAGATAAATGTGCAGATTTCACTGCGTTTTCATACTGATTTAACCAAAAAAAGCTATCTTGAGGCAGAACAATATATGGACGAGCCTCACCAATTAGATGCTTAAGTGCTGCAAATAAGACAAAATAAGCGCCAATTAATAAAATTACATTCAGCAGTTTATCTCGTCGCAGTAATATGGTCGCCAAAATTAAAAGAGTTGGTAAAATAAAATATTTACTATACGACAGCATATTAAATGCAAGCCAAACATCATCAGGCAAAATTCCATGTTGATGGTTAATTAGTAAAAAGACTTCTTTATTTAACCCAGAATACCAAATAAAAACTCCACCTGCAATACTAAGTAAAAATAAAACCAGAGAATATGGTGGGATTAGGGGTTGTGATTTAGTTGTTATTAATGAAAACTCATTGTTTTTGTATGGCATCTACAAATACTCCAATATGATAAATTAATTCTTTAAGTAACATCCAAGCGTAAAACGTTCAAGATTAGCATAGTCACGAATCGTCTCTACACTGCTAAAATTATTACTATTAAAAATTTCGCGGACAGATAACCCTTGATTATAACCATGTTCAATCAAAAGCCAACCATTATTTTGTAGATATTTTTGACTTTGTGCACAAATTATACGAATATGTTCTAATCCATCCCCAAAATCTGTCAACGCAGAGATAGGTTCATAGCGTAAGTTTGCTAAATGCTGATCATCGTGTTCTATGTACGGTGGATTACTAACAATTATAGCAAATTTACCACTAACACTATTTAACCAATTACTACTAATAAACTCAACTGCCGCACTTAATTGACAAGCATTATTAGTTGCAACATGGAGTGCATCAGGTGAAACATCAACCGCAACAACCTGTAAATCTGAACGTTCAAGTTTACAAGAAATTGCAATACAACCACTCCCAGTTCCTAAATCAATGATACGCGCATCGCTAGGCGCTAGCTCTAAAACTTTATCAACTAATAATTCGGTTTCTGGGCGCGGAATGAGCGTTGCTGGTGTGACTTGAAAATTGCGTCCATAAAATTCTTTATAACCGAGAAGATACGCGATTGGCTCACCTAATAACGCTCGCTGCTGATAATCCAAAAAGCATTTTAGTTGCTCTGCCGTCACGCAGGTATCATCACGACTAATTAATTGAGCTTGACTAAATCCCATAATATGTTGCAATAAAATTCGCGTTTCAAGACGTGGTAACAAACTTTCTGCCATCAAGGAGCGTAAATTCATGATTTAGGCGCGCAATGATTGGTATGTAGAAAATATTCAGTACCACAGCATGAACATGTCGCAACGTTATCATTAAACTCTAATTTCACCCCACATTGGCACATCCAACCAATTTGACGGGCAGGTACACCCACCATCATTGCGTACGGTAAAACATTTTTATTAACAACACTGCCCGCACCAATAAAGGCATATTCACCAATGGTAATTCCACAAACTACGGTTGCATTAGCACCAATAGTTGCACCACGTTTTACTAACGTTTTACGATATTCGTGCTTACGAATTACATGACTACGCGGATTAAAGACATTAGTAAAAACCATTGATGGTCCACAAAAAACGTCATCTTCTAGATATACGGCATCATAAATAGAAACATTATTCTGGATTTTAACGTTATTACCAATTTTCACATCATTGCCGATAAATACATTTTGTCCTAATGAACATTTTTGCCCAATTTGCGCACCACCACACACATGTGTGAAATGCCAAATGCGTGTATCATCACCGATTTGCGCCCCGTTATCAATAACTGCGGAACTATGTGCTGTATAACTGACTTGGTGTGTTGACATTACAAACCTTTAATATAAATTAAAGCATTATTATAATGGAGAAAGTTTATCTAATTAAAGATTATTCAAGTTATTAGAAAGAAAATTCTTTCAGTTTCAATATAATAAAACGCCCCATCATAATGATGGAGCGTTTTACAAATTTTATAACAACTATTTGCTAGCAACAGGCGCTGATGTCGCAGTTGTAGCTGCCGCTGGTGCTGACGTTGTAGCTTTAGCAACCGCTGGTTTTTTAGCTGGTTTAGCTTTACATTTAACATATTTGTTATTTTTGTAATAACAAATCAAATAAGTATTTTTGTCAGAATAAAATTCAACTTTATCCAACATAGTGTCATCATCAGTTGGAGTAATCATAGTCATTTGAGCACCACCGCCTGGCTCACGATCGGCATACATCCCACCAGTAGGCTCTGCATGTACAATCACTTTTACATTATGACAATTATTTTGAATACTTGTAATTGTAGTCTGTGACGTTAACTTAGTACCATTACAATGATAATTTGAAGTATCTAAATTAACGGTTGTCATCGCAAACGAGCTTGCTACGGCGCAAGTTAATAAAGTCATTAATAGTTTTTTCATGTGTTAATTCCTTTTTAATAAAGTTACCACGTATAGTATATACCAGCTTGAATCTCAATTGGTTGATAATTTCCATTATTTCCACCACTACCAGCTTGTCCACCTACAGAACCTACAGCTGATTGACTATACCACTGTTGAGCATATACACCAAATAGGTACAAACCGCGAACTTGTGGTAATGGATAGTTCATTACTAAATCCAACTCTTGTAGCCCGTTGGTATTTGGGTTATTATTTGCTACATAAACATAAACAGGTTGGAAGATTAAATTTTGCCCCCAGTTACCTAACGCAAACTGTGCTTGCGCTTTATACATATTACCAGGTTGACCACTAGTTACCATATTGTATGACCATGCCTCAGAATACAATGGATCTACTTGTAATGATTGT
The DNA here is from genome assembly GCA_003962985.1 of Pseudomonadota bacterium. GTDB lineage: Bacteria > Pseudomonadota > Gammaproteobacteria > Burkholderiales > UBA11063 > Aquella. The sequence continues at coordinate 58,941 of RXKA01000009.1, read as the reverse complement.
GTATAAGGAGAAACTATTGCACCACCCTGCCATGCATTACTAGGACCCCACATTGTATTGGCACTTAAATTCAACTGCCACATATATTGATCATATGCCCAACCAGCTTTCACACCAGTTGCGTAGGCTTGAATGTTACCAGCACCTGATACTGAACTTGTATTCATCGCATTGCTCGATTGGAACCATTGTTGACTGGTTGCAAACTGTGCCCCAAGATTGAACGAGTGTCCTGTACCTTTAATTGGGAAGTTAATGCTACCATCACCGTACAATAGTGTACCATAATTATCAAATTGATAGCCCCACATACGTGCATTATAATTACCACTATTATCAGTGTACTGAGCACCTATGGCAGCTGTACCATTTGAGCCAGCATTAGGAGAATCAATCCAACTAGTATAGTTAGTCTGTCCTGTAAAACCAGTTTTTTCTGCACCAAATTCAGCCGCATTAAACCCTAATGCAGAAAGAACCCAACCATTACCAGCGTATACGTTGACACCAATACCTTGATACGTAGTAGGAACAGTTAACATATTGGTATACATATTACCAGACAACCATGGACTATTATCAAATGCAACATAACCCAAATCTGCATTAACTACATTTTTATATTGATATTCAATAAAAGCTTCTGGCAACGTTAACGATGTAAAAGTTGGAATATACATTGATTGGAAACGCCCACTAACATTAGTTCCTGGACGAATTGGATTAACGTCATTATTTAATTGACCAACAGGGTTCATAATTGAAACAACACCACCAAGAGAAAACCCACCAATCTGACCTGTTTGTGCAAATATGTTTGCACCATAAGATTTACCTGCTGATGCATAACTGCCATCCCATTGATTATATGTTGCACCAGCAAAAACGTTATATGTACCACCTGCAAATAATTTCTCTGCCCAATTCTGTTGCTCAATTTGGCTTTCTGTCAAATGCAGTGTTCCACCACCAGACATCATCCATCCATATGGATTTTGAAAATAATTATATCTTCCAATAAACCCAGCATTCGGATTTGTATCAGTTACCGCCACAGGAGCGGGAGGAGCGGTAGGAGTAGCGCTAACAACCGCAGATTCAACAGTGTCGGCAAAAGCTACACTTGCTAAACATCCCAAAATAGTACATAAAAGCGTTTTTTTCATTATAAAAGCCCTCAATAAATATAGTTTTTTCATGAGTGATTATAAAACAAGACATACATATTATGTAGATAATTCATAACTATACATCCAAAAATCCCACATAAATAAGACACATAAACAACCATCAAATTAAATCAGTACCTTATGCAGGGTTAATTTTGTTGCATCTTTTACACAAAAAAAATAACATATACTCGCAATAATGTTATCTGTAGTAACAAGTACAAATTTAATGTTGAATAAAAACAATAATTGCGACTATAAACGATTATTTATACGGTATAATGTTGTACTATGCTTTGTACTAACTTAAAGAATAAAGCAGATTTAAACACATAAAACAAAAATAAATGGAAGGGTATTTCATGAAATTGAAACCGATAGCATTACTTATTGCAACACTAGGGACTGCGATGGTAATTAATGGATGTTCATCTGGTAGTAGTAGCAACCCAAATACATCCACATTAAATATGACATTAGTACCAGTTGGGACAACAAAGTCTGCTAATAAAGTTAGTATTCAGAACACTGTTCCAGTAACAGGTTTAGAAAATGCAATTTGCCAAAATAACACTTGTACTTGGTCAAACAGTGCGAATCAAAACATTAAAGGATCGCAAACTATAGAACAATACTGTACAGGTACAAATACATCTTACGGTGGAACATCTACATCATTTGGTTCTGCTGCATATGGCATGAGCTTACCAAGCGGAATTGCTGCTGCAAAAACAGGTTATGGTACAAACTCAAGTCGTAATACTGATGTTATTTTGGAGTTATTTAATACACCTTTTGCAAATATCACACCAGCGATGCTAAAACAATACGCAGCTATGGGTTATACTTCAATTTGGGTTTCACCACCACAATATAATGCGGCAGTAATGTACTCTGCACCACCAGATATGGCACAACCAGCTTGGTATACTGGCAATATTCCTGCATGGTATGGCGCTTACCAACCGATGGATTTTGGACAAATTGGTAATGAGAGTAATCCATTGACTTACGGTACTGCAGCGCAACTTGCGACATTGGTTACAAATGCTCATGCCGCTGGTTTACAAGTTATTGTGGATGTAGCGATTCATCAATTTGCACAACCAGGTGCACAAACAAACATCAATGCTAATTCTGCAACAACATATTACGAAGCATATAGCGGGCAAACATACAACTACAATAGTGGCAATACACAAGCTTTATCGCAATTCTGGTGGCCACAAACTAAAGTATCTGGCTATCTTCCTTTTGGTAATACCGCTACTACTTGTGCTTCTTTTGCCAATAATACCAATGGCGTAACTGCCTTGTGGGCAAACAATCCAAATACAACATATAACCCAACTCCAAATCCTACTTCTGCACCGTGGAAAGCAGATTTTTCTGGTACTGCTGGCTGGTTTGATAATGTACTACCTTCCGCATCAAACTCATCAAGCGGTTGGTCTGGCGCTGCATCTTGCGGAACTCAATCGGTATTTGATGGTTACGCTGCATGGTTGATGGGTTACAATAACAGTGCTGGTACAATGAGTGGCAATGCTAGTGCTACCGCAGGGTTTAATGTTGATGGTTTCCGTATTGATGATATTAGTGGACAAAGCGTCACCTTCTGGAATCAATTATTTAGCGATACTAGTGCGTATAATAAAGATACTAACGTTTTCTTTGGTGAGTATCCAAACACTAGTGCTAGTCCATATAACAGCTATACCTCTATCAAAACAGCATCTGGTAATAACTCATCTGGTAATACTATGAAGATGTTAAATTTCCCATTGTTAGCAGGATTAGTATCTGCGCTTAATATGGGAGGAGCATTACAAGCATCATTGACTTCAATGATAAGCAGTAGCAATGCTTACCAATCAAGCAACAATGGAACTCTAGCTGGGGTTAATGCTATTAATCTAGCGATGGATCAAGACACTGTGCCAGATAGTTTCAACCCACGCGCTATGTGCCCATGGATTCCAGCGCAAGGAAACTGGGACTTTGCTATGAATTATTATAATGCACCATTAGCATACGGTATTATCATGGCAATTGAGGCTGGTACTCCATATGTATTCGCTGATTTACAAGCCGAATCAAATATAGGTGTAAATTCAGCTGGTAAAATGGTATCAGGTCTAGGTAATGGTAGTGTGTCTTATTGGAATCTAAATGAAGTTATTGCAGGTATTTATTTCCACAATCAAGCACTTGGTAAAACAATGACATGGGCAAACATTAATACCAGTGTAGAAAGCGGTGGCGATAATGTTGCAGCATTAACTCGTGGTAATAACTATGTGTTTATTGTTAATAAATCAACTACTGCTTACGAATTAACAAATTCGTCAACCAGTTTAGCTAGTGGCTGTTATATTGATTTGATGTCTCATCAAATCGTTAATATCCACAACGGTGAAATTAATCAATTATACGTACCAGGACAGTCAGTAATGTACTTTGTTCCTTACACTGGAGCAGTTCCTAGCAGTGCTGGATTTACTTGTAGCGCGTCATAATTAAAACTCAATGGAATCTTGTTACTCAGGATTCCATTTTTATTATCTTTTCTATTAATTAATATATTTTTGTGAGGTACTAAATTATGTTAACCAACATGCAGAAAAAATTGAGTAATTTTTTCTATATCGTCCTTGGGCTTCCATCTACTGCGATGGGTTTTGCTCTTTGTATTCAAATTTCAGCATTAAGCTGGATCTTAAGCACTAAGTATGGTCTAAAAATTGATGAAATCGGTCTAGTCTGGGCTTCAGGTCCAATCGCTGGTATCTTAGGACAAGTTATTGTTGGTCTAATCAGTGATAACGTATGGTTTATGAATGGTCGCCGTCGTCCATTTATTATCATTGGTGGTATTTTATGTTCATTAATGTTATTGGCATTACCAAATCTTGATGTTATTTCTTCTGCATTGGGTTTACATGGAGTTTTGGGCGTAGCTATTACCGTTGCTTTATTATTAGATTTGTCAATTAATGTGAGTTTTAACCCAACTCGTTCAATTATTGCCGATGTAACACCTGAAGGTAAAGAGCGTACTAAAGGTTACACTTGGATGCAAACAGTATCTGGCTTATTTGGGGTTGGTGCATATGTGATCGGTGCATGGCTTGATAACTACGTATTAATCTATGTTGGTGTAGTATTAGTGTTAGTATTATCAATATTCCCTGTATTATTTATTGAAGAGCCACGTGAATTAGTTGAAGATCGTGAAAAATTAGCGCAAATTCAAGAAAAAAGCTCATTTGGTAAAATCATGATGGATATTCAACCATTATGGGGGTTCCTAGCTTATTCAGTATATGCGATTGCTAAAAAATTAATTGGCTTTAACGGTTATTCATTATCTATTCATGGTATAGAAATTGATTATGTAGTAATTTTATGTCTAATTATTACATTCTTCTTTATATTCTACACTTTAGCTCAAAAAGAAGCTGGTAAATCAAAAGAGGAAGCTGGTATCATTGGTTTCAAAAAACTTCTTGCTGCACATTCATTTACGTGGATTGGTGTGCAAACAATGTTTGTTTACATGTTTGCATATGTACAATACAAAATGCCTGGTTTAGACAATATGAAAATGGGTCAAATCGTATCTATTTCATTCTTGATTCTTAATGTGACTGGTGCATTATTGCCTGTTGCAATCCTAGAGCCACTAACACGTAAAATCGGACGTGCGCGTACGCATGCTATTTGTATTGCTAGTATGGCTGTTAGTTATTTTGCCATGATTTATCTAGGTATAACTCCAATTATGATCTATGTAGTAATGGCGTTTGTTGGTATTGGTTGGGCATCAACAATCAGCTTACCATTTGCTATTATGACACAAAAAGTGGGTAGTAATAAGATTGGTCTATACATGGGATTGTTTAACCTTTCAGTAGTGTTACCGCAATTGGTAGCAAGTTTAGGTATTGGTCAAGCTCTGAGTGTTGTTGAAAATAAAGATTTAGTATTTGCTGTATGTGCTATAACATTAGGTATTTCTGCATTGTTATGGTTTACACTTAAAGACTCAACCGAAGAAATTCCTGCAACAAAAGCTCAATCATCTGCTCATTAATAGCGTTTAGGGAGCTCATTAAAATGACTCCCTAAAGTTGAGATATCGATAGTTGGATGTTGTCTTAATATATGACATTCTTGACTAAATAAAAAACCTTCAGATCAAAAATCTGAAGGTTTTTTATTTATTATTTAGTTAACAAATGTTTCCAACGAACCACGCATTTTTTGCAAAGCTTTATTCTCAATCTGACGCACTCGTTCAGCTGAAATACCAAATTCTGCGGCTAAATCATGCAATGTTAGCTGTTCATCACTGTCAACTAACCATCTACTTTCAATTATCCGTCGACTACGATCATCCAACTGACTTAAAGCATGCTCAATACCAACAGTTTGTAAATTCTCGCTTGCTTTACGCTCAATAATCATTTCTGGTGTATGTTCAGTATCAGTTAACCAATCAATCGGAGCTGATTCATCACTATTACCATCACCAATTAGTGCTACATCACTGCCAGTTAAACGCATATTCATTTCAACGACATCATCACGAGTTACTCCTAATGAGGTTGCAATGCTATTTGCTTCCCGCTCAGATAAATTGCCAATATCTTCACGTTGAGAGCGCAAATTAAAAAATAATTTACGTTGTGCCTTAGTTGTAACAGTTTTTACTATTCGCCAATTTTTAATTACAAATTCATTAATTTCGGCTTTAATCCAATGCATAGCAAAAGTAACTAATCGTACTTTGCGACGTGCATCAAAACGTTTTACCGCTTTCATCAAGCCAATCGTACCCTCTTGCACAATGTCTGCCAAAGGCAAACCATAACCCAAATAGTTACGCGAAATTGAGACAACCAAGCGTAAATGAGAGAGTACTAGGTATTTAGCTGCTTCAGCATCTTCGTTCTGACGCCATTTTTCAGCATAATCATATTCTTCTTGTTCTGTTAATAATGGTAGGCTATTAACATAGTTAATATATGCATCCATACTACCATTAGAAACTACTGGTAAATTTGAGAGTGCTAAACTTGTCATTACAAGCCTCCTTTCATTAATAATCCTCAATTTGTTATTATAACAAATATGACCAAGATAGTCAATACATTACATTAGATATAACTAATATAAATAACCTTATGGTTTATTTATAAAATACAATTCATTACAGCTTACATAGACATACAAGTTGAATAAGAAAATATAACCTTAATAATCATTATCTTATACAGATTAATAACTACAAAAACATTTATACTACAACTGATTATAAAGTAAAATATATATTTCACATTAACACTTTTTTGAGATTACACTATGTTCAAAATAAACTATCCTCGTGGAGTGATCGCATTATCATCTATAGAAATGTGGGAACGTTTCAGTTTCTACACTATGCAAAGCCTATTAGTTCTTTACGCATCAGCCAAAATTAGCGCAGGTGGTTTAGGTTGGAGTGACGCATCGGCATTACGTTTAGTTGGTTATTATGGTGCTTTAGTGTACGTTTCACCTATAATTGGTGGCTTAATTGCCGATCGGATAATTGGGCGTAAACTGGCAGTGTTTTTTGGTGCTATTATCATGATGTGCGGACATGCGACTCTTGTTGTTCATGGTGAAACCGCATTATATATTGGATTAGCACTCTTAATCACTGGCTGTGGTTTATTAAAACCAGCGATTAGTGCTATGGTTGGCGAGTTTTTTACGGCAAAAGAAAGTTCACGTAAAGATGCATCGTTTGCTATCTTTTATATGTCTATCAATATTGGTGGATTCTTAGGTCCAATGATTGGAGGAATCGTTCAGCAGCAATTTAGTTTTGAGTATGCATTCGTTTTAGCTGCATTTGGTTTATTTATTGGGGTCATTAACTTTTTAATTACACGAAATCATAGTTTACGCCATGTTGGTAATGTTATTGATAAAACTAAACAGATAAAAGAACCGTGGACAAAAAATGAAAAAACTAAAGCAACCGTATATATTCTATTATGTATCAGCAATATTTTCTGGAATGTAATTTATGTCTTACCCTATGGCTTATTAACTTTATATGCAGAGAAAAACATCGACCGCCATATCGGTAGTTTTGAAATTCCATCCACATGGTTCTTTGGTATGTATGGGTTACTCATTATTATTTACTCTCCGATAGTTGCAACGTTATATCAAAAATATCGTCAAAGAACTGGTAAGGATATGACTTTAAGTTTCAAATTATCAATGGGATATTTACTGGTTGCATTAGGTAGTTTTGTATTATTACCATTAGTCAAAGCAATTGGTGCTAATAGTCACTACATTGGTAGTGCTTGGTATATCATCGGTTTTTATTCGTTATTTTCATTTAGTGAATTACTAACGTTGCCAGTAATGCTAGCTGCCGCAACAACCTTTGCCCCAAAAAATTTCTCGGCTACCATGGTATCTCTAAATATGGCTATTTCATGGGCAATTGGCGCATGGCTGGGTGGAGAGTTTGGCGCAATGACAGAGCAAACTAATCCTGCAACTTTGTTTTGGTGGGTAATTGGTTTAAGTATAGTTTTTGCAATTGGTCATTTACTAACTAATAAGAAAATTGAACAAACATTATTATTAGATTAGTATATCACTTGGTCTCATATGAAAAAACCTCTCTATCAATAGAGAGGTTTTTATTTTAGATTACGCTATTTTTTCTTTTTTGGCATAAACAAATCGGTAATTGACCCATCAATGATTTCACAAGCAAATGCCACAGATTCTGATAATGTTGGATGAGCATGTACCGTTAGGGCTACATCATGAATATCAGCACCCATTTCAATTGCTAAACATGCTTCCGCCAATAACTCACCAGCACCAGCGCCAACAATTGCTGCACCAATAATGCGGTGAGTTGCTTTATCAGCAATCAACTTAGTGAAACCATCAGAACGTCCATTGCCTAAAGCACGCCCAGAAGCAGCCCATGGGAATTTTCCTACTTCAATTTCCATGCCTTTTTCTTTAGCTTCAGTCTCAGTCACACCAACCCAAGCCACTTCAGGATCGGTATACGCAATACCAGGAATAACACGCGCATCAAAGAATGACTTCATGCCAGCACAATTTTCTGCAGCCACACGACCTTCGTGTACCGCCTTATGAGCCAACATAGGTTGACCGATTACATCACCGATAGCATAGATATGCGCAACATTAGTACGTTGTTGCTTATCAGCAGGAATAAAACCATTATCTTGTACAATCACACCAGCATTTTCAGCACCAATCAACTTACCATTTGGACGACGACCAGCCGCTACCAGCACTTTATCAAATTTTTGTGGTTCAGTTGGTGCACCATTACCTTCAAAAGTAACCCAGATACCATCTGCTTTTGCTTCAACTTTGGCACACTTAGTATTGGTATAAATTGCTTCAAAACGTTTTTTAATGCGATTCTCTAGTACTTTTACCACGTCACGATCAGCTCCAGGAATCAATCCAGCGCCCAATTCAACAACCGTGATTTTAGAACCTAATGTACTGTAAACTTCAGCCATTTCAAGACCAATTATACCACCACCAACAACCAGCATACGCTCAGGAATTTCTTTCAACTCCAAGGCACCTGTTGAATCAATCACTCGTGAATCTTCAAACGGGAATCCTGGTACTTTAAATGATTGAGAACCAGCAGCAATAATTGCATTTTTGAAACGTACTGTTTTCTTACCTTCCGCCGTTTCAACTTCAATAGTGTATGGTGAGGTAAATTTAGCTAATCCTTCTACTTTTTGTACTTTACGTTGTTTAGCTAAACCATCCAAACCCTTAGTCAACTGACCTACTACACCAGCTTTGAAATCACGAATTTTATCAATATCTAATTGAGGTTTACCAAATACCACACCATGATGGCTCATTTCATCAGCTTCATTGATTACCTTGGCTACGTGTAATAATGCTTTTGATGGAATACAACCAACATTTAAACAAACACCACCAAGAGTTTTATATTTTTCAACTAAAACTGTTTTTAAGCCTAAATCAGCGGCACGGAATGCTGCAGTATAACCGCCAGGACCAGCACCCAATACCATCACATCACATTCAATTTCACCAGCAGCTGCACTTGGTGTTGGTGCTGCAGTTGGCGCTGCCACTGGAGCAACAGGAGCAGAAGATTGAGCAGGTGTTGCACTTGGTGCCGCAGCTTGACCTTCAGCCTCTACCCGTACAATCACATCACCTTCATTGACTTTAGAACCGACTTTAACCAATACCTCTGTAACTACCCCTACTTTATCAGCAGGCACTTCCATTGTTGCTTTATCAGTTTCCAGCATAATCAAATTATCATCGATATTTACTTTATCACCAACTTTTACATATACTTCAGCAACATTAACATCGCTATGTCCACCAATATCAGGAACAATAATATCTAAAACACTCACAATAAACTCCTTGTAAGAAATCGCTAATAATTTAATTAAAACTATATCAACCAATTACTATAATAAATTCTTCTTATTTCCATTATAAACCACCAGTAATTTTACAACGGTGTAGTAAATCAATATAAACGGTCTTATTTTACCCTAATTCATCTAAGATATTCTATGTGCAGTGCTTATAAGGTCGGTTTTTGCTTATTAACTCGTGCAAAACAACTTTCCAAAAACTCCAAAAAAGCTTTCACGGCAACATTATCATATTCGGTTAATTTCAATAAATAAAATGAGATTGTACCGAAGGTATATTCAGGAAACAACCTGATTAACTCTCCAGATTGTAACTCTTCCATAAATAACTCATCCCATCCACCAGCTATTGCATGACCGCTTAAAGCAATTTGCTTATTATGTAATGCATTATTAGTAAAAAATCTGCCTCGATTCCTATGAACTGAATCACCATCAATATCATGTTTGACATAAACCATTCGATTGGTAGTCATATCAAAATTAATATGCCCCACACAGAGGTGGTCAATATTTAAACTTTCTATATTTTTTGGTTCTCCGTAACGTTCTATATATTTAGGAGAACAATACAAAGCCGTATCAATACTGTATAATCGCCGCATTTTTACCGTTTGCTGACGTGGGACATAGTTGACAATAGCTATGTCAAAATGTTCCCGCAAAATGTCAATTTCACGATTATGATAACAAATCTCTAACTCAATCTCTGGGTGATTTTGGACAAATTCAGCTAAGTATGGTGTTATGATGTCGTAAGACAGAACAACAGGCAAAGCAACTCGTATCCGCCCAACGGCTGATGATTGAACCTGTCTTAACTCATCAACAGTACGCATTAAACTAACTTGCTGCTTTTTCAATTCATGATATAGCATCATACCTTCAGTAGTGACTTCAAGCCCACGAGTATTACGAATAATTAATGGCACTTCCAATTCTTGTTCCAAAGCTTTTAGTCTTCTACTAACCGTCGCTTGAGATATCTTCAAATTTTTGGCCGCCCGAATCAGGCTATTTGCATCAACTATCTCAAGAAAAATTGCCATATCATTGTACATAACTTCAACCCATTCAAGAATTAAACATGTCAGAATATAATTTATCCATCTTCTCTTGTACTTTTTTATCTTTTACAATCGGGCGTCCCCACTCGCGATTAGTCTCTCCGTGCAATTTATTGGTTGCATCAATCCCCATTTTACTACCTAATCCAGATATAGGTGAAGCAAAATCTAAATAATCAATTGGAGTACGATCTATCATCGTCGTATCACGTAGCGGATCTACCCGTGTCGTCAATGCCCAAATCACATCTTTCCAATCACGAATATTAACATCATCATCCACCACAATAATAAATTTAGTATACATAAATTGCCGTAAATAACTCCAGATTCCCAACATAACTCGTTTAGCATGTCCAGCATATTGTTTTTTAATAGACACCACCGCTAAACGATAACTACATCCTTCTGGTGGTAAATAGAAATCAACTATTTCAGGAAATTGTTTTTGCAATAATGGAACAAAAACTTCATTTAACGCTTCACCCAAGATAGCTGGTTCATCCAATGGCTTACCAGTGTAAGTACTATGATAAATTGGTTTTTCACGAGTAGTAATTTTTTCAATCGTCATTACGGGAAATGTATCTTGTTCATTATAATAACCAGTATGATCACCATATGGACCTTCAACTGCCGTATCATTAGGATAAATAAATCCTTCTAGGACAATCTCGGCATAAGCAGGAACTTGTAAATCTGATAATAAACACTCAGTTAATTCAGTACGACTACCGCGTAGTAAGCCCGCAAATTGATATTCAGATAAACTATCAGGAACAGGTGTTACGGCACCGAGAATAGTAGCAGGATCACAACCAAGTACCACCGCAATTGGATATGGTTTATCAGGGAATTGTTGACAGTGCTCGCGATAATCTAGCGCGCCACCACGATGTGATAACCAACGCATAATTACACGATTTTTACCGATTACTTGTTGACGATAAATACCCAAATTTTGCCGTTTCTTATTTGGTCCACGCGTAACTACCAACCCCCATGTAATTAATGGTGCAATATCTTCACTATGGCAATGCCAAATTGGTAACTTGGTTAAATCAACCGCATCTTTTTCAATAATAACCTCATGCACAGGAGCTTTTTTGATGACCTTAGGCAGCATATTATATAGTTGCTTTAATAATGGTAATTTATCCCACGCATCCTTTAGACCTTTGGGTGGTTGTGGTTCTTTTAATTCCGCCAAAAACTCACCAACTTGACGCAATTCTTGGATAGAATCACATCCCATTCCTAAGGCAACACGACGAGTTGTTCCAAATAAATTACCTAGGACAGGAATATCAGAATCAATTGGGTTTTCAAAAAAAATTGCGGGTCCTTGATTTTGTAAAACAGTATCGCAAAATGCAGTCATTTCCAAATGTGGTGAAACAGGTTGTGTTACTCGTTTTAGTTCGCCTAATTCTTCTAATTTAGTAATAAACTCGCGTAAATCACGGTATTGCATCTTGTGGTACCTATAAGATAAATAATGGCAAAATTTTACCACGTTATAAGTATTATTTATTGGCTGAATTGCACATCTTATTCTAACAGTAATGATTATAGTTTTTATATATTTATTTTTACTACTATCATAAAGTATAATTACAGCTTATGAATTGATAAATCTAGGGATATCTTATTATGGCAAATATTCTTTCAATGCAATCTCATGTTGCATTTGGTTATGTAGGTAATAAAGCAGCTGTGTTTCCAATGCAACGCTTAGGTCATGATGTCATTAATGTTAATACGGTGCAATTCTCTAATCATACTGGATATGGTTCTTGGACTGGTGATATTATGTCAATCGAACACATTGATAATATTTTCAAAGGGCTTGATGATCGGCAGGTACTAGATAATTTAGATGCGGTACTAACTGGTTATCTCGGAGATAAAGCTTTGGGCGAAGTATTATTAAAATGGTTGGATAAGATAAAAGCTAAAAATCCGAATCTACTTTATTGTTGCGACCCTGTAATTGGTGATGTTGGACGTGGTGTTTTTGTCCGCCCTGGAGTACCAGAATTTTTTCAAAACCAAGCATTGTCTTATGCTTCAATTTTAACTCCTAACCAATTTGAGTTAACTTATCTAACCGGTATAGAAATTAATACCCTTGATGATGCTCTAAAAGCTTGCCAAATATTACATGTTAAAGGTGTCCAAACTATTTTAGTAACCAGCCTTACTCGTAATGGTAATGAGGATAATATTGAAATGTTGGTCTCTAATGCACAAGAAACCTATTTAATCGCTACCCCTAAATTAAATATGCCAATAGCTCCAAATGGTTCAGGTGATATGACTGCGGCTGTATTTACCGCTAAATTTTTAGAAACTCAGGATTTAAAACAAAGCTTAGAGCATACTGCAGCAACTATTTATGCTGTCTTTCTCAAAACACAGCAACTACAACAACGCGAATTAGCTATTATTCAGGCACAAGATGAAATAGTTGAACCACGCACAAAGTTTGTTGCCCATAAATTATAGTTGCAAATGCCATGACCATAAATATTTTATTACGCAGTACCAAAGCTAGTGATTTAGATTTGGTGCTTAGTGCTGAACAACATCCAGATAATTGTAATTTTGTTTATCAATGGGATTATCAAACACACTTCAATGCCTTGACTGATGATAATTTTAGACATTATGTGATCACCAACCCAGAACATAAGTTTTTGGGCTATGTGATTCTTGACAATGTGAAAGATAGTAGTAACTCCATTAACTTACGTCGTTTAGTGGTCACACGTAAAGGAGAATCAATTGGCAAACAAACTGTACGCCTAATCCAAAAACTTGCTTTTGAAGAACTAAATGCGCATCGTCTATGGTTAGATGTTTTTGTTGATAATCAGCGAGCGTATAACCTTTATAAACAAGTTGGATTTCGGGAGGAAGGTAAATTAATTGAGTCTTATTTACGTAATAACCAATATGCATCGCAATACATCATGGCAATATTAAAACATGAATATGAAATATTATCAGAATTAATGGGATAGCCAAATGTTAAATTTAACATTGAGGAAATAATTAATTGTTAATTTTGTGCTGCACTGAACAATAAGATGTTATTTGTTATAGCGTAAGTTAAGATACAATATATACCGTAAAATAAATATTACATCGTTTAAGGTAATGGAGATAACATGGATTTATTTAATGAAGCAAAAAAAAAGCTAGAAGAAACGATACAAGTCTTACAAAATGCTCAAGATTACCTACAGGATATTAAACCAGTATTGCATAAATTAAATGAAGGTTTGCAATTTACCAAGCAGCATTACAGTGAGTTAAACTCACAAGCACTTGCGCAAACGCACACATTTAAAGGTTCTGATATGTATTTTTATTTTATGCGCTTTACTCACCAATTTTTTAATATTGTCAATATTGTGAATACATTACCTAATACGGATTATTATGAAAAGTTCTTAAGTATTGTCAATATTCGTCAACAAAAATTCCTTGAGTTATGCCAAGAAGCAAAACAAAAAGGTGAAGAAATATTGAAAAATTAACGCAACAATAGCTGACTTAATGAAGTGGAGTTAAAATATACTCCACTTTTTTATTTAATTGATTTAAATTGCTTTATTACCATCAATAGTATAAATAGTAGTACCTTCTGAATGATATTTATCCCATTGTTTTGCCTCGCGTTGAATTAACTGCTTAGTGATATCATAACCCTGCTGATAATGAATCTGCGCGGTTTCAGCACTAAAATTATAATCTTTACTATGTAATTCAGTACCGCGAGTTGAATGATAAATCACATGAACCAAATCCAAACGATGCGCATGCCCCAATTTAAGAACTTCTTGAACTTGCGGATCATTACGTACTTCAGGAGGTAATTTATCTCCTAAAAAGCGAATTGCATGTGACAAATTTTGTGTTGTTGCGTAAATTGCATTTGAACGTTTTGAATGTGATGAATATTGAATATCTTTAATTCGCTCTAACATTCCATCCATTGAATGTGGCAATGGACCTGATGCTGAAAATAAATCAAACATGAAACACAACACATTACAAATATTACTTTCATTGTCTGCAAATTCATCTAACACTTTAGACAACGGAGTATTTGCATAAACTCCACCATCAACATAATAGCGACCATCAATTTTTATCGCTGGAAACCCAGGCGGTAGTGCACCAGATGCTAAGATATGATCTGCGGTAATTTTTTCCTTGGTATTGTCAAAGAAAATAAAATCACCATTTTCTAAATCAGTAACACCCAAACAAAGTCTTACATGTGCTGCATTCAAGTAATCAAAGTCAATTACTTGCTTTAAAGTTTCACGCATTGGCGTGGTATCATAAAAACTAAAATCTTCTGGATGTCCATTGGCAATTAACCATGGATTCATTGGACGAGGTGAGAAAAACCCTTGTTGCCCAAACAACAATGCACTATGAGCACCCAATGAATTATGAACTTTGGCACAACCTGCAAAAGGAATATTAGGAAACGGAACATGAGTAGTAATCGTATCCCAAAATTGCTTTAATTTAGCAACTCGTTTTTCTGGTGGGTTACCCGCAATAATCGCAGCATTAAAACCGCCAATTGAAATACCCACCACCATATTTGCACGGTAATCATTTTCATATAGCGCTTCAACACCACCAACTTGAAAAGAACCTAATGCACCGCCGCCCTGAAATACATAAATTATCTTCCGCTCATGGTGAGCTTCACGATTACTAGTTTTTTTTGTTTGCGTATTCATTGTCTTAGTCCACTAAATAATCATAAACAACTTCGCCAAAACCAAGCGTAAGATCGGCTACTAAATGAGTACCGCTGATTACTTTGCGCACAGGTAATTTTGCAACAGGAGCCAAGGCATGACTAAATAACTGTAAATCAGAAGGTCCAGTCCACGCACCTTTCACTGTAACATCTTTTAAGAAATATCTAACTAACTGGCAAATACTCATGTCTTTACCATTAGCATGCGGAATAATCTTTAATAAATAATTTGGTGTATTGGTTAATGATTGCTGTACCGCTTCGGCATCCAAGGTTTTATATTTAAAACCCATTGTACCAATAGCAACTGGCACACTATTATATCTGAGGGTGCCCAACAGAGTATCAACATCAATTTCTAATTTTGGACTTGCATATTTTTTAGGAAATCCCCAGATTTCACGACCTGCCGCAATTGGTGCTAAATCATCTAAAAACATCATATGTGAATAAGTTCCAGGTTTACCTTCAAATTCAACTTCAATCACCTGACCTGCTTCAGTAAAGCTACCAAATCCATGAGCATCAGGCATCCGCATAAATTCAAATTTGACGATATTACTAATAACTTTTAACGGTTCTGGTACAATTTCTTGCAAAACATCATAATCCGTTTCGTAAGAAATAATGAAATACTCACGATCTACAAAGCGATAGTCAATTTGTAATGCACTTGGTGAAGTTAATGGCATTGCAAATGCATTTTGTTTTATCTCATTAATTTTCATATGTACTTATCCATTCATTGATTAATTGTGAGGAACATTTTAACATAAGTTGTACACACTTCAAAATATTTCGGTACAATTTAGTATTTAGTTTCTACGGTAACAAACTTATGGCACACATTCCTCGTAAGCGTTTTGGGCAAAATTTCCTACAAGATCAGGCGATTATACATAAAATAATTGAATGTATTAATCCCCAAAAAGATATAAAAATAGTCGAAATTGGACCAGGTCTTGCAGCATTAACTGAGCCCTTAATAAATAAAGTTGGGCATATTGATGTAGTTGAATTAGATCGTGATATCATTACTCATCTTACAAAAAAATTCACAGCAGAACAAATAACCATTCATAATGGTGATGCATTAAAGGCTGATTTTAGCTTTAATAATACTCCAATTAGAGTTGTTGGTAATTTACCATACAATATATCCACACCAATACTCTTTTACCTAAGTCAATTTAGTAATATCAAAAATATGGTTTTCATGTTACAAAAAGAAGTAGTCGAACGAATTTGCGCTAAACCAAACAGCTCTGACTATGGAAAATTGACGATTATGCTACAGTATAAATTTAAGTGCCGTTACCTTTTAGATGTGCCTCCCGAAAGTTTTTATCCCGCACCCAAAGTTGATTCAGCAATAGTATCACTGACGCCACGAACTGATTATGATTTCTCACAAGTTAATGAAGAGCAACTAAATATTGTTGTAAGTAAGGCTTTTAATCAACGGCGTAAAACGATTAGTAATAGTCTAAAAGGTTTAATTACAACTGAACAATTAACTAACATTGGAATCGACCTAAAAAGTCGTGCAGAAAATGTCACTATAGAGCAATATATTCAACTAAGTAATTGCATAAAATAGTTATCACCCTATCATGATTAATGCTAAAATAACTACGGAATAACAACTAAAAAGGAGATGTTTATGCCACAAAGTAAGGTTATTGCTAAGGATAAATTTAAATCTTTACTAAAAAATAACATGAAAGTTATGGTTGGTGGTTTCATGACTGATGGCACACCTGAGCAGTTGATTGATGCTATGGTTGAATCTGGAGTTAAGAATTTGACGATTATCTGTAATGATGGTGGTTATCCTGACCGTGGAGTAGGAAAACTAATTGCTAATGGTCAAGTAAAAACTCTAATTGCATCTCATGTTGGTTTAAATCCCAATGTAGCTAAATTAATGAATAGTGGTGAACTAGAAGTTCAATTAGTACCACAAGGAACTTTAGCAGAAATCATTCGAGCTAAGGGTGCTGGTCTTGGTGGCGTATTAACACCAACAGGACTTGGAACTCTAGTACAAGAAGGCAAAGATGTAATTACGGTTAGTGGAAAACAATATTTGTTAGAAAAGCCACTTGGCGCCGATTTAGCTCTTGTTGATGCTTCATATGCAGATAATTTCGGTAATGGTGTAAATATTGGTACTACACGTAATTTTAATCCTCTTATGGCAATGGCAGCCGATTTGGTAGTAATGGGAACGTATGATGTACGTGAACCTGGTACCATAGATCCATCATCAGTTACTATCCATGGTGTTTTAATTGATTACATTGTAAAAATAGAGGAGGTTTAAAATAATGGATGCCAAACAAATTATCGTTCGTCGAGTAGCAAAAGAACTTAAAAATGGTGACTTAGTAAACTTAGGTATCGGGTTACCTACATTGGTAGCTGATTATATACCTTCTGACATCAATGTTATCTTACAATCAGAAAATGGAATGATTGGTATGGGTCATATTGTTGATGGTGAACATGATAGAAACTTAACTAACGCAGGTGGTCGCACGGTAACTATTTTACCTCATGGTAGTTGTTTTGACTCTGCGTTCTCATTTGCCTTAATTCGTGGTGGTCATGTTGATGTGACTGTATTGGGAACTCTAGAAGTTGACCAACATGGTAATATCGCTAATTATATGATTCCAGGCAAAATGGTACCAGGCATGGGTGGCGCTATGGATTTAGTGACAGGCTCAAAAAAAGTTATTGTAGTTACTACACATACAGATAAATTTGGTAACTCTAAAATATTAAAACAATGTTCATTACCATTAACTGGTATGAAATGCTGTGATTTGATTGTAACTGAATTGGCGGTAATGGAAGTTACCACTGATGGCTTAAAATTATTGGAAATAGCAGATAATACAACTGTTGATGATGTTATAGCTAAAACAGAAGCACCATTGATTCTAGCTAAACAAATTGGTACCTTTAGTGCTAACTAAAACCTAAAATAAAAAGTTTCCTTTAAGGAAACTTTTTATTTATCTATTCTTTCAATAATTTTGCCAATAATAATTCTTCTACTTTATCTGCGGCTTGCATTGGACGTAAATTAGTATTGTTTATAGTAATATCACTAACTAAATCATATAACTCCTTACGCTCTGCATAAAGTTGATAGATTTTTGCTTTAATATCTTGACTGGTTAATAACGGACGCTTACCTGGTGATTTTAATAATCTGTTAGCAATTGCATCTAAATCCGCAATTAACTGTACGGTTATGCTGTTATCACGCATGATCATCTGACGATTTTCATTACGAATTACACAACCACCACCTAAAGATAAAACATACTCACTTTCATGATTTATTACTTGAGATAATGCAAATGTCTCACGATCACGAAAACCATTTTCACCTTCTAAAGCAAAAATAGTTGGAATATCGACACCACAAGTATTTTCAATATACTTATCAAGATCAATAAACGGCTTATTTAATTTATCGGCTAATATTTTACCAATCGTAGTTTTACCTACGCCGGTAATACCCACAATAATTATATTACTGAATGTCATTCGGATTACTTGCTACAATTCTAGGAGTTAAAAATATTAATAACTCTTTTTTCTGGTTTTTCACTATTTGGCTCTTAAATAACCACCCCAAATATGGAATATCACCCAAACCAGGTACTTGGCTGGTTGCCGTTGACTGGTCATCAATAAAAATACCGCCCACCAACACAGTTGAACCATCTTGCACCAAAACCTGCGTATTTACACTACTCGTATCAATCGCTGGCGTACCCTGAACGCTCAAGGTACTACTTGGGGAATTTTTCTGGATATCCACATTTAGCATAATATTACCATCTTCTGTTATCTGTGGGGTAACTTGTAGCGCTAAAGTTGCATTTACAAACGATACATTTGTATTTCCAGCACTTGAAGCTTGTTGATATGGAATCTGTACCCCTTGTTGAATCATGGCTGGTTGATAATTTGCTGTAATTACTTTTGGACTAGAAATTGTACGCCCTTGATACTGTGCTTCTAATGCATCAATCTCCAAACCAATTAAAGTATTACTATTGGGTTGATAAATTGCTGCCATCGAACTCGTACTAGCAGTTTTAAAGTTGGAATTAATAAACCCACTAGGATCATTAACTATTGTCCCAATACCTTTTTGGTTGATGTTTATCGCGTTTTCTAGCGTATTTGACACAGTTACACTACCATTGATACCAGCTACTAATAGTCTAGTCCCTAAATCGCGCTCAAATGTATTATTTGCTTCAACTATTCGTGCTTCAATTAGGACTTGTTTTACTGGAATATCTATTTTATCTATTAAATCTTTAATTTCTTTCAATCGAGAGGGTGTATCATTGATGATAAGGGTATTGGTACGAGTATCGACCAAAATACTACCGCGATTAGACAACATGCCATTTGAGGATGCAGCAGAACCACTTACTAAGGTATCTGTACCACTAGGAGTATTGGTATTATTAGTATTTACTGCAACAGTTCCCCCCAAACCACTATATAAACTATTCGGATTGTTTGATAAAGGATTTGAAACATTATTAGCGACTGATGATACTGTCGAATTTTGCATTAACATTCCTTGGACGGATGCCGCTTGTGCATACCTCAAACGTATTGTTAATGAATCTACTGGTTCAACTGCCTCTTGAGCTCTCTGACTATCCTGTTGCATTTTACTTAACGCAGATAATTCAGATACTGGTGCAATCCGAATAACATTACCATCACGTCTCATTCCCAAACCTTTGGAGTTTAAAATAATTTGTAATGCTTGATCCCATGGTACATTATTCAATTTGAGGGATATTGTTCCTGAAACTGAATCGCTTACCAATATATTATAACCACTAAAATCAGCGAGTAGTTGTAATAGCGCTCTCACATCAATATTTTGAAAGTTTAAGGAAATACGATCTGATTTATCTTGCTTTAGATTAGGAATACCTGTTGAACCAGTACTCGCTGTATTGTTACGAATGTTTATAACTAATTTATGCTGTAATTGGTAAATAGCATAATCCCATGAACCTCGGTTCAATATATTTAAGTTTAGTTGGTTATTATTCCATTTTTGTATATCTATATATTTAATGGGAGTTGAGAAATCACTCACATCTAAACGTTTAATAATACTTTCTGCATAACTGACCTCATTTAAAGAAACGGTTAATTTATCACCTAAGCGCTGCTCTTTTAATCTAATTTGACTATCGCCTGAATATGTAATCTCAACAACCCCACCACCACTATCATCACGAGTAAACTTTGTATCTGTAACAGTTGTAACTGCTAAATTATAAGTATTTTTGGCATAAATTTTACCCACCGATTTTTGTGTAACAGATGACTTAGGGGTCTGCCCATTAAAACTTAAAATTACATTATTACCATTTTGTCTGATATGATAGTTATATAATGCTCCATCAGAAATAATAAATCTTAATCTATTGCCATCAGTTGCTAGATTAACTCGTTTAACATAACCACTGGTAAAAGTATATTGGTTCTGCAAATTATTCCCAGATACATTATTAAAGTCAACAATTAAATCATTTCCTGATGCCATTATAAATGGGCTAACTGCATTAGTATCGAAGAAAAAACTGATAAGTTGTGAATTACCGTTTTGTTGGCTATTTAGATTTGTTAATGTTACTGCATTCACAATTGACATTGAAAGGCTTAAACATAGTGTGATTAAAGTTTTTCTCATTTTATTCTCGACCTCGAACTGTTATAGTTATTCGCTTCAAGTTTTAAGTTTTAAGTAAACTTTTCTATGGTAATGCTTATTATCTTGAATCTGTAACTCCTCTATCTCAACTGAATTGGGATAAATTTTTATTACATATCCTTGTTTAACTTTATCTCCGACTTTGACCAATATCGTTTCATAAGGAGTCTTTAAAAAAGCGTAGTCAATGCTTTTTTGTCTCATGTAACCAACCATTTCTAATTGGTTTAAAGAATAATTTTGTAAGTTTAAATTTGATTCTGTATTATCTTGTAATCTATTTTGCGAAAATATGTTTTTAAAATGTACTGACTTAAAATTTACTGCTGGCATCTTATAATCAGGAATACTAGGTACAACAATATCTGTTTTTTGATAATGTAATTCTTGCATCATCTGTTCTAAATCACTAGTATTTGCATATACACAATGAGCAATAAGCACCGCAATTAACATATACCTACGCATAATTTTATTTTGTATAAAATATTGTTAACACCATATCCATACTAACTTTGTTATCATCAATTCGATTGATTCGTACATCACGAATTTGCATTACTCGTGGATAACTAGCTATACCATAAACAAAATTCACAAAATCATTAAAATTAGATGTAGCTGAAATATTAAAGTCTTTAGCAACAATTCTGATATCACTAGGTAGTTGTAAGCTGCTTTCAGTAAAAACCCGATCATTATTATTTGGTATCAAGCTAGAAATTGCGACATTGGATTGCTCTGCCATTTCATTAACCTGAATCAAAACACTAGGAATTTCATCACGATCAGGAAATCTACTGTTAACAATACTTTCAATTTGAGTTAATTGACTAATTCGGTTCGTATACTCCGAAACACTTTTAGTTAAACCATACTTTTCTTTAACTTCTTGCTTGAGAGTATTTTCTTCAATTTTTAAATTATCTAGTTGTAAATGGTAGTCTACTGTGTAATTATTGTAAATTAAAAAACTTATCATCATGGTAAAAAGTATTGCAACCAAAAGTAATAATTTAATATCCCACAAATAAATCGGGCGGATCTTCATTTTTAATTCAATTTTAGATGCCATTAGATTCATATTCCGCATGAAGATTGTTTAAATTCAGATTTGCTGTTATTTCAAAATCATACACAATTTGATCTTTAGTATCATTCGATTTCAAAATAGGATCATTAAAAGGACTACTCGATTCTCTTAATTTATCCAAAAATACAGCAATAGGAAGAGGTCCTGCTGATGTTCCTTTAAAATCAACCCCATTACGCGAAACAGACATACTATTTAAGTAAATGCGCTCAGGAATAACTAAATATAATTTTTGTAATATCGCAACAGATATATCCCGCTTATGATCTATTGCATTTATTATTTTAACTTTATTCTCAATGTCTTTTACTGTTGCTTTAAATTTACGAATTGGTAAAATTTGATTATTTATTGTACTAATCTGCGTTGTTAAAAATTTATTACGCTCTTCCTGATTAGCTATTTCCAATTGAATGTACAAATATGCAGCTAGATTGATAATAATCGCTATTAACATACAAATTATAGCTAGTGCATATAAACGTAATTTACGATAATAAATTTCACGACTACGATAATTGTATAAATTAATTCTCATCAATTTTATGTCCCCAAGTAGCAAGTGATATAGCTGTCATTAGACGGATTAAATGCTGACGAGGTACATGATTATTCAATGGACGCAGCAATTCATCACCATAATAAATATTCATATTATTATTTGCTGCAATATTATCTAATAAGTTAGGTAATAATGCTTGATCACCTATTAAATAAGTCATAAAATCAGAAGTCAAGGTTATTTTCTTCTCAACCAGTATGCTTGATTTAATAATTTGTATCAGCTTACTTACATCTGTTGAAATGGTCTGAACTAAATTATCTAAATAAATTTGATTATTTATCAAATATTCAACTGTGAAAACACTAATATTTTCGTTATTGTTTAATTTGATGTTATTATGCTGTAAATATTCTTCAAAAATATAGTTATAACTAACATTAATATGATTAAAATAAATTGGTTTATTATCTTGAAACACATATCCATAAATACGATGATAACCAACATCTAAAACCAACACATTATTTTGAAAGCTTCTTCTTTTCAACAAAATACTATACAGATATTGGATAGCAAATGGTTCAATATCAATTGCTGCTATATTGGTACCAGTCATTTGAATCATTGCTTGATATTCATCTAATTGATCTTTTTTCGCTACAACTACATTTAACTTATAGTTTTCATCTGTTGTTTCAATTATTGTATAATCAAAATCAATATCATCTATACCTAAATTGATAACTAACTGCTCTAATACATAATCATCTAAATCTAATTTAGATTTAATTTTTGGTACAATGAATTCACGAACGATAACAGATCCATACGGTATAGAAATAGCAACGTTATCAATTTTGTGTCTAAACAATGTCAATTGTTGGCTAATTAGACTTGAAACTTTATCCAAATCGTTAATAGAAGAATTAATTACTGAGATTAAACCATGATTTAATGCTTTAATACCATAATTCTTTATTTTTAATGTATTTGTATTTAGCTCAACAATTTTAATTGCAGAACTATCTATATCAATGCCCATGCATGGTGGGGTTCTATAACCAATAAAAATCCTACGCAAAGCAGATAGCATACTTGATATCATATTCATTTTATTACTTATAAACGATAAAAGCCAAGCTGTTGAGAGCTTGGCTTTTATCTTGCAAAACTAAAACTAATTATTTTGCAGCAGACGCTTCAGGAGCTGATGCTTCAACAGCAGATGCTTCGTGAGCTGGAGCAGATGCTTCAGGAGCTGATGCTTCAGCAGCAGGAGCAGACGCTTCAGTAGCTGATGCATTAGCAGCAGAAGACTCTTCGTTATGTGAACATGCTACTAGAGCAAGACCAGCAACCAAAACAGCTAGTAATTTTTTCATTTCATACCTTTCATCAATAATTTTTGCAATAAAATCTATCTATTTTATTAAACAATAGCTTAGGGCGTATTTTAGCACAGGAGTTTTATATACGCAACCAAAATTAAATAAACCAAGACAAAAAATTAACTTCTACGCGACTGTTTGCGCATATAATCAACAGCTTGAAGTTGCGCTATAATCAATTCTAATGCAGCATAGGACTTGGCATCATCCTTATCCATACTAGCACCAGAATTCTTAAGCTTCTCTTCTGCAATACGTTTTTGCTCTAACAACTTAGCTTCATCTAAATCGTCAGTACGTTCAACTACATCCGCTAAAACAGTAACTTTGTTGCCTTGAACTTCTAAAAAACCACCAGAAATAACGTAAATTAATTGTATTTCTTTTTGTGGTAATTTGACACGGAACAATCCTGGTTTTAACTTATTTATTAAAGAAATGTGATGGGGATAAATCCCCAACTCACCTTCAGAACCAGGCGCTACAACATACTCAGCTTCACCCGAAAAAATGTGTTCTTCCGAGCTTACTAATTCAACTTGCATCGTTGTCATAACCCCTTGCTCCTATTAACTAAGTTTTTTAGCTTGTTCTATGGCTTCGTCAATTGAACCTACCATATAGAAAGCTTGTTCAGGTAAATGATCATATTGACCATCTAAAATAGCTTTGAAGCCAGAAATAGTATCCTTTAGAGATACATATTTACCAGGAGAACCAGTAAATACTTCTGCTACGAAGAATGGTTGAGATAAGAAACGTTGAATCTTACGCGCACGCGCAACAACCAACTTATCTTCTTCAGATAACTCATCCATACCCAAAATTGCAATAATATCACGCAATTCTTTATATTTTTGAAGAGTCATTTGCACTCCACGTGCTACATTATAATGTTCTTCACCAACTACTAATGGATCTAACTGACGTGATGTTGAATCTAGTGGATCAACGGCAGGGTAAATACCCAAAGCAGCAATATCACGACTCAATACCACAGTTGCATCCAAGTGAGCAAACGTTGTTGCTGGAGATGGATCGGTTAAGTCATCGGCAGGTACATATACCGCTTGGATTGACGTAATTGAACCATTCTTAGTTGAAGCAACACGCTCTTGGAATTTACCCATTTCCTCTGCCAATGTAGGTTGATAACCCACTGCAGATGGCATACGTCCCAATAGCGCAGATACTTCCGTACCAGCTAGAGTGTAACGATAAATATTATCGACAAACAATAATACATCTTTACCTTCATTACGGAATTGTTCCGCAATGGTTAAACCAGTTAATGCAACACGTAAACGGTTGCCTGGTGGCTCATTCATTTGACCGTATACTAACGATACTTTATCCAATACGTTAGAATCTTTCATTTCATGATAGAAGTCATTACCCTCACGAGTACGCTCACCAACACCAGTAAACACAGAATAACCACTATGCTCAATCGCAATATTACGGATTAATTCCATCATATTTACAGTTTTACCAACACCAGCACCACCGAATAAACCTACTTTACCACCTTTTGCAAATGGACATAATAAGTCAATAACTTTGATACCTGTTTCTAATAATTCAGTAGTTTGAGATATTTCATCAAACTTAGGTGCAGGTTGATGGATTGCACGACGTTGTTCAGTTGGAACTGGACCCATTTCATCAATAGGATTACCCAATACATCCATAATACGACCCAATGTTGCCGTACCAACAGGAACTGAAATTGGAGCACCAGTATTAACAACTAACAAACCACGTTGTAAACCATCTGAACTACCCATGGCAATCGAACGTACAACACCATCACCCAATTGTTGTTGAACTTCTAATACTAAATCACCACCAGTAGTGAGTTTCAATGCGTCATAAACCCCTGGAACGCTATCACGTGGAAATTCCACATCGACAACCGCACCAATAATTTGGACTATCTTTCCTTGTACCATACATGTATTCCTACAAAGAGTTACTAAACTGCTGCAGCACCAGCACAAATTTCAGCCAATTCTTTCGTAATAGCTGCCTGACGAGATTTATTATACGCCAAACTCAACTGATGAATAGCCTCACCAGCATTATCGGTAGCAGAACGCATTGCAATCATACGTGACGCTTGTTCTGATGCCATATTATCCGCTAAGCATTGATAAATAACTGATTCTAAATAACGACGAACCAATTGATTTAAAACTTCTTCAGCAGAAGGCTCATATATGTAATCCCACGGATATTTTGACTCCACACGAAGATCGCGATCCGAAAGAGGCAGAATTTGTTCAAAAATAGGCTGTTGCTTCATCGTATTCACAAATTTTGAATACACAACATACACCGCATCTAATTTTTCATCATGGAAATCTCTAAAAATCCCAGTTAAAGGACCAATTAATTTTTCCATTTGCGGTACGTCACCTAGGCTAACAGCTGAACTCACAACATTTACTTTTAAGCGATTGGCAGCTACCAAACCTTTTTGTCCTAAAGTACATACTTCTACTTCAACGTTTTGGTCTTTATAATCACGCAACTTTTCAGCAAAAAGCTTAATTGCATTAGTATTCAGACCACCGCACAAACCTTTATCAGCAGTAATTAAAATAATACCTACACGCTTAGTTTGTGCTGGAATACGAAGAAACGGCGAAGCTGATTTCTCAGTAGCTTGCGCCAAATGAGCCATCACTTCCCGTACTTTATCAGCATATGGTCTAGCTTGCCGCATCCGATCCTGAGTCTTACGCATTTTTGACGTTGCCACCATTTGCATAGCTCGAGTAATCTTTTGAGTGCTTTGAACACTCTTAATTTGAGTCCGGATTTCTTTTCCAGCAGCCATCTTTATTCCTTAAGAAAATAAAGCTTATAATGCAAATGTAAGTTTGAATTCTTCAAGCGCTTTAACTAAAACCTGTTCATCATCTTTAGATAAATCACCAGATTTTTCAACACGCTCAAGCATTTCTTGACAATTTGCTTTAGCATAAGCCATAAAGCCAGCTTCAAACTCTAATGCTTTATTAACTGGAACATTCTCATAAACACCATTATTAATAGCATATAATGTTAATGCCATTTCTGAAACTTTCAATGGTGAAAATTGTTTCTGTTTCATTAATTCAGTTACGATCTGACCATGGCGTAATTGTTTACGTGTAGCATCATCTAAATCAGAAGCAAATTGCGCAAAAGCAGCCAATTCACGGTATTGAGCCAATGCCAAACGAATACCACCACCTTGTTTTTTAATAACTTTAGTTTGAGCAGCACCACCCACACGAGAAACCGAAATACCAGGGTTCATCGCAGGACGAATACCAGCATTAAACAAATCAGTTTCAACGAAAATCTGACCATCAGTAATCGAAATCACATTCGTAGGTACGAATGCAGATACGTCACCAGCTTGAGTTTCAATAATAGGTAGGGCAGTTAACGAACCAGTTTTGCCTTTAACTTCACCTTTAGTTAACTCTTCTACATAGTGTGCATTTACACGCGCAGCACGCTCTAATAAACGTGAATGTAGATAGAATACATCACCAGGATAAGCCTCACGACCAGGTGGACGACGTAACAATAATGAAATTTGACGATATGCAACCGCTTGTTTAGATAAATCATCATAAACAATTAACGCATCTTGACCGATATCGCGGAAATACTCACCCATTGTACAACCTGAATATGGAGCAAGGAATTGTAGTGCTGCTGATTCTGATGCTGTCGCAGCCACTATAATTGTATGTCCTAAAGCACCATGTTCTTCAAGTTTACGAACAACGTTCGCAATTGAAGAGGCTTTTTGACCAATTGCTACATAGATACAAGTTACTCCAGTACCTTTTTGATTAATAATAGTGTCTAATGCAATTGCTGTTTTACCAGTTTGACGATCGCCAATGATTAACTCACGTTGACCACGTCCAATTGGCACCATTGCATCAATTGCTTTTAAACCAGTTTGTAATGGTTGACTAACGGATTGACGAGCAATCACACCAGGTGCAACTTTCTCAACTGGAGAAGTTAGTTTTGTATTGATAATACCTTTACCATCAATTGGACGACCTAGTGCATCAACTACACGACCAACCAATTCTGGACCTACAGGAACTTCTAAAATGCGTCCTGTACAAGATACTTCATCGCCTTCTTTGATATGTTCATAATCACCGAGAACTACCGCACCAACGGAATCACGTTCCAAGTTCATTGCCATACCATAAACATTACCAGGGAATAAAATCATTTCCCCTTGCATTACTTCTGATAAGCCATAAATACGTACGATACCATCAGTAACAGATACAACCGTACCTTTACTACGATAATCACTGGAACTTTGACTACCATCAATTTTTGACTTGATAATATCGCTAATTTCAGAAGGATTTAATTGCATGAATCGCTCCTATTTTCATTTAGTAAGTTGAGCAGCTAAATTATCTAATCTGCCCTTAACTGAGCCATCAATAACCTTATCATTGATAGTCACTTTGATACCTGCGATTAATTCAGGATTTACATTTACAGTAGCTGTAATAGTTTTTCCAAATTTTTTTGACAAGATATGCTCAAATTCTTCAATTTCTGCTTTACTCATATCATACGCAGACTCAATTATCGCATCTGAACGTTTTTGATCTTCCAGAACTAATTCTCTAAAAATAGAGTATATTTCTGTTAACGCCAAGAGACGATTATTTTCAACCAAAACTTCAATAAGATTTACTACTTCTTCATTAAAATCTTTTTTCAAAAGCGATTTTAATACTGAAATAATATCTTCACTATTTACTTTTGGATTATTTAAAATATCTTTAAAGGTAGAATTTTGTGTAATTAGAGATAAATCTTCTAAAACATTCATCCAAGATTTCTCTTGTTTCTTCTCTTTAGCTATCTTAAATAAAGCTTGAGCGTATGGATGAGCTATAACATTCAGTTGTGACATTGTAATTATAACTCCGTCTTAAGTTGAGCTAAAATTTTCTCATGACGAGAACGATCTATCTCCGCACGTAAGATTTGCTCTGCACCACGTACAACCAAATCAGACACTTGTAAACGTAAATCTTCTTTCATGCGTAAAAACTCTTGCTCGATTTGAGATTTAGCATCGGCGATAATTCTATCAGCCTCTGACTGAGCTTTGTCTTTAGCAGCTTCAACAATTTGATTAGAGCGCTTTTCAGCATTCGCAATAATCTCATTCGCACGTCCTTGAACTTTTTTCAATTCATCAGCGACTCTAGATTCTGCATCTAATAATTGTTGCTTACCTTTTTCAGCAGCTGCCAAACCATCAGCAATACGCTTAGAACGCTCTTCAATCATTCCGTTTAAAGGCGGCCAAACGAATTTCATTGTAAACCATACTAGAATAGCAAAGGTTATCGCTTGTCCTAGTAATGTTGCGTTAATATCCACGCTTAAACTCCTTTACAAAGTCTAGCTATTTTGAATTAGTGAGCAGATTTCAATAATTCTAAAGCAGTAGATAAAATTGGGTTATTAAATACGAATAATAGTGCAATACCAACACCAATCATTGAAATCGCATCCAATAGACCAGCAATAATGAATAATTTAGTTTGTAACATAGAAACTAACTCAGGTTGACGAGCTGAAGCTTCCAAAAATTTACCACCCAATAAACCAAAACCTAGTGCCGTACCAAACGCACCTAAACCAATCATGATTGCTGCAGCAATTGCAGTTAAACCTGAAATATTAGAAATAATTGCTTCCATTAATAACTCCTACGTAAAAAATGAAAAAATTAAATTTTAAAAAAACATCCTTTTAGAAAGGATTCTTCACCGATTTAGTGATCTTCAACCGCTAGACTTAAATAAACAATGGTTAATACCATGAATACAAAAGCTTGCAATGTAATAATTAATATGTGGAAAATAGCCCAAGGTCCACCCAATATCCACTGTGCACCCCAAGGTAATAGCGCAATTAGAATGAAAATTAATTCACCTGCATACATATTACCAAATAACCGTAGTGCCAATGAAATTGGTTTTGAAACTAACTCAATCATTTGGAAAATAAAATTGATAGGTCCCAATTTTGGTCCAAATGGAGCTGAGAATAATTCCTTCATCCATCCACCGAAGCCTTTTGCTTTGATGCTATAACCAATTATCAGAATTAAAACTGACAACGACATAGCAAAAGTAGCATTAACATCCGCAGAAGGAACTACACGCCAATGAGCTTCTGGATTGCCAATCATATGATTAACCCAAGAGATTAAATCAACAGGTAGCAAATCCATCAGGTTGAATAGGAACACCCAACAGAATATAGTCAATGATAGTGGCGCAATTAACTTGCTTTTACCATGGAATATATCCTTAACTTGACCATCAACCATATCAACTATCATTTCAATAAATAATTGAAATTTCCCTGGATTTTCTACTTTAGCTCTTCTTGCTACAATAGCAAAAACGGCAAGAAACACAAAACCCAAAATTAGTGACATAGTGAACGTATCAATATGTAGTGACCAAAAACCACCTGGTTTTCCACCTAGTGTTACTTTGTTGAAAGTTAAATGGTGAACAATATACTCTGTTGCCGACGCCATTAAATACTCCACAAAAACTAAATAACTATGTTCGAGAACTAAAGCTACGCAAACTCAACCAATAGCTACTTAGCGTAACCACGTAAGTAGTAAACAATGCCAAAACATGCACTTTTTTAAACAAGATAAACACAAGGGCAAAACCAACTAAATTTGTAAAAAACTTAAATAACTCCGCCTTTTGATGTCTTGCAAAAACCTGTCCAACTGGAATAACTTTATTCATCATTGAAACCTTGATATACACCAAAGTTGGTACAATAACTAATAAAGCACCCAAGATAACAGATAGTATCAAGTACATATTCCAACTAAATATTGCTATCGCTAAACATAGTATTCCTATAAGAATCTGTAGTTTAACTATATGCATACGTTTCCATAATGCACTTTTAGCACTATTATAATTCGTCATTATAGCATACTCAAATTATTAAATTGTTAGATAAATGTAAATTTAAACTTAACTATTATATACAATAATAACATGCAGAAGATAAATTTTATTTCTGCACTTTATCATTGTTATAGTTTACGCCAAGTTGTACCATTTTTACTATCTTCCAGAAGTATTCCTTCAGCTAGTAATTGGTCGCGAATTTCATCAGATAATTTAAAATTTTTATCTGCACGTGCTTGATTACGTTTAGCAATCATTTCTTCAACATAGTTACTATCTGTATCAATACCTGATTTTAAGAAATCATCAGGATTACTAATCAAAATACCAATTAAATTTGCCAAATTTAATAATAACTGCGCCAAATTAATATCACTGGTACGATTAATTTCAGAAACTAATTCAAATAATACGCTAATAGCTAATGAAGTATTAAAATCATCATCCATTGCATCTTTAAATTTTTGTGCGTACTGATTTGACCAATCAATATTTTTACTATCAACAATTAAGCTATCATACTTTCTTAAACTTTGATACATTTTACTTAGTGCATTTTTGGCATCAATTAAGTTATCATAACTAAAATTTAATGGACTCCGATAATGAGTTCGTAACATAAAGAAGCGAACAACTTCTGGACTGTATTCATTTAATACATCACGTAAAGTAAAAAAATTACCTAGAGATTTAGACATTTTTTCATCATTGATATTGAGAAAACCATTGTGCATCCAATAATTAGCAAAAGAGCAACCATTATGAGCCTCACTTTGTGCAATTTCATTTTCATGATGTGGAAATTGCAAATCTTGACCACCACCATGAATATCAAAATGGTTACCCAAAATATCTTCTGACATAGCGGAACATTCAATATGCCAACCAGGACGACCTTTACCAAATTGTGAATCCCAATACGGTTCACCTTCTTTGGACGATTTCCATAATACAAAATCTAGTGGATCTTCTTTATAATTATCAATATCAACACGTTCACCAGCGCGCAAATCATCTAATGATTTACCTGATAATTTACCATATCCTTCAAATTTTCGTACGCGGTAATACACATCACCATTCAGCGCTTGATAAGCAAATTCTTTATTAACTAAATCCTGAATGATATTCAACATTTGCGGAATATATTCAGTAGCCTTTGGCTCAAAATCAGGTCTTAATACGCCTAAACGATCGAAATCTTCATGCATATATTGAATGAAACGTTCTGTTAATTGTTGAATAGTTTCACCATTTTCATTAGCACGAGTAATAATTTTATCATCAATATCAGTAATGTTTTTAACATATGTTACATCATAACCACTTGCTATAAACCAGCGTCTAATCATATCAAATGCGACAGCCTGACGTCCATGACCTAGATGCGCATAATCATATACAGTTAAACCACAAGCATACATTTTTAATTTATTTGGTTCTATGGTTTTAAGTTCTTCTTTTTGCTTACTTAATGTATTAAATATCTGCATTATTTTCACACTATAAAAAGAGAATTCCGTAGTATCTACTACGGAATTATTTATTTAATTTTAATACCTAACGTTTTAAATTTACGATATAGGTGTGCACGATCTACACCTGAAACTTCAGCTATTTTTGTAATATTACCGCGATACTTATTCATATGATATAAGAAATAACGACGCTCAAGATTTTCTTTAATTCCTTTTAATGGACTGTTTAAATCTAAAGTGATAATTTCAGAAACATCTTCTAAAACACCATCATTATTCACATGTTCTTTTAAAATATGTTTATCAACTAATGGCAATAATTTGCTTAATGAAAGAGGTTTTTCTAAGAAATCACGAGCACCAATACGAATAGCTTCCAATGCACTTGTAATAGATGCATGACCAGACATCATAATAACTGGTGTAATAATTCCATTTGACAAGAAGCGTTTAAATAATGAAACACCATCCATATCAGGTAACCAAACATCCATTAAAATTAAATCAAAACGGTGTTCTTTTACTATTTTATCGGCTTCTAGCGCATTTTCTGCTAACTTAACTATATAACCTTCATCTTCTAAACATTCACGTAGTAATTCGCGAATACCTAATTCGTCATCGACGATTAATATCATCTTATCCATGTCGTCAGCCTATAAAAAAACAACATTATTTGTTATAAACGGCAATTTTACTACAATGTTAGCTCCATTGTCATTAAATACTTCTATTTTACCATTATGTTCATCAATAATTTTCTTAACAATCGCCATGCCAAGACCACTACCTTTAACTCCTTTAGTGGTTCGATATGGTTCAAATAAATTATTCATAATGATATCATCAAATCCACTACCATTATCTTTTATTAAGATACAAGCATATTCATTTTCTTTAGTTATTTTCACTAATACTTGTTTATTCTCTTGATTTTCAACGCTCTCAATAGCATTTTTTACCAAATTATGGAATACTTGCCGTAATAGACTAGAGTCTCCCATGATTTCAGTTTCACCATCTAATAAGTCAAATTCAAGATTAATAAAATTCATATTTTCATAAAGTGCCATAAACTGATTGAAGAAATGCTTCAAATCCGTTCTTGACAAATTAGGTTTATTAATATTAGCAAAATCTCTAAATTTATTAACTAATCCTTTCAAATCTTCAACCTGAATAATAATTTGCCTTACTAAGCGCTGTAAAAATTGCTGGTCAGGTTCTGATAATTTAGGTACCAACTTCATTTCAATACGTTCAGCAGACAGTACAATTGGTGTTAATGGATTTTTAATTTCATGCGCTAAACGTTTAGCAATATCAGCCCATGCTTGATTTTGTTTAGCTTTAATAAGATTAGTCACATCACTAATAAGGGTAATATATTCCACTCCATCTTTCACTTGATATTTAAGCGTCTTGATGTATAAATTACGGATAGAATGTTTATAGCGTACTATAACATTTTCTTCCCAATCATTATAATGTTTACCAATATTAGCTTTGATTAAATCAATTATATCTTCCAAATGAGTATATTTATCATTCCATTGATCAATCGGCGTATCAATAATTTCTTCAATTTTAATGCCGAGAATTTGTTCGGTAATTGAATTAATATTTTTTATATGTAAGTGTTCATCATACACAACTACACTCAAACTTAAATTATTAATTAAGTTTTCAAGATAATTTTTGTAATCTATAATCTGTTCGCGTTGAAATTTTTCAATCATATTCGCTTTTTCAAGACTATGACTCATATCATTGAATGCAGTTATTAATTGCGATAGTTCATCATTTCCTTGGAATGAGTTATTATTTTTGTAAGAACCTTTTTTAATTAACTCAATATTCTCAATTAGATTAGAAATCCGTTTAATTAAAAACTGCGCAAAAAACAATGTTAATAAAACCGCAATTGATATAGATAATAACACACTAATTATCAATGTACTAGTATAAACAGCTTTTAGATTATCTTTGTTTAACAATAAGCCTTGGTATAAATCTTTATTCTGAATGATCTTGGTATTATCAATACGAATAAAGTCAGGTGCAAACTGAGTTAGGGCGACAATCTTATTGTTATCATATGCTTGATAATAATAAAAAACATAATTACCATTTATATCACGGTTGATTTCATAAAAATAACCCGTATTAACAATTTTATTCACTATGTAACGTGGCAATTTAGGTAGAAAATAATTTTGTTTATTAACCTGATCCTGAATAATCATTTTACCACTATTATCATAAATACTAAGACCATTAACATCTAAAATATTACGTACTTTATTTAGATCATTCTTACTTTCATTTTTATCCATTAATTTAAGATACTCAGCCGCAATAATTGATTTCTTCCGTAATTCCTTAGAAAAATACTTAATACTTTCTTCAGCAATATTAAAACTATTATCTAAAAGTTCTTCTATTTGCGGATTAAACAAACGATTAACTGTATTATCAATAAAATAATTAGCAATTTTAATATTTATTAATGAAGGTATGATAATTACAGAAGCTAATAACAAAAATATTTTTTTAGTTATGACCGAACCAAAGACATAGGTCTTACGAAAAAATATCCGATAGATAAAAAATACTATCGTGACAATTAGTAATGTTTCGATTATATGATTTAGCTGAATTATTTGTTTGTAATCTTTTAAATACAGCATAACATCAAATTTAGAATAGATCGTCACATAAAAGTAACTAAAAATAATCAAAATTAACAGCGTTATTAAAAAAATTATATTTACTTTTTTCATTTTAATTATCCATTATGTTTTTTTATTAATGCATAAAATAAACCATCATTATGTAAACTTGGTAAAATTTGCAATTCTTCAATAAGAATAGAATTTGCTAGGTTAGCTTTAATCCATGTTACATTATCTTGATTCTCATCATGTAAAACTGAACAGGTTATATACATCAAGTAACCATCGTTACTAACATTACTCCATAAATTATTGATTATTTCACGTTGTTGCATAACAAAATTATCAATATCACTTAGTTTACGGGTTAATTTGATATCTGGATTACGTTTAATAGTACCAGTTGCCGAACACGGAACATCCGCGATCACTAAATCAAACATTTGATGATCTTTATTCCATTTTTGATTAGTAGCATCACCAACGATTAATTGGGCAGATAAATTAAGGCGGTCTAAATTCTGCTTAACCTTAGCTAAGCGTTCATGAGCTATATCTACAGCCAATAAATCGCAATCATAATTTTCTAAGATTTGACATGCTTTACCACCAGGGGCGCTACATGCATCTAAAACAAATTTAGGACTAACATTATTTCTAGTTAAAATATCAACTACATATTGGGCACCAATATCTTGAACACTAACCTCACCATCAAAAAAACCTGGTAATTTTTCAATTGCACAAGCTTCAGATAAAACTAATTTATTATTAATCAATTCATATTCAATATTAGCATTAACTAATTTACTAACATAATCAACTAACTTTATTTTACGTTGATTTACACGAATACCAAAAGCAGGGTGATAACTTAAACCAGATATAATTGATAAATAATTAGGTTTATCACTAATCTTGAGTTTATCAATAAACCAGTTAGGTAAGTTAAATTTAGTTGAATAATCTTTATTAAGTTCACTAAGCAGAGACTCTTTATCACGTTGAAAAGATCTGAGGATTGCATTAACAAAACTAGCTATTTTTGGATTTTCAAAAGATTCTTTTGTAAACTCAACTAAATCATTTACTACCGCATAATTAGGTTTATTACTAAACCATAACTCAAAGATACCAATAAATAAAATAGTTTGTACTTTATCATTAGGATGTTTGGATAATTTTCTAATTAGGTATTCTAATGCAAAATTATAACGAATTACACCATATACTAAATATTTAAGACGAGGTTCATCTTCTATACCTTTATATTGATCCATTACTAAATTTAAATTACTACCACTATAAACTAATTCTAATATTTCTTTTACTTGCTTATATAATTTCATTTTTAGTTTCACATGAAACAAAAAGACCTCCAAATAATTAGAGGTCTAATTTTAGTTATTGTCTTTACCACAAATTCTCAACAGCCATATTACCTGGATTGGCACGCTTAGAAATGGTTAACCCTCGTGCACCCAAGCATTTACGTGTATCATCTACCATCTGTGGATTACCACAAATCATGATTCGACTATTTTCAATAGTAATTGGTGTATTAGTAAATTTTTCCAATTCACCATTTTCAATTAAAGTAGTAATTCTGCCGTATAAATCTGCACCAAATGTTTCACGTGAAACAATTTTTACATACTGTAATTTATCTTTAACTAAATCGCCATAGTATTCATGAGTAAAAAATTCATTTATTTTATCTTGGTATGCTAATTCATTAGCTTCACGAACACCATGTACCAAAATAACTTTGTCATATTGTTCCCAAATTGAGAAATCATACATAATAGAAATAAATGGTGCTAAGCCTGTACCTGTGGATAAAAACCAAAGATCTTTACCGTTTTCAAAACGATCAGTAGTTAATAAACCATAATTTGTTTTATCTATATATATTTCATCATTTATTTTAAGGTTTTTTAAACGTTGTGTAAACTCACCATCAGGTACTACAATTGAATAAAATTCTAGTTCTTCATCATAATCAGCTGATACAATCGAATAAGCACGCCATACAATAGTATCATCTTCTTTTTTTACACCCAAACGAGCGAATTGACCTGGAATAAATTTATATCCTTCATCACGAGTAATTCTAAAACTAAATAAATGATCTGTCCATTGATGTAAATAAGTTATTTTTTGAATTGTATATTTATTTTCTTTTGCCATCTAAGTGTCCTTTTAGTTAACTAATATTTATTAGTACAAAATATCTTTATATATCAAAATGTTACGCTTAAATAAAATTTAAGAAGATAACTATTTTTATAAACATATCAAATAGTTAAGCATTTAATAAAAAATATGTATTAATAAATTAGATTTCAGCTCTCAATTTTAACATTTATTAGTTAATAAAATAATATATATCTTTTATAGTTATTATTATTAGACTAGTTGGCTGTGGATAACCACAATTTTATTATGTAAATCAAGTAAATAGCATTAAACTAAATTTGTAGATAATCTTCATTATTACTGACTAATATATTGTGGATAAAAATTTTAATTAGTTAAATTCTGTGGATAAGTATTAATTTATGTACATAATTATAGCGTTAAGTAAACAAGATATTATTTAATCAAAATTTAAGAAAATTTTCTATTTTTATTCACAAGATGAATTTTTTTAATAGTTGTTCATTTCTATTATTAACTAATATAATATATATATCTTATTATTACTATTAGTAAATAAAAACCTGTGGATAAGTATAAAATTTAATTATATATCAAATTATTATGCATTAATTTAAGGTGTGATTAACTTAGTAATGTAATTATATAAAAATGTGAATCAAATTTTGATAATTTGTAATTATGTGGATAACTATATAGAGGCTAACACCATAAAATAGAGTTATCCACAATATCCTGTGGATAACTACCTTTTTTAGTTGATAACATTTTTATTGTTAATTAAATATTGATTTATAGTATTATGTAGTACTTAGATTTATTTTATTGGGGGATATTTTGCGTATTCTTGTTATTAGACTTTCATCAATTGGTGATATATTCCATGGATTTACCATTTTACCTGATTTAAAGAAAGTTTTTCCAGATGCTACTATTGATTGGCTAGTTGATGAAAATTTTACTGAAATAGCCAAGTTATCACCGTTAATTGATAATGTTATTCCTATACCTTTACGAAAATGGAAAAAAAATAAGTTATCTTTAATCAGTAAGTTAATTCAATATAAAAAATCACTACCAAATATTGAATATGATTACATCATTGATACACAGGGATTATTAAAGTCTGCATTGTTGGCTAAATTTTTGTTTAATGGCTATGTATATGGTTATGATAAGAAATCTGCTCGTGAATCATTAGCTAGTTTATTTTATGATTTCACCTATACTGTGAATCAAAATGATATTGCTGTCGTTAGATTTAGAGGTTTAATTGCAAAAATTTTTAATTTAGAGCATGATTTACGCCAAATTAATTTTATACTTAAACAAGAAAATTTAGATTATGAATTTAATGATGGCTATATTTTGTTTTTACATGGAACATCCAAAGTTAGTAAACAATGGAATTTAGTGAATTGGTTAACTATATCAAACTGGATTATAAACAATACCTCTAAACAAATTGTTTTAACTTATAGTAATTCTGCTGAGCAAAAATTTGCCCAACAGTTAGTTAGTGCTTTATCGCATGATAGAGTTAAACTAATCGATAAAATGTTACCACTACAATTAATTGGTTTGATTAATAATGCTGATTTAGTTATTGGTGTTGATACAGGATTTACACATTGTGCCAATCTATTGGGTAAAGCTACATTAGCTATTTATCTAGACAGTAATCCTAATTATGTCGGTATGTTAGAGAGTGAAATTGCTCATAATTTGGGTGGTTATCAACAGCAAGTTGCACCAGCAACAGTAATAGAACATATCCAAGGTTTGATTTAATAATCATATCATTAGTCTTAATTAGCAATTAAATTGTTAATTAAGACTTTCTCATTATTTTTTACAATTAGACAAAATTGACTATTGTTATCTTAAAATGAATTTGTTATTATCTGTGGATAACTTAAATATAAATTTTTTTAAGAGTTACAAAATGAATAATAAAAGTAAATTATTTGCGATTGGATTAAGTTTAGGTTTAATATCATGTACCACCAATCAGCTACAATTAAATAATGATTCATCCAAGCAAGTCATTAAAAAAACTCCTCAAATTATTGCTCAAGAACAATTATTTTCCGCTAACTATGGTAATTTACTAAGTTCAGAATACATTACTAATTATTCACTTGATACGATAAAAAATAATGCTGTACAAAATTTATGTATGGGAATGAATCAAGATTCAAAAATTTGCCAACAAAATTTAACTAACCTGAATCATGATTTTGCTTTTGATCTAAAATCAATCAAGAACAATAAATTAGGAGTTACTAGTGTCAATGTGTATAATATTACTTATGATACTTTGAATATGATCCCTGCCAATAATCATAATTATCAAGTAAAAACAGTTTCGGGAAGTATCTTTGTACCTCATGGCATACATGCTAATAAGATTAAAGGTGTTATCTTGTATTACCATCCAACCATGTATAATCCATATGATTACAGCCCTGAGAACAACCCTAAAACAGGTTTATTTTATCCTGCTATGTATGCATCACAAGGCTATATTGTCGTTTTACCAGATTTACTAGGTTTTGGTGTTGATGCAAATGAAGCGCATCCATATATGTATCCTAAAGTGAATGTAGCTGCAGGTATTAATATGTTGCGTGCAACTAATAACTTATTGACTAAATTAGCTCTATCACCATCAAATAAATTACCATTGATTTTAAATGGTTTCTCCGAAGGTGGTATGCTAAGTCAATGGGCTTCATATCTGATTCAAAATAATACTGCATCATTGACAAATACAAATACTAAATTGGCTTTGACATTACCAATGTCTGGTGCATTTGATTTGTCGGATAGTCAAATCAAAAAAGAATATGCTAATGAAAGTGTGCAACAACATAATACTTACTTGGCACAAAATCAATACGTAACGGCGTTAGCTAAGCCTGGGTTAGTCGCATATGCGGTAAATTCATACAACTATTACACTAAAACTAGCTGTCAACAAATCCTGCAAGCTAGTTTATGTAATTTTGTTAATGAATCAGGGCAGAACTTAAAATTAATGGATTTATTTTTACCTTCTGCACCAAGTACATTAGCAATCCAAGATATTATTTATAATCGAGCAACTAAAGCAACTCAATATGCGGAATATAATAACTCCATTGCTAACATAGTACTACCAGATAATCAATTATCATTAGACTATCTACAAACATATCATGCTATTGATTTGAAAGATTGGCAAACACAATCACCAATACTTTATTTACATTTAGATCGTGATTCATTAGTAACACCGTTTAACTCATTAGTTGCATATAAAAATGTTAGCAAGCGTTCCAAATCTGGTCTAGTATCTATCTCAGCTATTCACAATGATAGATATCAGGAGCACAATGCACAAATAGATCACAATAACCCAATAATGTATGCTGCAACGGTAGGTATACTGAATAAATTTTTTCCTTAATCAATAATTTAGTTTAGCTATTTAATTATTTTATTAAAACCTTTGGTTAAATCAATCAAAGGTTTTTAATTTTTGTTTTATAATAATGATGTATTTTATAAACTTTATTGATTTACAATTAGAATTTATCAATCAATTATCAAAAGATATTACACAATATAGGTAATATCAGAATTATTTTAAACACTCAGCTTTAATTATTAAGGCTTGACATATTCACAGGATTATCATGATTAAAAATGTTCATATAATAAATGCTCACCAACGTTGGGAAGGTGTTGCTGATGGTAACTTAACTAAACATTTTGTTAGTACCATTACTAATGTCTTAGCACAACATAATGTAAATTATACGGTTACTAATATTGATGATGGTTATACTATTGAAAATGAAGTAGCAAGTATTGTTGCGGCAGATATTGTTATTTTACAATTCCCAATGTATTGGATGGGATTACCATGGTTAGGTAAAAAATATATTGATGAAGTATTTATGAGTGGTTATGGCAAAATTTATCGCAGTGATGGACGTGATGTAGAAAATGCATTATATGGTAGTGGTGGATTATTGACTAACAAATATATGTTATCAATCACCGCTAATGCTCCTTTAGAGGCGTTTAACGCAAAAGAACAGTTATTCCATGGTCTTGGTATCGATGATGCTTTTATTGCTGTCCACAACGCGTTTAAATTCGTTGGCGCAACACCGTTACCGACTTTTATCGCCAATGATATTTTTAAAGCCCCGCAAATTGAAGCCGATACTTTGCGTTTAGCAGGAATGATTGAAGATTTATTGAAATAGTAAAACATTATCAGATGGTGAAAAAAGACTGATTTTTCATCATAAGAAAATAACATGTCGAAAATTTACACTTTTTTCGACATGAGAATTGATTTTATTACAGCCAATTTGTATCTGCGAAATTTCAGGTGTTAATAATAAAGTATTTACAACCACTACACAAAAAATTAACAATGAAATTATATTTCACAGCTAAGTAAGGTTTTAAACAGGAGAAATAATAATGTTTAATAATGAAATGTTTACATCACCAGATAAATGTATTGAAGAATGCGAAAAACAAATTAGTTTTGCAAATAATCTAATCACATATTTGGAACAATACAAAATGCAGATGGAAGCAATGAAAACTATGGCAAACTCAGCTAAAGCATTGCAAGAAGTTAATCCTATAACAATGATGAATAAGTTTATGGATTTTATGAGTACCTCAGCTTCAATGATGAAGCCAAAAGAAACGCCAAAAACTGATAAGTCATCTACCGACAAGCCTGTGGATAATGAAGAATAACAATGCGTAAACTTTATTCGGCATTAACTTATTTAGTTGCGCCATTATTACCATTGTATCTTAAAAAACGCGGTAAAAAAAACCCAGCATATCTAGATAATTGGTCTGAACGGTTTGGTTATAAATTAACTAACCCTAGTACTAAGCCAATTATATGGTTGCACTCGGTATCAGTGGGTGAGACTAGGGCAATGCAAAAACTGGTAGAGTTAATTTCTAGTGAATTACCTGAATATCAGATTTTGATTACTACAATGACTCCAACAGGTCGTGCAACTGCACACCAATTATACCCACAGGCTATTATTCACTATGTGCCATATGATTTAAGTTTTTGTGTAAAACAGTTTTATCGTATATTCAAGCCTAAACTCGGTGTAATTATGGAAACTGAAATTTGGCCAAATCTGATTCATTTTGCCGATCACTATCAGATTCCATTATATTTGGTTAATGCGCGATTATCGGATCGTTCTTGTCGTGGTTACCAGCGTTTTAATTGGGCATTAATGCCAATAATAAACCAGTTAGCAGGCATTTTGTGCCAAGATCAACAAACAGCAACTAATTTTAGTAAACTAAACTATCAAGGTAAATTACAAGTGGTCGGTAATACTAAATTTGATTTAGTTATCACGCCATCAATCAAATCATTGATTAATAATTTTGCTACTATGTTTGGGGCGCGTAAAATAATAACTTTTGCATCAACTCGTGAGGGTGAAGATAAACTATTTTTGGATAATTTAACCTTAAGATCAAATGTGTTATATCTCATAATCCCTAGGCATCCAGAGCGTTTTTCAGAGTTAGAGGAATTATTAAAATCACGCCA
Organism: Pseudomonadota bacterium; assembly: GCA_003962985.1. Taxonomy (GTDB): domain Bacteria; phylum Pseudomonadota; class Gammaproteobacteria; order Burkholderiales; family UBA11063; genus Aquella. The sequence continues at coordinate 15,713 of RXKA01000009.1, read as the reverse complement.
AATTAGTTATCAAAAACGCTCAGCTAATCAACCAATACTACCAAGTACTCAAGTTGTGATTGGTGATAGTATGGGAGAAATGCTTGCTTATTATGCCATTAGCTACTTAGCTGTTATCGGTGGTAGTTTTACTGATTGTGGTGGGCAAAATCCGATTGAAGCAATATTTATGGGAGTACCTGTAATTTTTGGTTCATCAATGTATAATTTTACTGAGGTTGCTAAAAACTGTTTAACTGACGGTTGTGGGGTGCAACTCACTGATGTGAATAAATTAAATGCTACTCTCGATGAGTTTGTGATGAATAATGAACAATATCAACAGATTAGAGTAAATTGTGTTGAGTTTACTCATAAATATCAAGGTGCTTCACAGCGGATTTTTGCTGAATTGATTACTAATTTAAAATAGATGTTTCATGTGAAACATCTATTTTGTTTTCTGGAGAGATTATAATGAATCGAATAAATTTAATTGCATTAGGTGTACGTGATTTAGTTAAAGCACGTGAATTTTATCGTGATGGATTGGGTTTTTTAACTACGAATAATGAACCAGATCCTGCGATTGTGTTTTTTAATAATGGTGGTACTAAATTAGAATTATACCCTTTGAGTAGTTTAGCTAAAGACATTAATCATGATAATCCACCTTCGATTAATCATGGTTTTGCAGGTATTACTTTAGCTTATAATGCTAAATCTAGAGCTGAAGTGGATGCTATTTTTGCTAAAATAGAACAAATCGGTGGTGTAATAGCCAAAGCACCGCAAGTTACTGTATGGGGTGGTTATAGTGGTTATTTTCAAGATCTAGATGGTTATTATTGGGAGGTTGCTTATTGGGATGGGTGGCAATTTGATGATAATGAGATGTTAATAATTGAGTAAGAACCAATTTATTGCAAATAGTTATAATTTTATTTGATGGAGAATAATAATGATTAAACTTATTCGTGGAATATTCTTTGCTATATTAACCTTGATAGCATTAGTATGTGGTTTTGTGGTTTATTCAATTGATAAGGCAGTATCTAATCCACAACGTAAGCAATTGGATAGTTATACCTCAAGTGAAGGTAATCGTGGTAGTTTTGAGAAAAATGGTGAATTAAGTATTTTTAATCTTCATGGGTCTTATGATGAAATGGGTCAACAATATGGCGCATTGGCATATAACCAATTGAATGAAATTTATCAAAACTTAGTTCCAAAATATTTCTCGGAATTAAATTATAAAACTATTTTATCTTTTGTCTTACGGACTTATTATAATTGGCGTTTAGATGCACGCGAAAGAGCAATTTTACAAGGGATGGCAAAAACTTCTGGTTTAACGTATCGTCAATTATTATCTATTGAGATGTTACCTACATTAATCACCTTGTATAGTGGTTTTAATGGTGATAAATTATCTGATGCTGGTGGTTTGGGTCATTGTTCATTTTTATCAATTTGGGGACAACGTTCTCAATCAGACACCATGTTAGTCGCGCGTAATTTAGATTTATCCACACCCGTTACTCAATTAGATAATTATCATAATCTAGTAATTTATAATCCAAGCGCTAATAATGATAATGGAGTTGCTGTTTTTGGTTTTATTGGTTTTATTCCTGGATTCACATGGGTAAATAGCAAAGGCTTATTTGCTGAATATAATGATGGACGAAGATCGGTATCTGGATTTAATTTTGTTGATGGTTATATTGGTTTAAATACTGCTTTTTATGGTATGTTTAGTGCTAATAATCGCGCAGAGTTTACCCAATATGTGAATAATCATCCCGCGTTTGTTTCCAACTTTACCGCTATTGTCGATACAACTCAAGCCCAAGCATTAGAACATGCGGTAAATAATCCATTAAGTATATTAGATGGACAAGGTGATGGTTATTTATTCTTCACTAATTTATATCGTAGTGAATTTAAGGGAGCAAAATTAACTATGCATAATTGTGTTGAGAAAATTAAAGATACTCCTAGTTATGCTTGTGTTCGCTACCATCATTTAGAGCAATTTATTGCAAAAAATAGTCAGTTTGATATTGTGGATTTAAAAACTTTTTTCTATACCTCACTTGATGATGGTGGAATTTATCAAACCGGTAATTCAACAAATTATCCCGTTGCTGAAGTTACTATTCATACGGTTATTGGTGATTTGAATTCAGGAAAGTTTATCTATAGTAATCATCAAAATAAAGATTTGTGGATAGATTTGTCGCTATATAAATATTTTAGCAAATAAGTTATTTAATGATATTGCCAAGAAAGTAGGTTAAATAATTTTAATTAACTTGTTTCTTGGCAAATCGTGAAATTTTCGGTAAAATATCTGCCTGTGATAAATTTATTGAGGTAATTAATTATGAAATTAAAATACATATTATTATCTTCTGGATTATTAGCTAGCAGTTGTGTTTTTGCGGCAGCTAATCCAGTATTAAGTTTAAGTGGGATAAATTCACCAGAATCAGTGAATCTTACGTTGCAAATCAAAAATGCACAAAAGATCAAAAATATTAAATTTACTGGTTTAGATAATTTTCAGGTTTTAGGACGTGAGGTTAATTTTAATACCTCGTCAAGTGATGAGAGTAGTAATGTCTTTATGAGTAAATTTACCTTAGCTCCAACTGAGCCTGAATCTAGCGCCGTATATGTTACAGTTAATATTGATGGTAAAGATTATAATTCTAATCAAGTTTTATTCAATATTACGCAACAACAAGTTGACAAATTTAAGCGGTTACAGAAAGAACGTCAGTTAGCGAATCAAAAACAACTGCAAAAAATGCAAGATTCAATTAATCAACAATTTAAAGCACAGCAGCAGTATTTTGATAATATGAATAAATTGATGCAACAGCAGCAAGAAGAAATGTTTAAGATGCAGCAGCAATTATTTAGAAATATGGAAAGCATGTAAAAATAAGCTCCAGTTTTATACTGGAGCTTATTTTTATATTTGCTTAAATGCTTGAGAAAATATTTCTAAATTTTCTTCAATTAATTTTTGCTGACGTAAACGCAATTTAGTTAATAATTCACTATTTAATTTGTACAAATCACTAAAACTTGTTACGTTTAATGCACTATGAGTATAGGCATTGATATCTTGATTGATTGACTGCACTGCTTCCAAAGTTGCATTAATAGCTGCCAATGTATGATTAGATTTTGTAAAAAAATCTATTACCGATGTATCTGGTGCAGGTTTAGATTTAGTATTTGTCACAACTTCTACTTGTGGCACATTTTTGGGTGTCGGTTCAGTTACCTTAGTAGCTTCTACTTTTGGTTGTGCCATTTTTTTAGGTGTAATTGGTTTTACTTCTTCTGCTACTTGCACATTTGTATCTGATAATTTTTCTTCAACAGTTACTTTTTCTGCGGAAATTGATTTTCTTAGTGATGATGCTAATTTAGTTGCCATGATTTTTGCTCCTAAAAATAAATATTACGCTTTATTGTAATAAATTAGTTATTTCATTAATTAAGCTAGTGATTTCTTGTTTTGCCTTACTGTTATCTAAGTTAAATACTGTACCACCAAACGCAGCAGCTTGCCGATATGCCGTTCGTTGATATATGTCAGTCTCAAATTTAGGGAAGTCAAATTCACTGATTAAGCTTAAAGCTTCTTTGGAGATGCTGGTATTGGTCTGACACATATTAGCAAGTAATCGTGCTTGCAAACTATCATTAATCTCACTTACGTTACTAATTAATTGTTGAATCCCAACAGCTGACCATAAATCAGTCGGGCTTGGTATAACTGGCACAATCGCTAAGTCTGCAATCATCAGTGCAGATGATGTGAATTTATTGTCAATTGCGGGTGGACAGTCAACAAAAATGTATTCATAATCAATAAGATACTTTTTGATTTCACGACCAACTTTCTCTGTAACGTGAGATAAGTTCATAATCGCACTAGGGAATGGTACATTGTCATCAGCACTGGCTACCCAACGTGATGCGCTACCTTGTGGATCACCATCAACTAGCAATACTTTATGAGTACGACCAAGTGCACCTGACAAATTTATCGCAAGAGTTGTTTTACCACAACCGCCTTTTTGATTTGTTACTACAATTACTTTTGCACTCATTATTATTTTTCTACCATTTAAAGAATGTTGTCAATGATTTATAATGTAGTAATTATATCTTGTTTGATTACTTATTGTTTAAATTTTCTATAAAGAAACAACAGAAAAAATACATAATCTTTGACTACTATGTAATCAACATTCACATTCATTTGAGTAAAATTGTTCACGTGATATGTTTTTATAGTTTAACTGTAAATAATTGCAAGACAGAATTTTAGTGGTTAAATTAATTAATAATTATTCATTGATTTATAGTGTTAAAATACTAATCGCGGTTAATCTATTGTGATTTAGTGGCACAGTTTTTGGGCGGTATGTTTGATTGTTGAATAACTACTGAAATATATTAATTTAATTGTGGTCTAGCGCTGAATGGATATATTTTGGACGTGGAACTAATGCAAGAATTGGCTATCTATTTACAATAACCATAAATTTTTTATGGTATAATACGCACATCGGACATGTGGTAATAACAATCTATGGAAGAAAAAAGATATGACAAATAAAGTTTTGACTCATGATGAAGCTCAGAAATTAAATAAATTCTGGCGCGCATGTAATTATTTAGCAGCGGGTATGATTTACTTACGTGACAATCCTTTGTTAGAAGAACCATTGACAAAAGAACAAATTAAAGAACGTCTATTAGGTCACTGGGGTTCTGCACCTGGTCTAAGTTTCATTTATACTCACTGTAACCGTGCAATTTTAAAACATGATGTAGAGATGATTTATCTTGCTGGTCCTGGTCATGGTGCACCTGGTGTGATTGCGCCTGTGTACTTGGAAGGTTCATATACAGAGAAATACCCAGATATCACTCAAGATAAAGCTGGTATGCAAACTCTATTCAAAAAATTCTCATTCCCTGGTGGCTTAGGTAGTCACTGTACTCCAGAATTACCTGGTTCTATCCATGAGGGTGGTGAGTTAGGTTATAGTGTATCACACGCTTATGGTGCTGCATTTGACCATCCTAATCTAATCGTTACTGCTGTAGTAGGTGATGGCGAATCTGAAACTGGTCCATTGGCAACCGCTTGGCACAGTAACAAATTCTTAAATCCAATTACTGATGGTGCGGTATTGCCAATTTTACATTTGAATGGTTATAAAATTAATAACCCATCAATTTTATCGCGTGTTTCACATGAAGAATTAGAAAACTTATTCAAAGGTTATGGTTATACACCATTCTTTGTTGAGGGTTCTGACCCAATGGAAATGCATGAGAAAATGGCAAAAGTAATGGATGAATGTATTGCTATGATTAAAGACATTCAACACAAAGCTCGTGTAGAAGGTAATCTTGATCGTCCATTCTGGCCAATGATAGTATTACGTAGTCCTAAAGGTTGGACTGGTCCAGTTGAATACAATGGTAAAAAAATTGAAAACTTCTGGCGTTCTCACCAAGTGCCAATTACACTTGATGCCAAAGATCCACAACATTCAATTGATGCTATTGAAAGCTGGTTACGTAGCTATGGTCATGAAGAGCTATTTGATGCGAATGGTCATTTAGTTGCTGAGTTGCATGATTTAATGCCTAAAGGTGACAAACGTATGAGTGCTCATCCAGTAACTAACGGTGGTTATGATGAAAATCGTACATTAGATTTACCTGATTACCGTGATTATGGTGTGAAAGATGTAGTTCCTGCAATTACACGTAAAGAAAATACTTATCCACTAGGCGAATTCATGCGTGATATTATGAAACGCAATATGAAGAGCTTCCGTGTGTTTGGTCCAGATGAAAATACATCAAATAAATTACACGCAGTATATGATGTAAGTGAAAAATGTTTCTGGGGTGATATCCTTCCTATCGATGCAGATGGTACTCATTTGAACCGTAACGGTCGCGTAATGGAAATGTTGTCTGAGCATACTCTAGAAGGTTGGATGGAAGCATATACATTAACAGGTCGTCATGGTTTATTATCAACTTATGAATCATTTGCACACGTAATTGACTCTATGGTTAACCAACACTGTAAATGGTTAGATATGTTAAATAACGAGCCTTGGAGACGTAAAGTTCCTTCATTGAACTTGTTAATGACTTCAACTGTATGGCGTCAAGATCACAATGGTTTCACGCACCAAGACCCTGGTTTCGTGGATATCGTAGTGAATAAAAAATCGTCAGTAACACGTGTATATTTCCCTGCGGATGCTAATACATTGTTATCAATGGCTGATCACTGTTTCAGAAGCCAAAACTATGTAAACGTGATTGTTTCTGATAAACAAAATCACGCTCAATTTGTGCCAATTGAAAAAGCAACTCAATACTGTGCTGAAGGTGTAAGTATTTGGGATTGGGCAAGTTGTGAAGGTGAACCAGATCTAGTTATCTGTGGTTGTGGTGATATCGTAACTTATGAAGCTTTAGCAGCTGTTGATTTGTTACATAGACTTACTCCTGAACTTAAAATCCGTTTTGTAAACGTGATTGACTTGTTCCGTTTATCAACAGAAGATAAACATGGACACGGTCTAAGTGATAATGATTTCATCCGTATCTTTACGGCTGATAAACCAGTTATCTTTAACTTCCATGGTTATCCGTACTTGATTAAACGTATGATTGCAGACCGTTCTAATAACTTGAACTTCAGCGTTCACGGTTACCAAGAACAAGGTTCAATCAATACGCCATTAGAATTAGCTATTCAAAATGGTGTGGATCGTTTCACTGTTGCTATTGATGCATTGACACAAGTATCAACGTCAAAAACTGAATACATTAATGTAATTAATAAATTGAAACAACGTCGTTTGGTTTGTCAAGATTATGCTTACGAGCATGGTGTTGATTTACCAGAAGAGACAAGCTGGAAATGGCCTCATAAACAATAGGTCACATCAAGAATCCCCCAAGTAATGGGGGATTTTTTATTGTGCTGCTGGTGGCATTGGTGGGCGTTTAGGTTTACATTCTGGATGCTGTTTGATAAAGCTTTCCATATAGTTATGATTAGCAATTACCAATGTACCAACTTTGTTAGCATCATTAGCTTTAATTGCTGATTCAATTTGCGTATGACTAGCGTGTATATGTTGCATGGCTTGTTGGCATACAGGATCCATATTTTGCATCATTGGCATTGGTGGTGGCGTAGGCTCTGCAGTTGCGCTTGCAATAAATCCAACAGCACATAATAAACCAAGTAGCTTTTTCATGATTCAATCCTTAGGAAAGATATTAATTAATACAAATCTAGCACTTGCTAGAATGCTGGATTATAACATAAATTTTTAATTTAATTAAGCAATAAACAATATTCAACGAATTTTGGCTATGTCAGATAAAAAGCAGTATAATAGTGGCATATAACTATTATATATTTATTGGAGATCATTAATGAACAAATCTTATTATACCCATATTGAACAACAAATTCAAGAAATAACTGATAATAAACTATTTAAGCATGAACGAGTAATTGTTAATCCACAAAATCCATTGGTGGTTTTAAAAGATGGCAAGCAATTAATCAATTTTTGTGCAAATAATTATCTAGGTCTTGCTGATGATGCAGATGTGATTGCAACAGCTAAACAAGCATTGGATAAATATGGCTATGGTATGGCATCAGTACGGTTTATCTGTGGTACTAATCAGATTCATAAAGACTTAGAAGATGCAATTAGTAATTTTTTAGGCTTTGAAGATACTATTTTATTTAGCTCTTGTTTTGATGCAAATGGTGGTATTTTTGAAACTATGCTTAGCGATCAAGATGCCATTATCTCAGATGAATTAAACCATGCCTCGATAATTGATGGTGTACGGTTGTGTAAAGCAAAACGTTTTCGCTATAAAAATAATGATATGACAGATCTAGAAGCTAAATTGATTGAGGCAGATCAGGCTGGAGCGCGCTTTAAAATGATTGCGACCGATGGCGTATTCTCTATGGATGGAATTATTGCTAATCTAAAAGCGATTTGTGATTTAGCAGAAAAATATAATGCTCTGGTAATGGTTGACGATTCACATGCGACGGGATTTACAGGTAAACATGGTCGGGGAACTCCAGAATATTGTGGAGTTGAAGGACGTATTGATGTTATGACTGGTACTTTGGGTAAAGCTCTTGGAGGTGCTTCGGGTGGCTATATCTCTGGTAAAAAATGTGTAATTGATTTATTACGTAATCGTGCTCGTCCATATTTATTTTCAAACTCATTAGCTCCAACAATTACGGCAGCAACGCTAAAAGTATTAGAAAAAGTAACTGCAGCTGATGAGTTACGCGAACAATTAAACCGTAATAAAAAACAGTTCCGTGATGGTATGAGTGCGGTTGGTTTTGATCTAATCCCAGGTGAACATGCAATTATCCCTGTGATGTTGTATGATGAAAAAATAGCGGTAGAATTTGCGCAGAAACTTTTAGAGCATGGTATTTATGTTATTCCATTCTCGTTCCCTGTGGTGCCAAAGGGTAAAGCGCGAATTAGAACACAAATGTCTGCTAAACACGCGCCTGAGCAAATAGATAAAGCAATTGCTGCATTTACGGCTGTTGGTAGAGAATTAGGTTTAATTAAATAATTGGGAGTTAATTCAGTGACTAAGAAAATGAAAGCATTAATAAAAGAACGTCCAGAGCCGGGTATTTGGATGGGTGAAGTTGATGTTCCCACAATTAAAGATGATGAAGTTTTAATTAAAATTAAAAAAACAGCAATTTGTGGTACGGATTTACATATTTATAAGTGGGATGCTTGGGCACAGGCAACTATTCCTACACCAATGCATGTTGGACATGAGTTTGTTGGTGAAGTAGTTGAAATCGGTAAAAATGTACGGCAGAATAATCTTAAAATAGGTGATCGAGTATCTGGTGAAGGGCATATTGTTTGTGGTACGTGCCGTAATTGTCGGGCTGGTCACTTTCATTTATGCCCAAATACCATTGGGGTAGGTGTAAATCGTCCAGGCTGTTTTGCAGAATACTTAGCTATTCCTGCATTTAATGTCTTTAAGCTTCCTGATTATGTTTCTGATGAAATTGCAAGTGTTTTGGATCCATTTGGAAATGCAGCACATACCGCATTATCATTTGACTTAATTGGTGAAGATGTTTTAATTACTGGTGCTGGGCCAATCGGTTGCATGGCGGTTGCGATTTGTAAAAAGGTTGGTGCAAAAAATGTAGTGATTACGGATATCAATGATTATCGGTTGGGCTTAGCAAAAGAAATGGGTGCTGATGCCGTGGTTAATGTTGGTGATTGTAGTGATGCTACGCAAATTGATGCTAAATTACGTGGTGTGATGGATAAGTTAGGCATGGACGAAGGGTTTGATGTTGGGTTAGAAATGTCTGGTGTAGAAACCGCAATTCACTCAATGATTGACTTAATGATTAACGGTGGTAAAATAGCCATGCTTGGTATTTCTGCAAAACCTGTTGCGCTTGATTGGAACAAGGTAGTATTTAAGAGCTTATATCTAAAAGGCGTTTATGGTCGTGAGATGTTTGAAACTTGGTACAAAATGGTATCATTAGTTAAGTCTGGGCTAGATATTAATAATATTATCACCAATGTGTTACCTGTTCAAGATTATATCAAAGGATTTGAATTAATGAAATCTGGTGAATGTGGCAAGGTTATTCTTGATTGGAGCACGCTATAATCTAATTAGCAATGTAAAGACCCTGTTTATAATTAAAACAGGGTTTTTACTTATGCATTATTGCGTTCTAGTAAGTGGAGTTTTTCTTTTACTTGTGCCCACTCTTCAGCATCGTCAGGTGCTGGTTTTTTAGCGGTAATTGGTTTCCATTTTTCTGCCAATTCGGCATTTAATGCGATAAATTGTTCTTGACCCTCAGGTACTTCATCTTCTGCAAAAATAGCTTCAACTGGACATTCTGCCACACATAACGTACAATCAATACATTCATTAGGATCAATAACCAAGAAGTTTGGACCTTCACGGAAACAATCCACAGGGCAAACATCAACACAGTCAGTATGTTTACATTTGATACATGGTTCAGTAATTACATAAGCCATTTATCTTTTTTCCTCATTATAAATTTATTAAAAATGGATAAATCTCCACCGAGGTGGAGATTATATCAATAATGTGAAGATTATTATTTTCTTTCAACAGCGATAGCAACACCCATACCACCACCGATACATAATGTAGCTAAACCTTTTTTAGCATCGCGACGTTGCATTTCGTGTAGCAAATCAACGAAGATACGGCAACCAGATGCACCTAGTGGATGACCAATTGCAATTGCGCCACCATTTACATTTACTTTGCTAGTATCCCAAGCTAATTCTTTATTCACACCACATGCTTGTGCTGCAAATGCTTCATTAGCTTCCACTAAATCTAAATCTTCAGCCGTCCAGCCTGCTTTTTCTAATGTTTTGCGAGTTGCATAAACAGGACCTAGACCCATGATTTGAGGATCTAAACCAGCTGATGCTCCAGCAACGATGTAAGCTAATGGTGTTAAGCCTAGTTCTTGTGCTTTAGCCTCTGACATTAACATTACTGCGGCTGCGCCATCATTTAATCCTGATGCATTACCAGCGGTAACAGTACCATCTTTTTTGAATGCTGGTTTTAATTTAGCTAAACCTTCAACAGTCACACCCGATTTGATAAACTCATCTTTAGCAAATACAATCGGATCACCTTTACGTTGTGGAATAGTTACAGGTACGATTTGTGTATCAAACTTACCTGCTTTTTGAGCGGCTTCAGCTTTGTTTTGTGATGCAGTTGCAAACGCATCTTGTTCTTCACGTGTAATGCCTAATTTTTCAGCGATATTTTCAGCTGTAATACCCATGTGATATTTGTTATAAACATCAGTTAAAGCATCACTCACCATTGAATCAACTAATGAAGCATTACCCATTTTGAAACCATCGCGCATGCCAGTTACAAAATGTGGTGCTAATGACATGTTTTCTTGACCACCAGCAATTACAATTTCAGCATCACCAGCTTTGATTGCTTGTACAGCTAAATCAACTGCTTTTAATCCTGAACCACATACTTGGTTAATTGTTAACGCAGGAGTTTCTTTTGGTAAACCACCTTTAAATACTGCTTGGCGTGCAGGATTCTGTCCAACGCTAGCTTGTAATACTTGTCCTAAAATCACTTCGCTAACCATTTCAGGTTTTACACCAGTTTCTTCTAATAAAGCTTTAATTACTATACCACCTAGATCAGGTGCTGGTACTTTAGCTAATGTTCCTAAAAAACTACCTACGGCAGTTCTTTTTGCTGCTACTACTACAACTTTAGTCATTTGGTTTCCTTTTTAACAAGTTTATTACAAAAAACAAGCTAACCATATCCATGATTAGCTTGAGTACATTAAATCGCTTCAGCTTCCATAATGCTTAAACCTTTAGCTTTTACATAGTCGCCAGGTGCTTCGCACAATACAGGATACTCTTTAGTACCTAAACTAGGTGCTTTAATTTGTTTTCCTGATTGAGTAATTAACCATTCATTAGCATCTTTCCACCAGCTACCAGGCATTGATGTTGATGTTTTGAACCATTCTTTAGCATCAGTTGGTAAATTGTCATTAACCCAGTAGTTACGTTTGTCAGTATTTGCAGGGTTCACAACACCAGCAGTGTGACCAGATGCGCCAAGCACAAATTTAACTTGCGCATTAGGTAATAATGCAGCAGATTTATAAGCTGATTCCCATGGCACAATGTGATCTTTTTGAGCAGCAAATAGATATACTGGATAATCAATTTTGCTTAAATCCATTGTTACACCATCAACAATAAACTCGCCTTTAGCAAAGTTATTATTGAAATATAGGTTATCTAAGTAGAAATAGTGCATTGGTAATGGTAAATCCACAATATCAGAATTCCAATATAAAATATCAAATTTTTGTGGAGTTTTACCTAATAGGTAATTATTAACCCAGTAGTTCCAAATTAAATCGTTTGGACGTAATGCTGAGAATGTTTGTGAAATCATTCTTCCTGAAACTACCCCACCGATATCTTTTTTCGCAATTTTGGCTTTTTGTAGATTCTCATCTAAGAATACCTTGATTTCTCCAGGGTCTGAATAATCTAACATAGTAGTCATATGTAACATACTATTAATCCAGTCTTGCTCACGAGATTTCAATAAAATTCCTGCTGAAGTCAGAATCGCACCACCAACACAATAACCAATTGTATTTACTTTTGGTTTCTTCGTAACTTCACGTACTACTTCAATAGCTTTGATTACGCCTAGATTTACATATTCTTCCCAACGGAAGTTTTTAATTGAACTATCCGCAGATTTCCATGAAATCAAGTATACATTATAACCTTGGTCAACATAGTATTTAACCATTGAATTATCTTGTTGTAAATCAAGGATATAGTATTTATTAATACATGGTGGAACGATTACCAATGGCACTTCATATACTTTTTCGGTAGTTGGTTTGTAATGAATCAATTCAATTAACTCATTACGGAAGATTACCGCACCTTCTGTAGCAGCTAGATTTTTACCTACTTCAAATGCTGATTCATCTGTCATAGCAATATAACCATTTTGCATATCTTCAAGCATGTTTTTCATGCCATCTGCAATTGATTGTCCATTGCTTTCCATCATTGCTTTGATCACTTCAGGATTTGTTACTGCAAAATTACTTGGTGCAATAGCATCAATGTATTGTTGCAAGAAAAATTTCATCCGTGATTTAGTATCTTCATCTGATTCTGTTTTGTTAACAAAATCATGCATGTGTTTTGAGAAATTATCATAACTTTGGCGAATATACGCAAAGAAAGGATTTTTTTGCCAATCTGGATCACTGAAACGGCGATCAATCATTGGTCTTTTTCCTGTTGCTGGAACTTCAGCTGCTTCAGAACCACCTTGCATAATCTTAGATAAAGATTGCAATTGTTCTTGGTAGAAACTATTTTGAGTTTCTAGATAGCTTTTAGTATTATCAAAAAATGATTTGAATGTATCAAGCAATTGGTTATCTTGACCTTCATTTTGAGCTTTAGTAGCGCTAGTAAGGTTCTCAAACCATTTTTTATTTGACTCTGCTATGCTAGCAAATAACTCGTCAAACTTAGGTGGTTGATTAAACATAGTCTCTCCTCAAGTATTTTATGTTTATAACTGACTATATTTTAGCATTTATTTCAATGTGATTAAATAAATTTATGCGAAACAAGAACTATCTTTATCTTGATAATATTATAAAGTCAACTATTCTGTCCATAAATAATGAGCTATTTTCAAAGTGATATCCGAGGATTAAGTTTTACCAAAATCTTACTTTCTCATCGTATATTCTGCTTACGTGATCAATCTATTCTACGGGCATGATTTTTGCAAGTGGTTATTAGCGATGATAATGTTTAGATCATTGTCTCTGTAATCTTGAGTATTCAGGTAAATTTATTTTGATAATTAATCAATTACCTAATTGCTCTGGTATAATTAGGTTGTTTAAATAGTTATTTGTAGTAATAGGGATTATTGTGATTAAAAATCAATTTAGGACGTTAATTTTATTCTTAATTCTTCCGCTATCAGCATGGGCATCAGGTGGTGCGCATGGGAGTAATGATAGCTGGATTCTTTTAGCGGTTGCCATAATAATTAGTGGCGCAGCACTTAGTTGGGTGGTTAAACGCTTTGGATTTCCTGCCGTAATGGGAGAACTAGGTCTTGGAATGTTTTTAGCGGTATTAGCACACTATCATATTTGGCATTGGGATCAAGCTGTTAATCATCAAATAATAACGTGGTTGGCTGAATTAGGAAGTATTTTACTGTTATATGAAATTGGTTTGGAGTCGCGCTTAAAAGACTTGTTGTCTGTAGGTAAGCATGGCGCTATTGCCGCTATCTTGGGTGTTGTAGCACCGTTTGCATTGGGAATTGCAGTTGGTGTTTGGTTATTTCCTGAGGCTGGATTAAATGTTTATTTGTTTTTAGGAGCAACTTTGGCTGCAACTTCGACAGGTATTTCGGTGCGAGTATTTAAAGATTTGGGAATTTTACGTAATCCAGCTTGTCAGATTGTGTTGACTGCATCAATTATTGATGATATTTTGGGACTAATTATTTTATCGTTAGTATCTGGTTTAGTAATTGCTGGTGGAATGAGTATATTAACCGTTGGTAGTATCTTACTGAATGTTGTAATTTTCTTTATTTTAGCTTTTGTAGTGGCGCAACGAGTAACACCTAAATTAGTTAAATGGTTTTTACGGATAAGTGATGAAGAAGCAACGGTTATGGTGATCTTGATTGCTTTTGGTTTGCTTTGGGCATGGTTTGCCAATGCGGTTGGTTTAGCTGCAATTATTGGTTCATTTGTGGCGGGTCTAATTCTTGATGAGGTGTTTTTTAGTAGTCGGCGCAAACCGCAATGGTTCCAACAATTAGAAGCATTTATCTCTCCCGAGCATAGTTCGGCATATCATGATTTAGTTAGTATTAAAACCGCAGAAGAACAAAGTCATTATTTAATTTCATTGGTAAAACCACTTAATTATGTACTAGTTCCATTCTTCTTTGTCTATGCGGGGATGCAGGTTGATATTATAGCTGTTGCTAGTTGGCATACTTTGTTAATTGGATTATTGCTAAGTATTGCTGCGATTGTGGGTAAGATTTTTTGTGGTGTATTTTTACCGAAAAATATTAATCGGTGGATAGTTGGGTTTGGTATGGTTCCACGTGGCGAAATCGGATTAATTTTTGCGCTTTCGGGTCGTCAGCTTGGTGTATTTAGCCAAGATATTTTTGCTGGTGTTTTGTTAATGGTTGTGGTAACTTCGGTAATTACACCAATTGCATTGCAATTAATTGTTAAACTAAGCACGAATATGAAAAATTGATCTGGAGCGTATTTTTCAAACTAATATTAAAGTAATATCTTATTATGTAAATTCATGTTAAATAGTCTATCTTATTGAAACAGTTTATGAGGAACTCAGATACTAGTTCGATATTTTTTTGGTTTTTCAATGTGTTTTTAATTAAGTAGTAGTTCATAAATTGAGCATGCCAATCGGGGAGAATATTAACGATTTTACGGTTGTATACCTTTTCAATATTTTTTGCTGCAATATCAATCATCCCGACAATTATTTCATTAGATAGCATCATTGCCAACCCGTTTTCTCCATCATTTGTTACAATTTGACTACTCATTGGTATTGTTATACTTTCACCACTTGAGTTGTGTGTTGCTTTGAAATACTCTTGTACATTCATTTCTTCATTAATATAGCCAAGAAAGAGATGGTTTTGAATTTCTTGAGGTGTATTTGGCATTCCATATTTATCTATATATTCCTGAGTTCCATATAGCTGTAAGTATAACTGTGTTGCCAGTGGTATTACTTCTAGTTTGTCATTTGCGACAATTCTTCGTCCTATAATAGCAATATCTATTTTATTTTTGATAATATCATATTCGGTATTAGAGTATACCCCAGTCCTCACTTTTTATGGCTGAATAAGCAATTCAAGCTGAGTAAATTGTTCTTTAACAAGTTGGTAATTAAAAAATAAAGCCGTAGTGT
>RXKA01000077.1 GCA_003962985.1 Pseudomonadota bacterium | reverse complement strand
CTTACAATTAAATAATTTCTCCTGTTTGGAATTCCAATTGTCTCAGCAATAGAATGGACGATGCCACCAATTAAAGCTCCCGCATTTTCACTCTTTGGGAGTTTTGGATCATTGAGATAAGTATAGTAGTACGCAGCAGAACACTTACCAAAAGTAGTTACCTTAGAGTATGATAAGGTTTCTTTTGGCATTATCCGATAGATACATCTACTATTTTACCATTGATAATATCGAAATTTAATCTATCTCTCCTAAAATCACATGTGCCCATACAGCCTTTGCCATCAATTGTTCTATACCGCCATTTAGTATTATTTAATTTTTCAGATAGCTCATCTATTGTTTTGCCAATATACTGCTTCTTCCAAAAAATAGAATCATAATTAGCGCCGAATTCTTTGAGGTTAGTTGGGCGCGGTTTAGAGCCTTTTCCGTTACTCATAAAATAAATATTAAACAGGGATTTTTACATTAGTAATTCCAATTGTTCCAATCAACTCGTTGACTGAATCCGCTACCTTTTCAGCACAACAGATGCCTCTAAGGTCTCCTTTTTCTTGAGAAAGGTAACTATTTACTTCTTCAATAAAAGAATCTTTGGCATCATAATAATCATCATGTTCAGTAACATAAGATGCAAACAGTTTTGAAATTAAAGAGTTTCTATTTTTAGTAGTATTTTTCATATTACTTAACGATAATTAATTTTGTATCTCTAATTAATTTACGATTGGTCGAAGTGGATTGTACGAATACATTATACTTACTATGATCCAAAGGATTAACCTTAACTTCAAAATTGGGGAGGTTAAGTAACGATCTGGCTTGATCTCCAGTGTAAACTTTACCATTGAATTTATCCTCAATTAAAATTTGCTTAGAAGCCTGAATTTTCTCTGGCTTTGAAAGCATGTAATATGCGGAACCAACTCGATACGGCTGCTGAGTCCAAGATTCAACGAAGTCTTTAATAACCGCGTCTGTTCTAACTGGAAAAAGATCGTAATCTTTGCCGGGTGTTAGAGAATCAAGCGTTTTCTGAATAACATTTGTGTTAAGATTATTTGAATTGAGTTCAAATAGATTTTTAGTTCCACGCACACCAGAAGCGCGGGCGGCGAAATAAGAAGTGTTAGCTTTCTTAATTTTCGTCTCTACATCTTTTAATCCAACTGTGGTTGTGCCCCAAATTTGGATATTATTATCTGAGAAACCAGCTTTTAAAGCAAAATCGACGCCCCTCTTATTCGGAACGAATGTGGCAACGGTCCAATTCTCAGGAAGAGAACGAAGTTTAGAAACAAGTTCAGATGATTTTCTATTGCTATAATTTTCTTCACCATCGGTAAGAACATAAACTAAGAAACTATGATCCCCATAAAGGGTAGCAGTTTTTTCTAAATCAAAAATAGGATTTAGTGTTCCATCAATAAGCGCGGTCATTCCGTCGGCTTTATAAAATGACTTAACAGATGGTAGTCTTAACACGTCCTTATCATAGACAAGACATTCAACTGTACTACCAAATAAATAAATACTTACTCTAGTCTCCTGATCTGTGTCTTTTGATAGTTCTGCTAATTGAGAGATAATTGTATCTGATACTTTAACTAATGTATCGGTTAGTCCTCTATCTTCAATAGAGGAACTAGCATCAAGACTCAGAACTACATGGTTAATAAGGTTTTTGGATAAAAGTTTGCTCATATTATTTATTTAGTTTTTCTTTACTTTTGTCAACGGACGCATTCCACAATTCGCGGCATTCTTCTTCGTATTTTGTTGCGAAAGTAAATCTATCACAACCACTGCATTTGTAAAGTACAAATTTTAAACTTCCGGGGCCATTAATAGGTCTCCAATCTAAAACTGGTTTGCCGCCGCAAGCACAATCTTGTGCGTAATCTAGTAACATTATAGAATGTTTTCTTCTTCTTCTGGCTCTGGAGCAGAAACAACGGGTTGTTTTATAGTGCCTGTACCTCTAGCTGTAGGTTTAGCGGTTTGTTTTGGACCTGAAGCTGCTGGCTTAGCTGTATTTGTGCCGCCATTCCAGAGGACTTTGCTACCAATTACATTGAAATCTGGAGATTTATCAGAATTCTTTTCTTTAGTCGCAAAAAGCTGAAAAGAAACATTGCCACGCGAATCGACGGGTAGTTTATCTAACTCTACTTTTGATAAAGATACAGAAATAAAAGTTTCTGATCCACCTTTTCTATTCCATGCTCCACCTAAGCGAAGTCTGTTTGGGTCTTGTTGTTGTGAATTGTTTTGTGTACTCATATGTTTATTTATTATAGCAATTTCAAATCAAAGTGTAACTCAATATATAAAGGAAGTCAAGAAATGTTTTCTGAAAATCAACACATAAAATATAAACGATTGTTCGATCCGTCTTGTCAATGCTGGGGTAATAATCTAACAAAGAATCATTTATTTAAAATTTTATCTATCAATGAGACATACGCAACTATAATTCGCGTCGGCGCTGAGTACGAAGGAGTTCAAAATGTACCAATTACCAATTTAGAGGAACGCTATGAATCAGTTTAATCCATTCTACTACATGATAGCCTGTTTAGGACTAACGTATATTATCATGTATAGTGAAATATTTAACAAACCGCGTAATTACCTAATTAATAATTACACTATAATTAGTAAACTGTTGAATTGCCCGTTTTGTGTTGGGTTTTGGGCTGGCATGTTTATTACTGTATCTTATTATTTAATAAATCCAATTAAAGATATTCTATTTTTGCCGCTTGCATCTTGTGCTTTTTGCGGATTTTTTATCTCAATATTTAAAAAAATAATTAACAGTTAAATATATTGAACACATACTCTCCCCAATACTGATCCGCGCTGAATAGAAATCGTATTTTTCTGTCCATATATTGATGAAATAATATCGGTATCTTTATTGTTAAGGTTTAAAAATTTAAAAATAGCTACCGCATTCTGAGTTATAATAACATTATTAATACATAGTAAATTGTTTTTAATCACAATATCTTCTGCGGAAAAAGATAAAAGCTTATTATTATCATCATCTGCCAATAATAGTGATGCTTGAAAAGATTCTCCCGGTCTCAAGTTTATTGTACTTGAACACTTTAATTGAAGTATAT
>RXKA01000006.1 GCA_003962985.1 Pseudomonadota bacterium | reverse complement strand
AACCCTATGATAGCACCTTCAGAATCATAGTCAACCGTAAGAATCTTACCATTTTTAAGCGTTATAGCTTGCGTACTACTTACAGAAATTAAATTCTTATCTATATTATGGTAAGGATCTAAATAAACATAGAAACAATCACAATTTGGATCTACTTCAATTTTTAGATTGACACTCCTTGGTTTGTGGGCTTTCCGTACTGGTTCTTCGCTTTGCATTATTTATGATAATTAATTTTTCTTCATTGGAAAGAATATTCCAATCTTTAATTTCGTCTAAAGTTCTAAAGCACCCAATACAAACATTGGATTCTAACTTACATATTTTATTGCAGGGAGATTTAACACCCGGGCTCATCACCGTTTTCTGAATCTCCGTCATCATTATCGTCATCAAATCCTTGTTGTTCACGAATTTGATTCATAAGATTTTGAGCCATTAATTCAGACATAACAGCTTCTCTAGCTTCCCTATCCGAAACTAACATTGTGGCAAGTTTATCTTTTAGGCCGTCAGCTAATATTTCATTATCAGCATGTATATTAAACGCCACATTTCCATTAAAGTCAACAGTAAAAAGAATATATCCTAAACTATGCTCTTTTAATAAATTGAGCAAATTAGGAGGAATAGTATATGGATTAGCAATGATCTTCTTGATATTCAAATCTTTGCTATTAGATTTTTTATTCTTTTTGCTCATCATAGCTATTTACACTTTTATTTTATATCAACTCCAAACTTGTCATAAATATATGAAGATGATAATTTTGATAAATCTTCTTCAATTAGAACTATTTGAGTTATATTATTTATTTCACAAAACTGAGTCTTGCGGTCATCCCTTTTTAAACTGCTTAGGAATCCAGCTTTGCTACCATGAAAAAACGGTGTAAATTTATTATGCTGAGCGCCGTCATATTCGACGCTTATTCTTTTAGTCGCATTATAAAAATCCATTCTTAGTTTGGTTCCTAATACTGGTAGTTCTTCATATACAATATGATATTGCCAGAATTGCTTTAGGAACTGTTTAACGAATAGTTGAGATTTACTAGCAGACCCTTCATCCCATCTAATAAGATACTTATTATAGTTCTTTTTAACTGGGAGTTTCCTGAAGTTTAGTAAAGTCATTTCTATTAAACCTCCAATGTCTTAACAAACATATCAAACAAATAATTAACAACTTTAGGATTTTCCTCAAGATATTGATTGAGTTTGTTAATACCATTATGTTTTTCTTGAAACTCTACTCCATCAGCGGCCATTTTAGCTAGTAAATCAGCATTAATGTCAAGCCATGCACCCTTTTTAATAATTAAGTTGTGCATTAATAACATATCGCTTACTTCTTTTTCTTTCCAAATGGCGGGACCAATAACTCCGCGTTTAATTGGAATTCTGATTTTGCCAAGACCAGTAGCCTCATTCATGGATTTCTTAACCTCTAATGTAGCATATACTCCCAATACTTTATTCTTAACTGGATCTGGCTTTTCCTTATCATCTTCAAGAATGTAGTCTCCACCATAACGGGGAGAATATTCTAATATAACACTAGATTGATGTCCAACCGACGAACCGCCAGAACTGCTTCCGGCGCGTGGAGTATTTTGAGCATATTGATCTAATTTAATCTCGGCGCTATATTGTCCAGTAATTAACATTAGAGCATTATAAGATTCAATCGGTAATGCTAAATGTCTAAATAATAACTTAGTTAATAATGGAACACCGGCCACCTTTGCATTCTCGCCAATCTTTTTGTTCAGATCATCTTGTAAAATTAACCCATCCATTGAATCAATAATAATACAAAGATGTTCTCCATTATCATACATTGATTTAACTAATGAAATTATGGTATCAGCAATAACTTCAAATACGTTACATTTAAAAATAAATACTGTACCATAATCCCAATTAGCGGGATCTTCAGTGTACTTCATGCCAGAACGCTTTTGCATATCCTCACTAAAGCGGCCTTCTGCTTTTATGAAAATAGTTTTAGATTTAGGCATGACTGACATATAGTTGCCAGCTAAAACTAAACATTGGGAGGTATTATGAGTAAGATTGAATCCGTCGGTGATATATAACTTATCGTGACTTGAAACACTTATACACACACACTCTTCAGATCCATCAACAGCTTCAATACTACTAATATATTTTTCAGGTTGTTGTACGCGATTATAATATTTGCACGCTTTTCTATTAATTTGGAAAGGGTTAAAATCTGTGAAACTAATAGTTAGCCTATATGATTTTCTCCCTTGTTTTTTAACCCCTTTATATGTAAATGAAGTATATCTTTGTTTAGTAGAGCATCTACCGCCCAAACTACGTACTAAAAATTCAACATCGCGAGCAAGTTGCTCAGATGTAGTAGAATATTCGCATGTGCTACCATTATTTGTGTGCGGAGAACCATCTGTATCCATTAAACCACGTAATAACGAGCGGCGACTACTAATATTAGATAATAGATATTCTTTTGGAATATATTTCTCATGAGAATATCTTCCTAATAATCCATATTGTTTAATAATATTCGCATATTTGACCGAGTGAAGTCTATAGTCACACTTTGATTTACCATTTTTAACAAAAGCTTTTTCTATATGACTATTAACATAATCTATAATTTCTTCATCTGTAGTAGATAAACCGATGCGATATTTTCCAACACGGAACGAACCGTCTCCAAGTAAAACTCCCATAATGTAGCTATCAATTGGAAGCTCTGATTTACTATTAAAATCAGCAATGGCAGAATTATATGGTATCGAATGATTGTGTCTATTGCCTCTATAAAGAGTTTCTTTTATCTCTTTTGTATTTTTAACAGAACCAACCTTATTGAATCTTTTGTCGTTATATGTAGTAGTAAACCACAAATGTTCGTCGCAACAATATGTATGTGTACCATCTGAAAATGATACTTTATTTATTTTCTTCTTTCCTTGAGGAAATATACCTAAAACATTGGAAATATTTCCAGATGAGTTTATAATCTCATCACCAACTCTAAGCTCTCCGATTTTTCTCCATCCGGACGGAGTAAGAACATTACTCCAAACTGGTTGAGCTTTGCCTAGTTCTGCCCCTCTTCCAACAAGT
>RXKA01000170.1 GCA_003962985.1 Pseudomonadota bacterium | reverse complement strand
CTATGATTCTGAAGGTGCTATCATAGGGTTGGAGTTTATTGGATAGTTTTACTGTGGAGTAGCACAATTAGTGGTGCAAGATACTGTTAATATCGAGGTTACTGGGGCAGAGCCAGTCTCCACAGCCAGTTTTAAAAAGTATGAATATAGACCTGTTTGATTACACGGTTGAGCGCCATTGTTTGGCCGCATTAGCCCATCATAATTACATTTATCCAGAAATAGACCAGTTTATTAAAGATACGGATTTCTATCATCCAATCCATAGAACAATTTATAAAACCATTTGTTCACTAATTGAGGAAAAATCATCTACAAATGATCCATTAATTATTGCTAAACTCAAGGGGATTGGTATTTCGAAGTTTGAAGATGATATAAATATTGATAAATATATTCAATCTTTATGCCGCATTCCGGTTTCCAAAGATGCTTGGCGGGATTTTTATGCGAATTTATTAGAGTTTAGAGTTAAGCGTGATATTTATAATACTGGTATTGAGTTACAAAAATTAGCTCAAAAAGTTACTGGAATATCAAATTTAATTGATGGCGCAGATAAGGTTTATTCCGAAAATACTAGAGAGAGTATTTCAATCAATAAATCTGAGGCTAAAGAGATTTGTGAAGGATTAGAGGATAGAATTGAGTATTTAGGAAACAATCCAGTAGATGAAAGTAAGATGTTAATGGGACCATTCCCTTCTGTTAATAAACTTTACGGTTCTTTACATCGTCCCGGGAATATTACTTTATTGGGTGCGAGATCCGGAGTTGCTAAAACATCTCTTTCATTATTCTATAATATTTTCATGGCTGAAAAATATAATATGCCTATTTATTGGCAAGACCATGGAGAAATGAGTGCAGAAGAGTTGCAAATTAGAATAGCGGCAATTTTTTCTGGTGGATCTGTTCCATTATATGCTATTGAAAATGGCGAATGGAGAAAGAATCCGTTATGGGTACAGGCTATTAGAAGTGGTTTGCCAAGAGCTAAGAAGATTAAGATATATTATCAAAGCGTTGCTAACATGGGTCCGAATAAGATCATTTCAACGACAAGAAGATTTAAGTATAATAAAGTTGGGCGAGAAAATAAGTTTTTATGGGTATTTGATTATATTAAACCATTTGATGTAGATACAGATAATAGCCCTGAGTGGAAACAGATGGGTCATTTTATTCAACACATTAAATCATTTATTCAAGAAGAAATTGATAATCCATTTTTTAGTTCAATTCAGTTAAATAAATCTGGAACTACTAATAATAAAAAATCTTCTGATGTAGATGATTCTGAAAACAGTATTAGCATTTCAGATAGAATTACTCAACAGACAAGTCACACTTTTATTATTCGTCGCAAAGTAAATGATGAATTAGAAGCAGAGGGAATGAGATTTGGTAATCTAAAAGCCATTCCCGTTAAAACACGTTTCCTTGGTCGCGAAGCTGACCGCGCCCTTGGCTCATTCAAAATGCCTAATGGTAGATATAAGAACAACTACGTAAACCTTGATTTTAAAAATTTCAATTTTTATGATAAGGGTGATTTAGTTGATATTTTACCACAACTTAACGATATCTATACAATTGCAGATGAGCCAGATGAATCGAAAAAGGATTTGATAGAATAATAACCTTTTCTAATGAAAGAGTTATATCTTGATGTATTACAAAAATTTGGCTATGATGCAATAGATCATGGAAGATATGCTAAATTCCGTGCCTATTGGAGAGACGGCAACGATGTAAATTCTGTTACATTATATTATGATAGTGGAACAACCAAAGATCACGTTACCGGCGAAACTTATAGTTTCAAAAAATTATTAGAGTTAATAAGCGGCGCTGAAATTCAGGATTTAGACAAGTTTTTTGTTGAGAATAAGTTACAGCCAATAGAAAAATATAATAGAAATTTAACTCCACCCAAAATTAGAATGCCCAAAATATACGATAAAGAATTATTAAATAATCTAATTAAAGATCACTCTTATTTTATTAACAGGGGAATCTCTGAAAAAACATTACAATTATTCGGTGGTGGAATATCTAAAGTTGGAGCATCTAAAGATAGATATGTATTTCCGATATTTAATGAAAGCGATGATTTAATTGGATTTGTATGTAGAGATTTAACCGGAAAAAAATCCAACAAATACAAAATCTTTGGAGAAAAAGGAGAGTTTGAATACCCATTGTTTCTTGAAGAATGCCGTCAACAAATTATTGATAAATCTGAGATTATTTTAGTGGAAGGAATTCCAGATGCTTTGAGTCTTTGGGAATGTGGAATAAAGAATGTTTTTGTATTGTTTGGGCTTGATAGTATTTCGTCTATTAATGCTTGTATTAGGTTCTCACCAAAAAAGATCATAATTGCGACAAATAACGACTCGTCTAAATCTACTAATTATGGCTTAGAGGCAGCAAATAAGATAAAAACAAGGTTTTCTAAGTTCTTGAATAGCAACAGAATCCATATAAATTTACCAGATAAATACAATGATCTAAATGAAGTATTGATTAATTGTGGTCATCTTGGTATAATAGAGTGGTACAATAAGTGTAAATAAAATATATAAACATATGAAATATAAAAACAAATATCTAATCACAACCGGACCCACAGAAGATGCCGCCGCTCAGCTTCCTAACGTTTTTACTTACGCTGGTGTTAAAACCGTGGATGGAGTGACTTACATTGGTTTAGTTCAAGAAGGTCAAGCGTCCGAGGAACCGACTTGGTTTGCTGCGACTAATATCGAAAGTGATTTCGAAGTAATTGAATGATAATATGATTAATCTAATAGGAGGAACTAAAGTATGATTAAAGGCGCTGAGAAATTAGCATAATAATAATTCATATAATTACTAATTAGTGTAATTAGTAGTATATGAGTACATTTAAAGACCCGCTTATTTTAGAAGATGTCGGAGACGGAACTTTTATTCTTAAAAAGTCATTTAGTTATTCTTTGGGAGAAATAGGTTCAGATATTACAATTGTTGTGCCTGAAAATTTCAGGACTGACTTAGCAAGCATTCCCGGTATAGTAAACTGGTTAGTTCCTAAACTTGGTAAATATAATAAAGGAGCAGTAGTTCACGA
>RXKA01000149.1:16117-22176 GCA_003962985.1 Pseudomonadota bacterium | reverse complement strand
TAACGTCAGCATATTATGCATTCTGTCGGCTAATTTGATGAGAATGACACGCACGTCTTTTGCCATTGCTAGGACGACCTTACGGAAGTATTCCGCATGGGCGATTTCTTCTGATTCAAAATGTAATTTATCTAATTTAGTTACGCTATCAACTAATTCAGCAACACTAGGTCCAAAAATGCGCGACAATTCTTCTTTTGTAACAGGTGTATCTTCAATCACATCATGGAGAAGAGCTCCTGCGATAGTTTGTTCATCTAAGTCCCATTCAGCAATTAAGGTAGCAACCTCGATAGGGTGAGTGATATAAGGTTCACCACTTTTACGAAATTGACCTAAATGCGCATGATTTGCAACTTGAAACGCCAGTTCAATTATGCGTATCTTTTCTCCATGCATGTTTTTGCGCGCTGCTTGAAGTAATCTACGTCGTAACCCATCAACAAGAGGTTGATATTCGCCATGATTGATGACCATTTGCCGAGCTCCAGATAATTACATTTTAGTATACGCGGATATTTATTCCACGCGATTTAGAATTTGTGTATCAACTTGCTTATCTGCAATTTCACGTAATGCGATAACGGTTGCTTTATCACCTTCTTCTTGTTCTACTAGGATATCACTACCTTTTTCAATTTGACGAGCACGCATAGCAGCGGCAAGAGTCATATCAAAACGGTTATGGATAGTTTCCATACAATCAGCTACAGTAAAGCGAGCCATAATAGTTCCTTATCAAAATTATATTAGATTATTAAAAATTAAAAGTTTGTTTTATAGTTGTAAGCATTCTCGTGGTTTTATTTCGTGGAGCTCTGATTATACTACGTAAGTCTAATAATGCTTCGTCAAAATTATCATTAATGACTAAATAATCAAAATTTGGTGCATGGCTTATTTCTTCAAGTGCAAGATCCAAGCGTTTCTTTATCACTTCTAAACTATCAGTATTCCGTTTGTGTAAGCGCTCTGATAATATTTCTAATGATGGTGGTAAGATAAAGATCAAGATAGCGTCAGGGAATAGTTTCTTTACTTGTTCAGCACCTTGCCAATCAATCTCGAGTAAAATGTCTTTACCTGTTGCCAAAAAATTCTTGATAGTGTTTATATTGGTACCATAATAGTTATCATAAACCTTAGCATATTCTAAAAATTCATTATCACCAATCATTGTCTCAAATGCATCAACGGGTACGAAAAAATAGTTTACTCCATCTACTTCACCTGGTCTTATCGGTCTTGTAGTATGTGAGATTGATAATTGTACTTGGCTATCTACTTTGCACAATGCATTTACTAATGTAGATTTACCTGTTCCTGATGGGGCGCATATTACGTAAATTTTACCACGATTCATATTTTAGTTAACTTAGCTTATAAAAAGTAAAACGAATTTGATTTTGTCACTCATGAGCTTACCAGAAAAGAGTGTAGATTTAAATAAAATAACCAACCTCTAAAATAACCAGTTAGAATAATGCCCTGAGTATAAGGGGATTATTTTAACAAAATAGGAGTGTAAAATGTTGGTAGATTCACATTGTCATTTGAATTTTCCCGAACTTAAAAATAATTTAGTCGATTTACAGCAATATATGGGTTTAAATGACGTTAATTATGCATTAACCGTAGCAACTCGTCCAGATAATATTCAAGAAGTTATCGAACTTGCGGAGATGTACCCAAATCTTTTTGCAAGTGTCGGGATTCATCCCGACGAGAAATTATCAGATTTTATTTTAACTCATGAGTTCTTATTGAACTTTATTAATCATACTAAAGTTGTTGCGATTGGTGAAACGGGGTTAGATTATTATTGGAATAAAGACCAAGATTTGTCATGGCAGCATGAACGCTTTCAAATTCATATTGACGTTGCCAAGACTGCGAATTTACCACTAGTGGTACACAATCGTGATGCAGCTAATGATACCTACCAAATGTTAAAAAATGCGGCTGTTGAAGATTGTGGTGCAGTCATTCATTGCTTTACTGAAAATATTGATTGGGCACGTAAGTTTCTTGATATTGGATGTTATATTTCTTTATCTGGTATTGTAACATTTAAAAGTGCACATCAATTACATGAAGTTGCCAAGTATGTACCGCTGGAACGTTTGTTGGTGGAAACCGATTCTCCTTATTTAGCGCCAGTTCCGCATCGTGGTAAAACCAATCAACCTGCCTATGTTCGTCATACAGCGCAGTTTATTGCTGATTTACGACAAGTTGATTTACCACAGGTTGCTAATGCCACCACAAATAATTTTTTCGAATTATTTAAGCGCGCCAAGAGATTAATGTAATTATTATTTTATTTTCAGAGTGTTTTGTTTATTATGCGGTATTTTGTTTTCGTGTTATTTTTACTTTGTTCTCTTTGCAAAGTGCAAGCATCGATACTAGAAAGCGGTGCTTATGTGACTGGGTTAGTCGGTTATGGTTATGTTGGTAATAACTCCTATCAAAAACCAACCAATAATAACTCTTATTCTATTGGTGCTACTACTGGTTATTCATTCAACCAGTATCTTGCTCTTGATGGTAACGTTACTTTTATGCCAAATAATAATGGCTATAGTCAGTTTTCTAATTATTTTTTGTCTTCAGTTGCTGGGCGTTTTTCTGTTCCATTTAGTGATTTTTTTTCTGGCTATCTTCATGTTGGTCCTGGTTTATTGACTAATAGCTCTACTGGAAGTAACCAATTTGGAGCATTTTTAGGCTTGGGTGGAATCTTCAAAATCAATAACCAAATTGGCATTAGTGTTGAAGATTATGGTATCTGGTTACCCAATGATGTAGCAAACGATATCAATATATTTGCCGTAGGTGTAACTTATGGGTTTTAGAATTATTCTCACGCTCTTGTTGTCATGTTATAGTATCTTAGGGTTTGCTGATGATGTGAAATTTGAATCATTAACCATGAGTGAATCATTGTCGTTCAGTGAGTCTCATCCCTTGGGATATAAGCCTTCACTAGATCCGATGACTAATTGTGATAGTTGGGAATGGTGGTGTGATATCAAATTTGGCGTGAGTCGGGCAGTTGAAAGTGGTGTAAATGGTCTGATGATTAATGGATATGCATATCATTTAAGCGCAGGAGCTCATTGGCCAACAGGTTATGTTAATCAGGACCAATTGAATGAAATTACACCTGGGGTGGGTTATACGAGAACTTTTTATAATAGTCAATACAATACAGAGTATATTCTCTATGCTATGGTATTTGCTGATTCATGGTATAAACCAGAAGCTCATATCGGTTATGCATATCAGAAATATTTTGATATGACTGATTCTGGCAAACTAAAATGGGGGATCGGGTATACACCGTTTGTTTTCATAAAACCTTCGATGACTAATGAAGCGCCAATACCAATTCCTGCACTAGGGATTATGAGTTCATTAAAATATGATAAATTTAGTTTAATGGTTACCTATTTTAATGTCTTATTCTTCAATGCTAGAGTTGACTTCTAGCATAATTATTCTGTAGTACGAGAAGTATGCTTAATTAATCTTGAGCATATTTCTATCTAATTTATTGGCTTTATTTGTTGGATAATAGCGCAGAATCAACCTATGTGTTACTTACAATAATTTACAAAAATCATCTACTATTTACTATTGTAATTCAGTTATCTTATTGAAAGTAAATGGTTTTTTCATTAATTGCCAAGTTTAAATTTAGTGTTATTTTTGTGCGCTGCATAATCAAAAAAAAATACCTTAGGCGTAAATTATCTTACAATCATAGCTTATTTAAATAGTATTTATATTTTTTAATGTTATGGATGGAACTGTTATGATTGAAAAGAAGTCGAAGTCTCGTTTAGGTACCTACATCTTAATTGGATTGATTGCGGGTGTAATTATCGGGCAATTAATTCATGTAGGTGTTAGTAACAAAGATATTTTAAAAGATGTATCAGTTTATCTTGATCTGGTTTCTACTGCGTTTTTACGTTTAATTAAAATGATTATTGCTCCATTGGTGTTTACGACGTTGGTTGTTGGTATAGCTAAGATGGACGATGGTCGTGCTTTAGGTAGAATGTTTCTTAAATCAATGACTATTTTCATTATTGGTGGATTTTTTTCTTTGACTTTAGGTGTGGTGTTAGTTGAAGTTTTTAAACCAGGGATTGCCTTACATAATGTATTAGCTAATTCGCTAAATGGTGAGTTGAATAATGTTGCTAATAGTGTCTGTACTAATTGTCAAATGTCGGCTAAATCGTTTATGGAATCAATTATCCCATCGTCAGCAATGCAAGGGTTTGTGGAAAACCATATTCTACAAGTTATCATTTTAGCTATTTTTGTTGGTGTAGCAGGGGTGTCAATTGGTGAGTCAGTAGCGCCAGTTTTTACTTTTTTTGACCAAATGTCAAAAATCATGTTCAAGATTATTGGCTATGTAATGTATTTAGCTCCTCTTGCAGTATTTACTTCAATTACTAAACTAGTAATGGGTAGTGGGATTAGTGTAATTTCATTGTATCTAGTGTATGCTGCTGAGTTTTATCTAGGTTTATCAATTATCTGGTTAGTTCTTTTAGGTATTGGTTTCTTGGTTATTGGTAAACGCTTATTCCCAATTATTAAGTCGATGTTACCTTTATATGGTACTTCATTTGCGGCATCTTCTTCAGAAGTTGCATTACCTGGAATTTTATCTAATCTGGAGCGTTTTGGTGTTTCAAAAAAAGTAAGTGGTTTTGTAATTCCAATGGGATATTCATTTAACTTAGAAGCATCAATGTTAAACTGTACTTTTGCTACAATCTTTATTATTCAATTGTATGGCTACCATATTGATTTAGCAACTGAAGTGGTGATGTTATTTATGTTGATGTTAACTTCTAAAGGTATTGCTGGTGTTCCGCGTGTATCATTAGTTATTGTAGCTGCAACTTTAACCGCCTTTGGTTATCCTGAAACTGGGGTATTGATTTTATTACCGATTGACAGTTTTATGGATATGGGGCGTAGTGCTACCAATGCATTTGCGAATACAATGTCGGCAATTTTTGTTGATCGCTGGGAAAAGAAATACAATCACGAATAAAATATTTACAGGCGATAATGTTATTAAGCACCGTTAAAATGGTGCTTAATTTATTTGGCAATTTATAGATTAGAGTTAGCGGTCACTTTTACGAATAGTAACCAAACTAGTCTAAAAATTTTTACTTCTGAGATAAAGAATGTGGTATTAGCTCTAAGTATATTATAATATAGCTCTTGTTTTTTTATAATTAATATTGAAAGGTTGATTATATGTCATTAATTCCTAGTGCTTTTGCTGATGGAACTGCAGCTGCGGCGAGTAGTTCAACAAGTAGTTTGATGTCGTTCTTACCTATGGTGGTAATTTTTGTTTTGTTTTGGTTATTATTAATCCGTCCACAACAAAAGAAAATGAAATTGCATAACCAAATGTTGGCAGCATTAGATAAAGGTACAAAAGTAGTAACGAATGGTGGAATGATTGGTACAATCGTTAAAATGCATGAAGATGGTTTAGTTGATCTTGAATTGGCTCCAGATGTAGTGGTAAAAATTCAACGTAGCGCGATTGCTGGTAAATTTGAAGTTGCTCCAGCTAAAGTAGCCAAGTAATTTAAATGGGTGATGATGTTATTTAATCATCACCTAAATTCATAACAAGATACATTTGCTATTATATAGGTCTAGTTAGCAAATTTATTTTGTATTTTAATTTCTTTTAATGGAGGTCGATGTGAGTAAATTTCCTTTGTGGAAATATCTGCTTATTTTTGGTGCAATAATAATCGGATTAGTCTATACGTTGCCTAATTTTTATGGTGAAGTGCCTGCGGTACAAATATCTAGTATCCGTTCTTCAGTTGTGATTTCTCCAGACAGTATTGGTTCAGTAACCCAAGATTTAAAACAAGCTGGTATTATCAGTACTGGTGAAATCTTTGATGGTAAAACTTTAAAGCTTAAATTTGCTAATACCGATACTCAGCTAAAAGCACGTGATATTATCCAGCAAGCTTTAGGTGATAATTATG
>RXKA01000149.1:0-16067 GCA_003962985.1 Pseudomonadota bacterium | reverse complement strand
CTTCTTATTAGAAGTTGATATGGATGCCGCGATTAAAAAAACATTAAATAAATATGTTGGTGATATTCGTCGCGATTTGCGTAATAATCAAATTCGCTATGGTTCAGTGGCAGTTGATAATGGAACTGTTCTAATCCAGTTACGCGATGAGGCAACAGCTAACCAAGTTATTCAACAATTGAATAAAGATTTTCCTAAGCTAAATGCAGTGCATGATGGTGCTGCAAACGTAAGAATCGTTGTTTCTCCTGAAGAAATGCAAACTATCAAAGAAGCTGCGGTTAAACAAAATATCATGACACTACATAATCGGGTGAATGAGCTGGGTGTTGCTGAGCCAATTATTCAACAACAAGGTCCTGATCGTATCGTTGTAGAGTTACCTGGTGTACAAGATACAGCACGTGCAAAAGACATCTTGGGTCGTACTGCAACTTTGGAAGTGCGTATGGTTGATGATGATCGTGATGCATTAAGTCAAGCTGCAAGTGGTAATGTTCCCGCAGGTGATCAGCTATTGGATGAAGTAAATAGTGATGGTAGCTCAACTAAAATTCTGATTAAAAATGATGTTGAATTGACTGGTGATAACATCAATGATGCACAACCTGGTTTTGATGAAAATGGTTCACCATCAGTAAATATTAGCTTAGATAGCACTGGTGCTGCTATTTTTAAACAAGTTACAACTGATAATATTGGTAAACGCATGGCGATGGTTTTAGTTGACCATGGCAAGAGCCAAGTAGTAACCGCGCCAGTAATTCGTTCTGCAATTGGTGGTGGTCAAGTACAAATTTCAGGTGCAATGAGTGTTCAGGACGCTAATGATGTTTCTTTATTATTACGTTCAGGTTCTCTAGCGGCTCCAATGAATATCATTGAAGAGCGCACTGTTGGTCCTTCTTTAGGTCAAGAAAATATTAACAAAGGGTTCCACTCTGTATTGTGGGGATTCTTGGCAATTTCATTGTTTATGTGTATTTATTACCGTGTCTTTGGAATTATCTCAGTATTATCTTTGGGTGTGAATTTGTTATTGTTAGTAGCAGTTTTATCAATGTTACAAGCAACTCTAACCTTACCAGGTATTGCCGCGATTGCCTTGGCTCTCGGTATGGCAATTGACTCGAACGTCTTGATTAATGAGCGTATCCGTGAAGAAGTTCGCTTAGGGCAAAAACCTCATGCTGCGATTGAAGCAGGTTATGAGCATGCATGGGCAACTATTTTAGATTCGAATGTAACAACTCTAATTGCAGGTTTAGCATTATTGGCATTTGGTTCTGGTCCTGTGAAAGGGTTCGCAGTCGTACATTGTTTAGGTATCTTAACGTCAGTGTTCAGTGCGGTGATGGTTTCACGTGGTATAACTGGCTTGATTTATGCTAATCGTCGAATCAAAAAATTGCCAATTTAATAATAAAGGATAATAAACATGGAATTTTTTAAGTTAAAAAAAGATATACCGTTTATGAGTTATGGTCGTTTAACGACTAGCATCTCATTGATTACCTTTATATTGGCGGTTTTCTTCTTGGTTACTCGTGGATTGCATCTATCAGTTGAATTTACTGGTGGTACATTGATGGAAGTTCAATATACCCAAGTAGCAAATGTAGATAAAATTCGTGCTGATTTAGATCAAATGGGTTTAGATCAGGCTACGGTTCAAACCTATGGTAGTACCAAAAATATTATGTTACGTTTGCCAAATAAAAAGGGTGTAAATTCAGCAACTTTGTCAAATCAAGTGTTTCAACAATTAAAAAGTGATTCTCCTGATGTGACATTAAAAAGTGTTGAATATATTGGTCCACAAGTAGGTAAAGACTTAGTCAATGGTGGAATCATGGCAATTGCATTTGTCTGTATCGGAATTATGGTATATCTTGCTTTGCGTTTTGAGTGGCGCTTTGCGGTATCTGCTATTGTTGCCAATATGCATGATGTGATTATCATTCTAGGATTCTTTGCTGCGTTCCAATGGGAATTCTCATTAACGGTATTAGCGGCAATTTTGGCAGTGCTAGGCTATTCGGTGAATGAATCTGTGGTGGTTTTTGACCGAATCCGTGAAAACTTCCGTACTATTCGTGGTGGTACTGTACCACAAATTATCAATAATGCCATTACTGCAACAATGAGCCGTACAATTATTACTCATGGATGTACTGAGATGATGGTTTTATCAATGTTTTTCTTTGGTGGTCCTAGTTTGCATTATTTTGCGCTGGCACTAACAATTGGTATTTTGTTTGGTATTTACTCATCAGTATTGGTGGCATCTCCAATCGTTATGTGGTTGGGTGTTTCACGTGATAATTTGGTGAAAGTAGCTAAACGTAAAGAAGAAGCTGTAGTTTAATATTTAATGCTATTTTAGATAGGGCGTTCTTACGCCCTATATTTATTTTGGAGAATGACAAATGATGCAATTAATTGAAATGATATTACACTTGGATAAGTATATTGGGTTTATTCTTGAAAATTATCATAATTATTTTTATATTTTATTTTTTCTCGTAATTTATTGTGAAACTGGTTTAGTTGTAACACCTTTTTTACCTGGTGATTCATTATTATTTGTAGCTGGAGCATTTGCGGGGACTGGTCAACTACATCTTGGGTTTTTAATTATAATTCTAGTTGTTGCTGCTTTCTTGGGTGATAACACCAATTTCTTTTTGGGGAAATTTATTGGTCAAAAATTGTTCTCTAACCCCAAATCTAAAATTTTCCGTAAGGATATTTTAGATAAAACTCATCAATTCTATGAGCGTCATGGTTCAAAAGCTATTATTATTGCGCGATTTATTCCATTGGTGCGTACCTTTGCTCCATTTGTCGCTGGTGTAGGGCAGATGACTTACCGTAGGTTTGTATCATTTAGTTTATTTGCCTCAGTTTTATGGGTTGTAATCTTCTTAATCGGTGGTTATTTATTTGGTAATATACCAGTAATTAAAGAGCATATGTCATTAATTATCCTTGCGGTAATGGCAATTTCAGTATTACCAGCATTAAAGATGATTTGGGATGCCAAATTTAAGCGTGTTTAATGTGATAACAAAATGCAAAGAATTCATAAGTTAGATGATGTTTTAGTTAATCGTATTTGTGCTGGTGAGGTTGTTGAACGTCCTGCATCAGCATTAAAAGAAATTTTAGAAAATAGTATTGATGCAGCTGCGACCCAAATTAATATTGAATTACTTAATGGTGGGATAAAACTCATCAAAATAATTGATAATGGTAATGGTATTCTCGATGAAGATCTACCATTGGCATTAGAAAGGCATGCTACTAGCAAATTAATTACCGAAGATGATTTATATGCTATTCGTACTCTTGGCTTTCGCGGTGAGGGATTAGCATCAATCGCATCGGTTTCGTGGTTTACCTTGGCAAGTAAACCAGCGGAGTCAGCGCACGGAGCACAAATAGTTAGTGTTTTTGGTGACTTGAAAGAGTTACGCCCTGCGAGTTTGAATAATGGTACGTTGGTTGAAGTAAAAGACTTATATAATAATATTCCAGCCCGAAAGAAATTTCTAAAAAGTGAAACTACGGAATATAATCATTGTAAAAACATAGTTGAGCGCATTGCTGTAGCTTATCCGCAGGTAGGATTTAGTTTAAAACACAATGGTAAGGAAATTTATAATTTGTTCCCGCAGGATCTTTTGGCGCGTATAGTTAGCCTGTATGGTGCTGAATATGGTCAGCATTATTTTTCACTAATGGAAGAAGCTGGCGCACAGCTTAGTTTATCTGGCTATGTTTATCATCCTGCATATTTGAATAGTACAAAAAATGTACAGATGTTTTATGTTAATGGGCGTTTTATTCGTGATAAAGTCGTACAAAATGCAATTAAACAAGGTTTTAGTGGGGTTTTACACCATGAGCATACGCCTAATTATGTATTATTTTTAACTATTGATCCCGCAGAAATTGATGTTAATGTTCATCCAAGTAAAAATGAAGTACGATTTAAAGATTCAGGCATGATTCATAGCTTCATTAGTCGCTCATTACGTAAATTATTAGCAGGTAACATTACTCAACAAGATACTATACCTAATAATTCATCTGTAGATGACTCATTCACAACAATGAACTCATGGGAAAAACGTAGCGAATATGCACAGCTAGCTGAGGCTAGTTCTAAAAATGTAATTCAATCAGGTTCTGCGCCTTCGTGGAGTTCATCTATACATAATGATAATAATTATAAAGACTCTCCGCTGCTGATACAAAAGTGGTTAGGGGAAATTAATAATGAGCAAGAGAGTCAAGAGCTATTTACTACGAATGAACCTATAGCTAATGAAACCATTCCACCGCTTGGGTTTGCTATTGCACAGTTACAGGGAATCTATATTCTGTCACAAACCAAAGATGGAATGATTGTTGTTGATATGCATGCGGCACATGAAAGAATTATTCTTGAAAAACTAAAGGTTCAGTTAGGAATGAATTCTATTGCATCACAGCAATTATTAATGCCTCTTGCAATCCATGTGTCAGCTCTTCAGATTGAAGCTTTGGAAAAACATCGTACGGAGTTATCACTATTAGGTTTTGAAATTGATGTTATTGGTGAGAACCAAATCGCAGTTCGAGCAATTCCATTACTTCTAGATGATGGTAAAACTGAGCAATTAGTTATAGATGTATTAAATGATATGGTGAATTTTGGTGGCTCTAATGCTATTTTGGCACATCAAGAAGAGCTTTTATCGACTATGGCATGTCATACTGCAGTCAGAGCTAATCATCAACTATCGATTCCAGAAATGAACGCATTACTTCGTGAAATGGAGATTACCGTTCGGGCAAATTACTGCAATCACGGCAGACCGACGTGGTTCAAATTAACCATGCGTGATTTGGATGGTATGTTTATGCGCGGAAAGTAATGTGCTTTTATCTGCTAATGTTTTTTGCTGTTAAATAATATCTAAAACAGTTGGTTATGCTGGTATAAGCATACCATATGAATTAAGTGATATTGAAAAGTAAGTATAATTATTGTATGTAGTATACAGATTCATGGCACCAGCTAAGCATGAAGCACTGTTTTTGTCTTACATTCTATCTATATCGTACTTAAATAATCAATCAGATTTGATAATATGGTTAATGTTCATTCTTAGACACCTAAAACCCAACAATTAAAGTTTATTAAAGCGTATTGATTTTATGCTTGTATTGAAGATAGAATTTAATCGGTTTTATTTATTGTTATTCAGGTTATTAATTTTAGTTGAGCTCTTTAATTCATTAGGTGTTGGCTCTCTTTAACACATGTTATAATTGTGTGATGATTTTATTATGGGATGTTATAATGAGAAAACCAGTTTTATTTCTGGCATTGCTGGTGCCAATACTTAGTTATGCTGCGTTAGGTGGTAATCCACCACTCTTAAAAGAGCTTAAAACCAAAAAACAATTTACAGCCAATGTGTCGAGTTCTAATATTACCTATAGTCGAGAAGTTAAAGCTAATTATGTAACCTACACATCAATTAATGGTACTTGTCAGATTAAACAATTTGCCACACTTGAGACATCTGCTAATGGTTCTAAGGTGTTTGCTGTTTTGTGGCATTGTCCAATAACACCTAACCTAAAAGAATTATTAACTGATGAGTATTTTACTATCTTGAGAACAACTCAACCACAAATTAATACCTTGAATTACAAAAAATATGTCACGAGTAATGTAGTCATAGAATTGTCTGGTCATCAGGGTGATAGTCGCGGCAATGCATACCTGATTAAACAAATTCCTAATAACGTAAATATTAAAGAGTTATTGAATAATGAAAAAATTTAATTTACTATTTTCTTTAGGTATGACTATTTTTACTATGGTTGGGATTTACTCATGTAGTAATGGTTCCTCTGCATCTAAGGTTGCCAAGCCCAATGATGTTCCAATTAGTATTGGTTCAGGTATGAATGGTTATGGTATTAACACAATGTATGTTTCTATTACTTTATGTAAAGATCAAAGTGGTACTAATTGCCAAACTATTGATCACATTATTCTAGATACTGGCTCTTTTGGTCTTAAAATTAATAAATCAGCATTACCTGAGAGTTTTATTGCGGATTTAAGCAGAATAAAAACAACTGCAGATGAAACAGTATATGCATGTAACACATTTGGTAGTGGCTATGTATTTGCTAGCGAGCATTATGCTTCATTACGGTTGGCTGGCGACTATAGTGAGAGTGTAGTCGTGCAAATTATAGAGAATTCACCGACAGCAGAAATTCCTGATAGTTGTTTAGCTAAAGGTCCATTTGATGATTTTGAAGATTTTGGTGCTAACGGAATCATCGGTGTCAATCCAGCCTTAACATTAAGCAATAATACCATTTTATTATATCGTAAAGATATTAATGGTATTTATGTAGCATTAACTGAAAGTGAAGCTAATTCTGTACCTACATTGAATCAAAATCCACTAACTAGTTTGCACTACAATAATAATGGTTTTGTGATAAAAATTCCTCCAACATTGACTAATACAAATACTAATATTACGGGTCATTTAGTCTTAGGAATTAATACCGAAGCAAATAATACGATAACTAAAGATACCAACTTAATCGTTGCATCAGAATCATCATTAAGTACGGTGTGTAATTCTGGCTGTTTCTATAGTAAAATCGAGAATCCAGAAAGTACTATTCCTGCGGTATTTGATTCAGGAACAAATAGTTGGGTGTTTATTTCTAATAATATTCCTATTTGTGGTTATGGCTATTGTCCAGAATCGCCATTTGTATGGAACTCATGGGTTTTTAGTTATGATTTTGCGCCTAATGAATCATATCAGGTGACAGGAATTATCACCAAAGATGAGGAATCAGCAGGACAAGACTTGTCATTTAGTGTGATGCCAGGCTGGGGATACGAGAATACGAATAATGAAACATTGTATGGCTCACCATTCTTCTTTGGTAAAAATGTATATATCGTCTTTCCATCGAAAGCAAACCCATCACCTATTTGGGGATTCAAAAGTTATCGTTGAAAAAAGGTTAGCTGTAAAAAGCTAACCTTTCTTATTCGGTGATTTAATTATGCTTGGCAGTAATCGCGTACTTCATAATCAAGTTCGAGTATTTCTTCAATTGTATGTGGCGAGCTACTAGCAAATTGATTCATTGCTGACTCTATCATTTGCGGAATATCATAAAACCCATGTTTTCCAGCAAGGAATTTCGCAACAGCTATTTCATTGGCTGCATTAAGTACAGCACAGCTACCGCCACCACGGCGTAATCCCTCCCATGCTAAAGCCAAGCATGGAAAACGCTTAGTATCTGGAGTAGTAAAGGTTAATGATGATAGCTTGGTGAAATCTAAACGAGAGCTACCTGATTCGATACGTTGTGGTGCCGAAAGGGCATAGGCAATTGGTGTTTTCATATCGGGACTCCCTAGCTGAGCAATAATCGAACTATCTTGGTATTGTACCATTGAGTGAATAATGCTTTGTGGATGAACTACTACTTCAATTTGTTCGATGCGTGCATTAAATAACCAGTAAGCTTCAATAACTTCAAGACCTTTATTCATTAGGGTTGAGCTATCAACTGAAATTTTTTGTCCCATACTCCAATTAGGGTGCTTGACGGCTTCTCCTGCGGTAACATGTTGTAACTTGTCATATGGTGTATTTAGGAATGGTCCACCTGATGCGGTCAAAATGATTTTTTCAACTCCAATATCATCTAACGATGAATAACCGAAAGGTAAAGCTTGGTAAATTGCACTGTGTTCACTATCCACAGGAATTAATTGAGCATGATTTTCTTTAACCGCTTGATTAATAATTGAGCCACCAGCAACTAATGATTCTTTGTTAGCAAGTAATATTCGTTTGCCATGTTTAGCCGCTTGATAGGTCGGGATTAAACCTGCACTACCAACAATTGCGGACATAATGATATCCACAGCTGGATGCGATGCGATTGAAGCCAAATCATTAGTCGAACTTAATACCTCAGTTGCTAGTTGGGCATCTCTCAGCCATGCAGCTAATTCACAAGCTAAACTCGGATTTGAAATGTAGACATGAGCAGGCTTGAATTCACGACATTGCTCAAATAGTAATTTATGATTACTATGTCCTGTTAGCGCAAAGACCTTAAATTTATCTAAATGTAGTCGTAGTACATCTAGAGTTGATTTACCAATACTTCCTGTTGAACCAAAAATTGCCACTTGCTTCATTATAACATTCCTCGTATAATTGCGAATGAAATTGCCATAACGGCAATTAAGCTATCAATACGATCAAAAATTCCACCGTGACCAGGTAAAATAGTTCCACTATCTTTGACTTCTGCTATACGCTTAAACCACGATTCGAGTAAATCACCAATAATA
This sequence comes from Pseudomonadota bacterium, assembly GCA_003962985.1. GTDB lineage: Bacteria > Pseudomonadota > Gammaproteobacteria > Burkholderiales > UBA11063 > Aquella. The sequence continues at coordinate 7,651 of RXKA01000149.1, read as the reverse complement.
CTCACAATAGTTAGAATAAATGCGAATTTAAACACATGACGATAAGTTGGTAAATAATAAGCCAAATTAAAATAGTGTAGTATTGATAGATAGATGATAACTAAGACTAATCCACCAACGGCACCTTCAAGAGTTTTGCCTGGGCTAATATGTTTTGCTAATTTACGTTTACCAAAACGCTTGCCGACAAAATAAGCACCTGTATCAGCTACCCATGCGATTGCCATTAAGCTAAGTAGTTGCCATGGGCCAAAAATAGCATGGAATACGGTGAAGGAATAATATGCTGGTATAAATAGTAAACCGCAAAAAACGGCAATTGCTAATTTAGAAAATTTACGTGGAGTGAAAATTAATATTATGGGAGCAACAAAGCACCACATTGCAACACTAATGATTCTTACAATTTGACTAAGATCATAGTGAACAACTGCAAAGCTAACCGCACACATCGTTAAGGCTAGTGAAGTAATCCCAGTCTGCAATAAGGTGAATTGATACATTTTAGTCAATTCATAAATCGCGATTAGGCACAATAACCAACAACAGGCAGAGAATATGGCAGGTGGGGTATAGAACATGACTCCGCCACAGATAATAAGCAATACAAGAGCTGTTAATGTACGATGTTTTAGCATGATGCTTCCTTTAATTGTTCTGATATTTGTCCAAAGCGTCGTTCACGGTTATTATACCATTCGATTGCCTTATCTAGTTCTTGTGGTGAAAACTCTGGCCAGAAAAGTGGAGTGAAATATAATTCACTGTAAGCTGATTGCCAGAGCATAAAATTACTTAATCTACATTCACCACTGGTACGAATGATTAGTTCTGGAGCTGGTTGATCGTGGGTAAGTAAATAACCAGCAAGAATTTCTTCATTAATTTGCTCGTGCTTACCTTCTTTTATGATTCTATTAACCGCTTGTACAATATCGTATTGCCCGCTATAGTCTAAACACACATTGAATTGGAGTCCTGTATTTTTCTGGGTTTGTGATTCTGCGTATATGATACTATCCAAGAGCTGCTTATTTAAACGACTACGATCACCAATAAAACGTATCCGTGCGTTTTTAGCATGTAACTCGCTGAGTTCATGATTTAGCTTTTTGAGCATTAATTTCATTAGAAAGTTTACTTCACTATTCGGGCGTTGCCAATTCTCGCGCCCAAATGCAAAGACGGTTAAGTGTTTAACCCCGATATCATTACAGTGCATAATTGTTTTTTTAAGTGCCGAAACGCCTCGTACATGACCAAATACTCTTGGTAGAAAACGTTTTTTTGCCCAGCGCCCATTACCATCCATGATAATACCAATATGTATTGGTATTTGATCCATATGTATTCCCTCTTGTTGATAATCATTACATACACAAAATGCAATGCTGAAATAGCATTGCACTTTATGGAAACTTGATTTACATAGTAAGCATTACTTACACAGTTAAAAGTTCTTTTTCTTTATCTGCAGTTAATTTATCAATTTCAATAATAAATTTATCAGTCATTTTTTGTACATCATCTTGACCGCGTTTATCATCATCTTCAGTTATTTCTTTATCTTTTAATTTGGCTTTAAGCTCATTGTTGGCATCTCGACGAATGTTACGAATCGCTACTTTAGCATCTTCTCCTTCGCCTTTTACCACTTTAATTAATTCTTTACGACGTTCTTCAGTTAAAGCAGGCATTGGAACGCGTACTGTACTACCATTGCTAGCAGGGTTTAATCCTAAATCTGAGTCGCGGATGGCTTTTTCAATTATACCCGCCATTTTTGCTTCGAATGGTTGTACCGTTAGAGTTCTAGCATCGCTAGCAGTAATTGTTGCCACTTGATTAACTGGCATCATAGCACCATAATAATCAATTTGAATGTGATCTAATAATCCAGCGTGAGCCCGCCCTGTGCGAATCTTGGTTAAAGTATTTTTATAATTTTCCAAGCTTTTTACCATTTTTGTTTCAGCTTGTTTTCTAATTTCACTTGTCATGTAATTAACCTTATAAATTTTACGAATTGTTAAGTTGGGTATTATATTAAAAAAGACATTGTTTGTCAAAAAATACCAAACAACCTATTTACGACTATAATCCTTTAATGCTTTTGCAGCCTCGCGTTTACCTTCCTGCTCTTTTTCGGTAGCTCGTTTATCATGGAGTTTTTTACCTTTAGCAAGTGCGATATCTGCTTTGACTTTTCCTTTTGAGTAATGTAGATTCAATGCTATCAGACTAAATCCTTTTTGCTCTACTTTACCTATGAGACGATCAATTTCATTACGATGCAGGAGCAATTTTTTAAATCGTGCAGCATCTGGACGTACGTGCGTACTTGCTGTTATCATTGGATTTACATTAAATCCAAGTAACCACACTTCGTGGTTTTTAATTTTTACATAACTATCTTTTAATTGACCTTTACCTGCGCGGATGGCTTTAACTTCCCAGCCTTCGAGAACAATTCCAGCCTCAAATTTTTCTTCAATAAAATAATCATGAAAAGCTTTTTTATTTACTATTATGCTCATAATTTTTAGTATATATATCTTATAATTAACGGTTTGAATTCTATCATAAAGTTAGTATATATGTGTGATATTTTTTGCGGTGTAGTACGTTAAGCTGATAAAATGGCGTGTTAATTATATGAATATTTTATCCAAGGAACTTTTTACTGATGTCAACATCTAGCAACATATTGACTTTTCAAGAAATTATTCTTAAATTGCAAAGTTATTGGGCTTCAATCGGCTGTGTTTTATTGCAGCCATACGATAAAGAAATGGGTGCGGGAACTTCACATACTGCAACTTTTTTACGCAGTATTGGACCTGAACCATGGTTTGCCGCATATGTGCAACCATCAAGACGTCCAAAAGATGGGCGCTATGGTGAGAGTCCAAACCGTTTACAACATTATTATCAATTTCAGGTGGTATTGAAACCATCACCAGCGAATATTCAAGATTTGTATTTAGAGTCATTACGTGTTTTAGGCGTGAATACCAACGTGCATGATATTCGCTTTGTTGAAGATAATTGGGAAAATCCAACTCTGGGTGCATGGGGGCTTGGTTGGGAAGTGTGGCTGGATGGAATGGAAGTTACTCAGTTCACGTATTTTCAACAAGTTGGTGGCTTAGATTGTAAACCTGTTTTAGGTGAAATCACTTATGGTTTAGAGCGTCTTGCCATGTATCTTCAGGGTGTCGATAATGTTTATGATTTGATTTGGGCACGTACTTTGGATGGGAATGTGGTCACATATGGCGACGTTTTTCATCAAAATGAAGTTGAACAATCTAAATATAATTTTGAACATAGTAATAGTGAGTTTTTATTTACTAACTTTAACAATTACGAGAGCGAAGCTAAACGTTTACTGGAAGTGGATTTAGTTTTACCTGGTTATGAGATGATCTTAAATGCTGCACATACATTTAATATGCTGGATGCACGAGGTTCTATTTCTGTCACCGAACGAGCTACATATATTGGGCGTATTCGTAACTTGGCTAAATTGGTTGCTGAAAAATATTATGCGTCACGAGAAGCATTAGGATTTCCGTTGGTCAAAGAGGCCAAGGAATAGATGAAGTGCCCATTTTGTAATCATGCCGATACACAGGTCATTGATACACGTTTAAGTGATGAGATGTTAACCATTAAACGTCGTCGGCGCTGTTTGGCATGTGACCGTCGTTTTAATACGTTTGAGAAAATTGAATTACAATTACCTGCAGTTGTAAAATCAGATGGCTCACGTGAAGAGTATGATGAAACCAAAATTCGTAGTAGCATGATGAAAGCGTTGCATAAGCGCCAAGTAGCAATGAAAGAAGTTGATGCCGCAATTGCCGCGATTCGCCAAGATGTGCTAATGTATAATGATAGAGAAATAAACTCAAGAGTCATTGGTGACTTAGTTATGACGCAATTAGCCAGACTCGATAAAGTTGCCTATATTCGCTTTGCATCAGTTTATCGCAGCTTTAATGATGTGACTGATTTTACCAATATAATAAAACAAGTAGATACTAAATAAACGGAGTTTTTAATGTTAGAAATTTTACAAAAAGCTTATGCTTTTGATGATGTTTTGTTGGTTCCTGCACATTCAGCAGTTTTACCAAAAGATGTGCATTTAGCAACAAAATTAACGCGTAACTTACACATGAATATCCCTGTGATTTCAGCTGCAATGGATACAGTTACAGAAGCTCGTATGGCAATCACTATGGCACAAGAGGGTGGTATTGGGATTATTCATAAGAATATGTCTCCAGAATATCAAGCAAGTCGTGTTGCAACAGTTAAACGCCACGAATCAGGTGTGGTGAAGGATCCAATTACTGTTTCGCCAGATGTTACCGTACGCGATTTAATTGCAATTACACAAAAACGTAAAATATCAGGTGTGCCAGTTTTGGAATATGGTAAATTGGTTGGTATTGTAACGAATCGTGATGTACGTTTTGAAACTAATTTAGATCAGCCGGTACGCAATATTATGACGCCACAAGCTAGATTGGTTACTATTCATGAAGGTGATTCAATTGAAAAAGCTAAAGAATTAATGCACCAACACCGTATTGAGCGTGTATTGGTAATTAATGATGGATTTGAATTATGTGGTTTGGTGACCGTGAAAGATATCACCAAAAATGTAGCTTTTCCATTGGCTAACAAAGATGAGTTTGGTAGATTGCGTGTGGGTGCTGCTGTTGGTAGTGGTGGTGATTCAGAAGAGCGCGTTGAGCTTTTGGTAGCAGCGGGTGTTGATGTGATTGTAGTAGATACCGCACATGGACATTCTCAAGGCGTGATTGACCGTGTGCGTTGGGTTAAGAGTAACTTCCCGCAAGTTGAAGTTGTTGGTGGTAATATTGCAACAGCAAATGCGGCACGTGCTTTAGTGGACGCTGGTGCTGATGGCGTTAAAGTTGGAATTGGGCCTGGTTCAATTTGTACAACACGTATTGTTGCGGGTGTCGGCGTGCCACAATTGTCAGCAATTGCTAATGTAGCTGATTATTTACGTGGAACTGGTATTCCTGTAATTGGTGATGGTGGTATTCGTTTCTCAGGTGATGTTGCTAAAGCAATTGCTGCTGGTGCATCAACCGTTATGTTAGGTAGTATGCTAGCTGGTACAGATGAAGCGCCAGGTGAGATTGAACTCTATCAAGGACGTAGTTATAAATCATATCGTGGTATGGGTTCTTTGGGTGCAATGAGCCGTGGTTCTGCGGATCGTTATTTCCAAGAGAAAGATGCTGGACAGGATAAATTAGTTCCTGAGGGTATTGAGGGAAGGGTTCCATATAAAGGTACGGTTGCATCAGTAGTTCATCAGTTAATGGGCGGTTTACGTTCATCAATGGGTTACTTGGGATGTGCAACGATTCAAGACATGTATAATAATGCTCAGTTTGTAGAAATTACAGCAGCAGGAATAAAAGAATCACATGTACATGATGTACAAATTGTTAAAGAAGCACCAAATTATAATTTAGGTTAATTTAAAAGAGGTTGTTATGTTTAATGCAGTAGAAAAACACCAAAAACTAGTAAAAGGTCTGATGATTGCTATTACGGCTACGTTTGTGGTGTGGGGGATTGGTGGCTATCTAGGAATGGGTGAGGATGATGGTTATGTTGCTAAAGTAGGTAGTCATAAAATTTATACTCAAGATATTGATCGTGCTATGGATGCAAGTCAAGGTCAACAGTCACAAGATAAAATGCAAACTTTATTTGGTTTAATTAATCGTCAATTATTAATTAATAGTTTACAAGATCATAATATGTCAGTAACAAATGAGCAATTACAGCAAGCGATTGCTGCTTTGCCAATGTTTCAAACTAATGGACAATTTGATGTAAATAAATACGAAGCATTTTTAAAGCAACAATATACTACATCGGCTAAATTTGAAGCAGATATGAGTCAGCAATTATTGATTGAGCAAATGTTAGATTTCTTTAAGAATTCGTATTTTGTTTCTCAAACATTTGAAAGTAAGTTTGCTGAATTATTAAGCCGTGAAAGAAATGTATCGCAATTTGTTATCGATCCAAAACAATTCTATGACAAGATTACGGTTAGTGAGAGTGATATTAATGCTTATTATCAGCAAAATATCCAGCAGTTTACAGTTCCTGAACAAGTTAAATTACAATATTTACAAGTATCAGCAGCTACATTAGCTAATACGATTAAGGTTAGTGATGCGGATGTTGAGAAATATTTGAAAGACCATCCTGAATTGGCGTCAAATAAACAAGTTGATGTATCACATATTTTATTTTCTGTTCCTGCTGGTGCAACTGCTGAACAAAAAGCGCAGATTAAAGCAAAAGCTGAGCAGGTATTGGCTCAAGTTAAAGCAAATCCAGCTAAATTTGCCGAATTGGCAAAAGAATATTCGCAAGATACTGGTTCTGCTGCTAATGGTGGTGATTTAGGCTATTTTGGTAAAGGCGTGATGGTGCCTGCGTTTGAAAGCGTAGCATTTGCGTTAACAACTGGTCAAACTAGCGGTTTGGTTGAAACTCAGTTTGGATACCATATCCTAAAATTAAATGGCGTGAAAGGTGATGATCCGAAATCGATTCGTGAAGCAGCAGTTCAGCAGCTACAAAAACAGCAATCACAACAAAAAGTTCAAGGTGTAGTTGATCAATTAAATGATATAACTTATAACCAGCCAAATAGTTTGGACCCTGCGGCTAAAAAACTTAATCTAACTGTTTCAGTAACTGATTGGGTATCTAAAGGTTCTCCTGCTGGATTATTGGCGAATCAAAAATTAGCCCAAGCTCTATTTACAGATGATGTTATTAAACAACATCATAATACTGAAGTGGTTGATATGGGTGATGGTAGTTTTGTTGTTGCACGAGTTAGCGATTATAAGCCAGCAACCCAAAAAACTATTAATGATGTTAAAGAGCAAATAGTGGCGACATTAAAAGCGCAACAAGCGGCTCAAATGGCATCAAATATGGGTCAACAAGATGTTCAACAATTACAGCAAGGTAAGATTAAGCTAAACTTTACTAATCCAGTAAATGTTACATTAGTTGGACAAGATCAAAAAATTGATCCAACAGCTCTTCGTCAAATTTTTGCCACTCCTAAATCATTCCCAGCATATACTGGTGCAATGAGTAAAGATGGTTCATTTGTTATCTATCAGATTAATAGTGAAACTATTGATAAGACTCAAGATGCGAAGAACAAAGATATGGTAAATCAATTAGCATCACAATATGCGATGATGAACCTTAATGCTTATGTTGGCTCATTACGTAATGACTATAAAGTATCATATAAGCTAGATCGCATTAAAGGTGCTAATGACGGTACACCACAAAATGATGGTCAATAAACTTTATTGATGTTATTATAACTAAGCCACTTAACAGGTGGCTTTTTTGGTTTGAGAAATCTATGATTGAATCACAAGTAAAATTAGACCTGCTCTATGCTAATAATTTAGACGAGAAGTTTTTGGATCAACAAGCAAGTAAACTTTCTTTACGTGGTGTTGATTTTGCCGACTTATATTTACAAAGTAGCACAACAGAATCGTGGGTGCTTGATGAAGGCATTATTAAATCTGGTAGTTATGCGGTA
>RXKA01000087.1:2316-5352 GCA_003962985.1 Pseudomonadota bacterium | reverse complement strand
ATACATACAACTTGCACACCAACACCTTGAAATGATACATTAACATTATGTAAATTACTATTCTCTTTACCACAAATAGATTGTGGCTGACACGTAAAACTATAGTATGGGTTATTTTTCGTTAGTTCCGCAAGTTTTATCAATATAGCTTTTGGAGCATTGCCCTGTGAATCTGCATAGGACCCGTTTTGAGAGTAAAACTTCTCAAAATCAGTCATGATATTTATCATATCATGAATAGCTTTTATCCTATGAGTTGTTACGATATGTTCTTGATAGGTGGCATAACCAATACCACTCAAAAGAGTAGCGATCGCTAATGTAATAATAATTTCAATTAAGCTAAAGCCGTTAGATCTTATAACTTTCATGATCAACTATACCATTATCGTAAATATAATATTAACGGTAACATTATAGCACAAAAATAAAGCTAACACCTTGATTTTTAAGGCATTAGCTATTCAAAAACTTTATTTACTCTCGCTACTTTCGTTAGTATTAATAAACATTTGTAACTGCTCAACAGGCATCATCGTGCCTACTGCAGGGGGTTGCTGCTGTGTGACAAGTGATTCAACCACATTTTTTACCTGATACTGAAGTGTATAATTTTCCAACACTTGACTTTCGGCATAACTTGTAGAACATACACGTTTAGAAGAGTTTTGAGTAACATACTCGGGATGATTTTTACTATCAAAAATACCATTAAAGAAGTTACGATTAGGGTTTTTAACTTTTTTGCTCGTCACAACATTTTGACAGTTTTCCGTTGGGATTTGGATAGTTGAATAATTCGGCGTAACAGCAACAATTTTAGCCATTACAATTTCATCGTGATGAGTCAAATTACTGTATGCAAAATAACCTAATCCCGCCGCCACGACTAAAATACCACCAATCAAAATTTTATTCCGCACCCCATGGTTACTTGGAGTGACTACCTGATCTGGATAATCATCGTCAATCATCTCATTATGTTCGTTAAAATCATTACGGTTAGACTGATTCTTTTTATTCATTACTTCAAATCCTCTTGTACTATGTTAAATCTATCAGTTATATATTTTATCCAAATTAGATTAATTCAGATATAGTTGAATCAACTTGTTCTTCACGACGTACCATAATTTTATCTACTCGATACCCCCCGTCGCGATCAATATCTACCACTTCAAAAACGTACCCTTCATAATTAAATTTATCAAATACTTTGGGTAATCTACCTTCTTGGCGACCGATAATAGAAATAACGAATCCAGCAGCGGTTTGGTAACTACCATGATCACCATCTGGTAATTCATCAATCTCCAACTCAGATAACAAATCATTAATCGGCGCTTGACCATCTACCAGCCATTTACCCGAATTATCTTTCTCAATTAGATCACCATCTGGATTGAGACTTTGAATATCGCCCATCACTGCAGTAACTAAATCACCGATAGTTACTAAGCCATCAACATGACCAAATTCATTATAGACCAATGCCAAATGAGATTTATAAGTTCTAAATGCTTCCAAGATTTCAATTAATGTCAACGTATTTGGAATCGCATGAATTGGTTGTAACCCCTCGGTCCAATTAGTCTTGATTGAAATACCTGTTTCTTTAAATTGGGTTAATACTTCTTTAATAATATGAATTGCAGGGATGTAGCCAAGAACATGATCAAGGCTTTCTTTACACACTAATAAGTTTTGTGATGGATTAGATAATATTTTATCTAAGTTTTCATCAGGAGATGCAGTCACATCAATATACACGATATCGGAACGAGTTGTCATCAACGAACCAACCTTGCTTTCATCTAAGCGCCATACATTTTCAAATAAATCACGCTCGGCCTGTACTAGTACTCCTGATTGCGCTCCCGCCTCAATCATTGTTTCAATATCTTCCTCTGAGACTTCTTCAGAACGCTTGGTTGACAAGCCAAAAAAACGCAGAATACTATCAGATAAAAACGTAAAGCTCGTTATAATTGGCAATAATAGTTTTATGACCAAATTGATGATTGGTGCAAGCGCTGTTGAAACCTTCTCTGGATATAGAATCGCTATTCTTTTAGGTAATATATCTCCGATTAATAATAATAAAAACGTCACAATCACAAAAACAATAACCGATGCCGCAGTTTTCTCATTAGTTGCAAAAATCCCAAGTTGCTGAAACCATGCTGCAACCTTGCCAGAAAGAGATGCTTCGACAAATGCACCTTCAAGCATGGTAATAACAGTCAAACCAATCTGAGTAGTTGCGATAACTGGGGTTGGATCATCGACAAGCGATAAAATACTTTTTGCACGTTTATTACCATCATCAGCAAGGCTTTGCATGCGTGTTTTTTTTGCTGCAATTACCGACATATCTGAAATGGTAAAAAATGCATTTGCAAATATTAATAATAATACAATTATTATATCTGAGGTCATCTAGTATCCTTATTTAATTCAAGCATTTCTTTAAGCCCTAACAATAATAAGTCAGGAACTATCTCATCAAAAATAGCTTCTATATTCAATAAATTAGCAAATCCACCAGTACCAATCACGACTAAATCACTGCGTGCAATTTGGTATTGATTACTTACTTGCGCAATAAGCTCTTTTGCTGCACCGATTTGGCTATAGTACAAACCTGATTGAATCGCCATTCGAGTATCTTTTGAAATCGGTTGTTTAGGTAAGGAAATATTTACTGTAAATAATTTAGCTGTATTGGTTTGTAAACTTTCCATCATCAGACGAATTCCTGGCAAGACGGCACCACCAACGAACTCTGCATCAGGAGTAATATAAATTGCGGTTGTCGCAGTACCAAAATCAAAGATAAGTAAGTGCTTATTCGGATGCAAAGTAACCCCACCAATTGCACCAGCAATCAGATCAGCACCGATTTCACCGGGATTATTAGATGCTATTTTAATTCCAGTTTTTACTCCTGGTTGGAGGAATAGCGGAGAAATCCCAAAATATTTCACAAATGCAGAAGTAACACTATAATCTACCGAAGGTACAACCGAAGCAATG
>RXKA01000087.1:0-2184 GCA_003962985.1 Pseudomonadota bacterium | reverse complement strand
TGATAACCATGTTGAATATAGAAGCGGTGAGCACCACTTTCTCTACGATGCATTGCACTGGTTAATTGTATTTTAGCACATCCTTGCTGCCCTGCGTAACTTTCTAAATATTTCAAAAACCGTTCACCTATTTTTTGATTATGCCAATTCGCATCAATCACCAATGCAATCAACTGAGCAAATTTTCCGTCGGTTAATAATAGTTCATTCATAACCAACGCGGCACACCCAATAACTTGCCTATCAATTTCAACTACAAACAAAGCATAATCTGATCTGGTTAAATATATTTCTACACGCTTAACTACCATTTGCAAATCAGTTACATATCCGAGCTGTAAAAATAAATCCTCAATTACAGGTATATCATCTAGTACAGCCTTACGAATTAACATCTATACTCTCACTCTACGCTAAACTAGTTAATAATACAGTTAGCTGCTCCTCTTCAATTAATGAAATACCAAGTTCATTCGCTTTATCTAATTTACTACCTGCATCACTGCCAACAATCACATAGTTAGTTTTTTTTGATACGCTACTAGCCACTTTTGCACCATATTCTTCCAGTTTAGCTTTGATATCTTCGCGTTTATAGTTAATAAAACTACCCGTAATGACAAAAGTTTTACCCGTAACATCTTCATGATAGAGGTTCTGTGCTACTATCTCAGGGTAAGTCACGCCAAGAGCTAATAATTCGTCTATCACCTGATTATTATGTTCTTCACTAAAAAAGTCTAAAATTGAGTTAGCAACAATTTCGCCAATATCGCGCACTTGTAACAATTGCTCTTTATTTGCCTGACGCAACATTTCTAATGAGCCAAACGCTTTAGCTAAATCTTTTGCTGATGCTTCACCAACATGACGGATGCCCAGAGCATAAATAAAGCGGTTTAACGTAGTCTGCTTACTTTGTTCAATTGCATTAAGTAAGTTTTGTGCACTTTTACTTGCAAAACGTTCTAGTTGAATTAAACGTTCCTCTTTTAATCTAAAAATATCTGGTAATGAATCAATTAATCCCGCATCAACCAATTGCTCAACACTTTTCTCACCTAAGCCATCAATATTAAATGCTAATTTACTGGCAAAATGTGTAATGGCTTGTTTTTTCTGTGCAATACAATATAAACCACCAACACAGCGTAAAATAGCTTCTCCTTCTTCTTGGTGTACATGAGAACCACACACTGGACATTTATCTGGCATCATAAATATTGCTAACTCATTAGTTCTACGTTCAGGTAAACTTCTCACAATTTCAGGAATTACATCCCCAGCACGACGCACCAATACTACATCACCAATCCGAACATCTTTACGATTAATCTCATCTTGATTGTGTAGTGTCGCATTTGAAACCATTACTCCGCCAACATTTACTGGGTTAATCTTGGCAACAGGAGTTAGTGCACCAGTACGTCCTACCTGAACCTCAATATTTAAAATAATCGATTCAACTTCTTCGGCGGGAAATTTATGTGCAACCGCAAAACGTGGTGCCCGCGCAACAAACCCGAGCTGCTCTTGTAATTTACGTTCATTTAATTTATACACCACACCATCAATACCAAATGGTAATGATTTTCGTTGCAATTGCATACTCTCAAAATAACTTGCTAATCCATCATTGCCAATAACTATTTTACACTCATCAGCAATACTAAAACCATAATCTCGTAACAATTGCAATTCATCGCTAAATTTTTGTCCGACATTTACATCAGGACTGTAACGAGTTAAGGCATAGGCATAGAAAGTTAGTGGACGACTTGCCGTTATCGAACTATCTAATTGACGAATACTTCCTGCCGCCAAATTACGTGGATTAGCATACAATTTACCGCCACGCTCACTCTGGATTTGGTTTATTTTGTCAAAATCTGCGGATAATAATAGAATCTCCCCACGAACTTCAATTAGTTCAGGTGGTAATAAATCACTATTAAGGATTAAAGGAATATTACGAATTGTTTTAATATTATTCGTTACATCTTCGCCGACATAACCATCACCACGAGTAACACCTCGGACTAAAACACCATTCTCGTAGATTAAGCTAATCGCAACACCATCATATTTGGGTGATGCAACAAACTCTAGTTCGTTAGCCGCCAAATTTACCTCTTTAGCAATTCGCTGCGTAAACTGGTGTAATTCGTCATGATTAAAAACATG
>RXKA01000146.1 GCA_003962985.1 Pseudomonadota bacterium | reverse complement strand
GAATGAACCCCTGCGTTTTCAATATGCTCACTAATCGAATCAATTACGATACGCCCATTTTGTGCTACACCATCAATTTCTAATTCTTTAGCATTTTCAATAAATTGTGAAATCACCACTGGATGCTCATTTGAAATCAGCATTGCATCATTCAAATATTGATTTAATGTAGCATGGTCAGATACTACTTTCATTGCCGCACCAGACAATACATACGATGGACGAATCAAAACCGGTAAACCAACATCTTGAATGAATTCTTGTATTTGTTCACTACTCGTAGCGCTAATCCACTGTGGTTGATCAATACCCAAATCGTTTAACATTGATGAAAATTTAGCCCGATCCTCAGCCTTATCAATGTCAAGCGGTGATGTTCCTAAAATCGGATAGCCAAGTTTATGTAAGCGTAATGCCAGATTATTGGCAATTTGCCCACCAACACTAACGCAAACCCCTGCTACATTCTCAAAATCAAGGATATCACAGATACGCTCCAAAGTAAGTGCATCGAAATACAATCGGTTTGATTCATCATAATCCGTTGAAACAGTTTCAGGATTTGAATTAATGATTACTACCTGTTTGCCATGAGCGCGCAATTGACGCGCTAAATTTACAGTACACCAGTCAAACTCAACAGAAGAACCAATTGAATATGGTCCCGAACCGATAATTACATATACATCCTCAGCAGGTTGAATATCATTATATTTACCATGGTAGGTAGTATATAAATAATTGGTCTCCGCAGCAAATTCACCTGCCAGAGTGTCAATTTGTTTAATCACTGGACAGATACCATTACTCAAACGGAATGCACGAATCTCCGCCTCAGTTTTACCACTTAGATTAGCAATCGTTTTATCACTAAAGCCAAATTGCTTAGCTCGTTGTAATGTTACTGGTGACAACTCGTGTTCTAATGCCAATGCAATTTTAGCAATTTGTTCAATTTGCGTTAAGAACCAATAATCAATTCGTGACAATGCATGTGCTTCATCCAAATCACCACCTTGATAAAACCACTTATATAAAGCAAAAATACGACGGTCTGTAGCAAATTCAATTTCATTTTTTAAATCATGAATTGGCCAAATATAATCATGTAATCCGGATGCACCAATATTTAACATTTGTACCGCTTTTTGCAATGCTTCGGGGAAAGTACGCCCAATCCCCATCACTTCACCCACTGATTTCATTTCAGTGCCAATATGGCGATCTGCTAAACGTAATTTATGTGTATCCCAACGTGGAATTTTTACCACAACATAATCAAGTGCTGGTTCAAAAAAGGCCGTAGTCTTTTTCGTAACGGTGTTAGTCAGTTGATTCAGACTAAACCCTAAACATAATTTTGCTGCTACAAATGCCAATGGATAACCAGTTGCTTTTGATGCTAATGCTGATGAACGCGACAAACGAGGATTCATCTCAATTACACGATAGTCACCATTAGCTGGATTTACTGAGAATTGAATATTACACTCACCAACGATATCAAAAATTTCCGCACAACGCAAAGCAATATTGCGTAAATTCTGATGTTCCTCATCATTCAAAGTTTGTGCAGGGGCAATAACGATACTCTCACCCGTATGAATACCCATTGGGTCTAAGTTTTCCATATTACAGATCGTGAGGCTATTACCTTTTAAATCACGAACTATTTCATATTCAAACTCTTTCCAACCAGTTAGATATTCTTCTAATAGAACTTGTGGTGCACCACTGAGAGCCTTCCCAGCTTTATCAATCATATCAGCTTCATCATAGACTTTACCAGAACCAAGTCCACCCAATGAAAATGCTGCCCGTAACATCAATGGATAACCAAATTCACGTCCAACGGCTACAGCATCAGCAATAGTTGTCGCCGATTTGCTTTTAGGTGTTTTAACATTATTACGTTCAAGATAATCACGGAAGATATCACGATCTTCGGTTGCCTCAATTGTTTTTACGCTAGAACCCAACACTTTTACACCATGTTTATCTAGTTCACCACTATGATATAGTTCTAACCCTAAATTCAACGCCGTTTGCCCACCAAAACCAAGGGCAATATAATTAATCTGCTCTTTGGCTAAGATTGGAGTTACAAATTCTGGTTGTAATGGCACAAAATAAATTTCATCTGCCATCGATTGATCAGTTTGTACCGTCGCAATATTTGGGTTTACCAAAATTACTCGATAACCCTCTTCTTTAAATGCCTTAATCGCTTGCGAACCAGAATAATCAAACTCTCCTGCCTGCCCTACACGAAGTCCACCTGAACCTAATAATAATATATTTTTCATGTCTTATCTATCTTCTTATATCTGTTTAATTTATCAATTATTTATTATCTGCAATACGAGCAAAAAATTGCTCAAACAGATAAAATGTATCTTGTGGTCCACTTGATGCTTCTGGATGAAACTGTACAGCACTGTACATGCCACTAGTATGAGCAATCCCCGCAACCGTATTATCATTCAGATGACGGAACGTTACTTCCCAATTTGCAGGTAATGTGGTATCATCTACCGCATAGCTATGGTTTTGTGACGTTAAATAACAGCGATCACGCTTTAAATCGATACACGGTTGATTGTGACCACGATGACCAAATTTCAATTTATAGGTATTCGCGCCAATAGCTAGTGCCATCAATTGTGAGCCAAGACAAATTCCAAAAATTGGTTTATTTCGCTGTAATGCTTTGCCCAAAATCTCGACTGTTTTTTGGCATTGTTTCGGATCACCAGGACCATTAGAGAGCATAATTCCATCATATTCTTCATTCGAATAATCATAATCAAATGGTACACGTTTTAAAGTAATATCAAAATTTAATAAACAACGGATAATATTTTCTTTAGCACCACAATCCACCATAATAACTTTATGTTTACCATTACCAAGCGTTTCAACTTCTTTTGGTGATACTTTTTCTACCCAATTAACAGCCATACTATCATTGAAATTAGGTACTAAATCTGGATTGGTAGTGATAACACCACTTAAAACACCATACTCACGAATTACCTTAGTCAATTCACGCGTATCTACACCATAAATTAATGGTACATTGTTCTTTTCCAACCACTGTAAGAAGGTCTCTACCGATGAGTAATGGTGTGGATCATCATATAGTGTTTCACAAATAACTCCTAATGCATGAATCTTATCTGATTCCCAGCGATTACCTTTTGATACCCCATAGTTACCCAAAATTGGATAGGTAAAAGTTAAAATTTGTCCAGAATATGATGGATCAGTTAAAGTTTCTTCATAACCAGTCATCCCCGTATTAAAGACCACTTCCCCATAACTATCTACGGTTTGCCAATCTGGCGCTAATCCCTCAAATACACGTCCATTGGCTAATTTCAAATATGCTTTTTTCATAATATTGTCTCTAAATGTTCTCTTTAAATATTAATGTCCACATTACAACGCACCATCATCAACTACGATTATGCCCTAATTTCTCTAATCAGATGTATCATTCTTACATAACAGAATAACTATTATTATACGCCGATTAATGCTTCAGCTTTAGCTTTATCATCAGCAGTAATTTTGCCATGTCGGTATAAGATATCCAAAACTAAATATAAATCCGTAATACTATGCAATTTATAACCTTGAGCTTCCAACGTCTCTTTACCACCTTGATTACGATTGATAAAGCATACGATATCTTTAATTTGAATACCTTCAGCTTCCAATACTTCGGTCGTTTCACCAATACTCATTCCAGTAGTTACAACATCTTCAATAATTAAACAGGTATCACCAGATTGATAATTACCCTCAAGAATTTTCTTAGTACCATAGCCTTTAGCTTCCTTGCGCTTTAGTAACATCGGAATTTTATGAGCATAAGCAATACCACTTGCAAATGTTAATGCTGAATATGGAACACCACAGATTGAATCATAATTTAGCCCTGACATCTTGCTATAAATTAAATCACACAGATTTACAAAAATTTCAGGATATGAAATTGCGGTACGAATATCCGCATAGACGTATGATTGTTTACCCGATTTTAAGGTAAATTCACCAAATTTAATCATGCCAACATCGTACATATCCAAAATTAATTTTTCTATCTTCACTTTATGTTCCTTTATTTTTGATAAAAAAAATGCCCACTAATAAGTGAGCATTTCTTAAAATATTCTTGTCAATAGGTTAACTATAGCAAATACGTCGGCAACAAACATCTTGTTATATATTGTTTTAATCATCATACCAACTACCTACTATATCATATTAACTTACAAAACTACCAGATTATAGCATAAGTAAGTAAAATAACCGTTAAAATTAATAGCTAAGCCTATAAACCAAGATAGGTGATTGCTAGTGCACCTTTGGTAGACAAATTATCTGTAGATAGTACCGATGCATTACAGTTAGCGAACTCACCATTTGCAGCAATACTACATGAGTTAATTAATGTTGCTGGCGATTCAATTGACAATATATTCTTCACGGCATAATCGATAAAATAAGCTTGCGTATTGGCAGTTGCCACAGCAAAAATTGGCGCAGGAAAAATAATTGGCGGTGGTGTTAACGATGTATTAAATGCAGTCATACATGAAACTGGATTAGCAGTAAGATTACACCCATATATGCTACCACCGAGTAAAGCACCATTTTTTGCAGCAATGTATAACAGACTATTTGTAGGGTTATAGTTTATTTGATTCGATACACCACTTTCGGTATAATTAATCTGAGTACCATTGGTCATATCAGGTAATGAATACGAATAAATTGCACCAGAATTAGTTAAGCCATATAAAGAACTACTGCTATTTGCCGTAATTGATCGAAACGATTCTATCACAGATTTATTTGAACAAGCAGATAATACGCCAGTATCACCAATTGTACACATAGTAACTGTGCTATTACTATTAGATATATATAGATTATTTCCTGCTACTACTAAAGATGATGGTTTACTAAGTGGAACACCAATTGGAATTGGTTCACAACTATTAAATGATTTATCATTCTTTAACGTACAGATTGATAATGTGCTGTTCCCACCATTCGCAACATATGCATAAGTTTTTGACACATCAAATGCCACAGCAGTAGGTGACTCAAATGTACCATCCATACCCTTACAACTAGCCGCATTCACTACATTATTTACCACTTGGCATTGTTGAACTTGATTGCTCCCTGGAATTAGATAAACATAGCCATTAACAGTATTTGAGCTACTACCAGCGCTACATGAGATTAGCAGTGAAGCAAAAGGAATTGCTAGTCCGATAGATAGTTGTTTATGTTTTATTAACATGGTTACCTCCAAGTTTTTGATGTTAAACTGGCGGGATATTAGCATAACAGTACCTAAGGCGTAAAATTAATTTTTACAACCATAAAATCAAAGAAATACCAATTGATAAGGACAAACATACCATCAATAACAAATACCCAGCAATAATAATGCTGGGTATTTTAATCAAATAGTATACAAATAACTATTATTGCATATGCCAACCATGAGTTAACAGCATACTTTGACCAGTCAAGACATTAGTCTCTAAACCAGCTAGGAATAACGCAGCATTCGCAACATCATCCAAAGTAGTAAATTCACCATCAACAGTTTCGCCAAGCATAATTTTTTTCACTACATCTTCTTCACTGATACCAAGCGTTTTTGCTTGCTCAGGAATTTGTTTATCAACTAAAGGAGTACGCACAAAACCAGGGCCAATTAAGTTAGCACGAATATTATGTGGAGCACCTTCTTTAGCAATAGCACGAACAAAACCTAATTGCGCATGTTTAGCCGCAACATAAGCTGATTTATTTTTTGATGCTTCTACTGAATGTATTGAACCAGTTACAATTACTGAACCACCAGTACCCTGTTCAATCATTTTTTTCATTGCAGCTTTAGCTGTTAAGAATGTACCATGTAGATGAATATCAATCAAACGTTTCCATGCTGCAAATTCAAATTCAACAATTGGCGCAATCGTTTGAATACCCGCATTACTCACCAAAACATCAATTTTACCAAACTTAGTAAATGCTGCATCAATACCCGCATTAACTTGCTCTTCACTAGTCACGTCCATTTGCACGCCCAAAGCACTAACGCCAAATTTAGCAGTTAATTCTTCAGCAACCACATTAGCTTGCTCTAAGTTTAAATCTGCGATTACCACATGAGCACCACTTTCAGCAAAGCGTTCTGCCATATGTTTACCAATACCAGAAGCTGCACCAGTAATTACCGCTACTTTATCTTTAACATTTCCTAACATATCTATTTTCTCCCACTCAAATTATTCAACTATAGTTTACCACATCGACAACCACTAGCAGCATAAATTATGCTCAAATCTTAAATTCCTGAAGGTTTTCCAGCTCATAGTTATGCTCGCAGTAGTGACAATTAACAACAATTTTATCACGGACAATCTTGAATGCAAAGCGCGAACGATGTTGATGCGAAATACAGCGATGATTCGGACAAATAATCAAATCTTCAACCGATTCAGGGATTGTCAATTGTAATTTACGCACAACCTGATAATTTTCAATTTCGCTATATGTTGCCCCAGCTGCAAAGACACTCACTAACTTAAGCTGTTCTTCAGTTAAACGATAATTCTCGATCTTAACTAAATCTTTTACTCCAAGGCGCTTACTTGGCAAATTAAGCCCAATTCCAACAGGATACTTACGTTGTAATTTCAACAGTTTAATTATATACCATGCGTTTCCTTGAGGAATATGATCTATGTTTACACCATTAGCGATTGCACCAATTTTCTTTTCCATCTCAACCCCCAAAGATAATATCTAATAACGCTTGTCTAACATACACACCATTTTGCGCCTGTTGAAAATAATATGCATATGGCGTATCATCAATAGCGGCAGGTAATTCGTCCAAACGTGGTAATGGGTGTAAGATACGTAGATTTGGTTTTGCCCTACTTAATAATTCAAGGTTAATACCATAATTACAGTCAAGCTCACCATTAAAACGTTCTTTTTGTAGTCGCGTTAAATATAAACAATCTAATTTATCGATTACTTCACTGGCATCAGAATGGAACGAATAACTAATCCCATGACGACGTAGTTCATGGAGATTTTCACTCTCAATCCGTAATTCTGGCGGTGCAATTAAAAATAGCCGCATATTAAATAATTTGCTAGCACTAATCAACGAGTGAATCGTTCGACTATATTTCAAATCACCCATTAATCCCAAATTCACGCCATCTAATTGACCTTGACTATCTTGAATTGAAAATAAATCAAGCAGGGTTTGGGTTGGATGCTGATTCGCACCATCTCCAGCATTTACAACAGGAATTGTCATAATCTCAGATGCTAATCGTGCCGCGCCATCATTTGGATGACGCATGATTAAACCATCAGCATAACAATTTAGCATTCTTAGAGTATCAACAAAACTCTCACCCTTATTGGCTTGTGAAGTAGCCCCGCTATCAGCAAAACCAATCGTCTTACCACCTAAGCGTGCAACTGCCGACTCAAAAGATAAGCGCGTTCTCGTTGATGCTTCAAAAAAACATGACGCAATCACCCGACCATTCAGCGTATCTTTGCGTAGACCATCTTTAAATTGTTTCGCATGAGATAACAAATCCAAGATATCTTGTTTTGTTAAATCTTGTAATGCGATCAAACCATTATTTTTTAATACTTGCATCTATATAGCCTTTTAGTACTCAACACCAGCATTATGTGCTTGAAGATCAGCATGGTAGCTAGAGCGTACCAATGCACCAACTGCAGCATGCTTAAACCCAATTGAATAAGCAAATTCTTCCAATTCTTTAAATTCATCTGGCGTAACATAACGAAGCACGGGGGAATGATGTTTGGATGGCTGCAAATACTGACCTAACGTCAACATTTCAATATTATGCTCACGCATCATTACCAATAGTTCTTTAATTTCTTCATTAGTTTCACCCAAACCAACCATAATTCCTGACTTAGTTGGTACATCTGGACACATTTCTTTGAATCGTTTTAATAATGTTAATGAGTGCTGTAAATCAGAACCTGGGCGCTGTGCTTTATATAACCGTGGTACTGTTTCCAAATTATGGTTTAAGACATCTGGTGGATAGGCTGCCAAAATATCCAATGCCTTATCCAAACGACCACGAAAATCAGGGACAAGAATTTCAACTTTAGTCTCAGGGCGTACTTGGCGAATTTCTTTAATACAATTAACAAAATGCTCTGCACCACCATCACGCAAATCATCACGGTCAACACTCGTAATAACTACATAGCGTAATTTCAGAATCTCAACTGAACGAGCAACTTCTTTTGGCTCATTTACATCCAGTGGATTTGGCACACCATGACCAACATCACAGAACGGACAACGTCTGGTACAAATATCACCCATAATCATAAATGTAGCAGTACCTTTATCAAAGCACTCCCCAATATTTGGACAACTAGCTTCTTCACATACCGTATGCAGTTTATGTTCACGCAACAATGTCTTCACGCGGTTAAAATTTTCACCTGTAGGTAATTTTACTTTAATCCACGCAGGTTTCTTTAACGGCTCCTCCAGTGGAACCACTTTAATCGGGATACGTGCTAACTTATCTTGATTACGTAGTTTAACACCTTGTTTTTTATTCGTATTCTCATTATCACTCATGGTAAAACCTTGCTAAATTAGTTTATGGTGGTATTATACCACAATATTTTTACTCTACTTGGCTCGTCCATAACACAGTGGTTTTAATTTTAATAATAAAGCTCAATAGTATTTTTTACTATTTGATAAAATACAACTCTATTCACAGCTAATGTTAGAATACTGCATCAAAGTTTAGAAAGGATGATTATGCTTATCACAGAACGCCGTAAGTGGTATATAGGTTTTGGTATCATTTTAATCTTCTTCTTAGCACTACTTATTATTGTACAAGCAAATTGGTACTGGATATTTGGGCTATTAGGAATATTACTCGCCATTGCAATTTATGACCGTTTACAAAAAAGCCATACCTTATTGAGAAATTTCCCAATTCTAGGGCATATGCGCTATATACTTGAATTTTTCCGCCCTGAGATTCAACAATACTTTGTTGCTAGTGATGATAGTGAACGTCCATTTGATCGTAAAACACGAACCGTTGTCTATGAACGCGCAAAAGGTATTCCCGACACTATCTCCTTTGGTAATGACCGTGATATTATGAAGGCTGGTTATGAATGGGCATTGCATTCTTTAGCACCCAAACATCATGCTGATGTTGACCCGCGTATCATTATTGGTAATGAGCAATGTAAGCAACCGTACTCGGCATCACGCCTAAATATTTCAGCACTCAGCTTTGGCGCGTTATCTAAAAATGCGATCATGGCATTAAATCTGGGTGCTCAAAAAGGGCACTTCCTTCACAATACTGGAGAAGGTGGCTTGACCGAATACCATCTACAAGGTGGTGATGTTGGTCTGCAAGTTGCAACCGCATATTTTGGCTTCCGAACAGAAGATGGTAACTTTGACCCTGATAAATTTAGGCAACAAGCAATCTTGCCAAACGTGAAGTTAATTGAAATCAAATTATCACAAGGGGCAAAACCTGCTCATGGTGGCATGTTACCTAAAGAAAAAATAACTCCTGAAATTGCCAAAATCCGCGGGGTTGGCATGGATAAAGATGTCATTTCACCACCAACGCATAAAGCATTTTCATCACCGATTGGTCTATGTAATTTCATTGCACAACTACGTGAATTATCAGATGGTAAACCTGTTGGATTCAAATTATGTATTGGTAAAAAGACTGAGTTTTTTGCCATCTGTAAAGCGATGCTACAAACCAAAATTTATCCTGATTTCATTGTAATTGATGGTATGGAAGGCGGTACAGGTGCAGCACCATCAGAGTTTGTTAATTCAATCGGGATGCCACTGCAAGAAGCAGTTGTCTTTGTCCACAATGCTTTGGTTGGTTGTAATCTGCGTAAACATATTCGTATCATTGCCAGCGGTAAAAATGCGACAGGATTTGATATGGTACGCATGATAGCTCTTGGTGCAGATATTGTCAATTCTGCGCGTGCAATGATGTTAGCACTAGGCTGTATTCAATCAAAACAATGTGGCAACAATACCTGCCCAGTTGGTGTTGCAACGCAAAATCCACGCTTATTCAATCAATTGGATATTAAAGATAAATCTGAGCGAGTCTATAATTATCATAAAGCAACTGTCAAAAACTTTACCGAATTGGTAGGTGCCATGGGCTTAGAAAACCCAAGCGATATTCGCCCATCAAGCGTTATGCGACGGATTAGCGATCACGAAGTACGCTACTTTGATGAAATTTATAACTATATTGATGCAGGTTGTTTGCTTGATTCTGCAACCGTACCAAAAGAATTTAAACGTTTCTGGGAAAACGCAACCCCTGAAACATTTACTTTCGTCCATTAAAACTTAGCACATTTATTAAAGTAGGTAAAGATAAATGATCTACTCCACATTTAGTGGAAAGATTGTAAATACTTACCTACTTTAACATCAGCCATCAGACTACCAAAAATAAGTTTAAATTTGCTTACACCGTATCATGCTATAATCATTAAAATTGGCTAGAAGTAATTCACTGTGATTGTCTAGCGCCTTAAAATTCAAGCTTCTATTTTGAGGAGAATTTAATTATGTACGATGATTTGTTCTTATTTATTAAAGTAGCTCAATTTGGTAGCTTTACTAAGGCAGCTAAAGAATTGGGGATTTATCAATCAACAATTAGTCGTCGTATATTAAGTCTAGAAGAATCCTTGGGTAGTAAATTAATTATTCGCACAGCTAATCATTTTGAATTGTCAAAACAAGGACAACAGCTTTATCAAAATTTGATGGGGCAAGAATCGCTCATTCAGAGCAAAATTTTTTCTGCACTAAAGAATGAAGATTTAATTTTTGGTGAGATTCGAGTTATGTTACCACATGCTTTACCCTTGCATATCATCACTCCCAAAATACCAGAATTTCTGGCAAAACACCCGCATCTAAAAGCGCGGATCTATTATCAAAACCATGAGATAAATTTACAAAAAGACTATATTGATTTGGCGGTGGTCTATGGTTTACCAGAACAGCAGGCACAACGGGTTAAATTAATTCATCGTGCGGAATTAGTCGCCGTTTGCACGCCTGAATATATAGAACAATACGGCTATTTGACCAATCCAGAAGATATTGATCAGCATCAGATAATTGTGGTTTTACGTGATCACGGCGAGATTATTAGTCGTGCTAATGTCATCAATAATAAAACACAACAGATTACTACGATTAACGTTAACTATACGTTAGCTACAAATAATTTTGTTCACAATCTTGAACTGGTGGATACTGGCAAATTTATTGCAGTTTTCTATGCTTCTACGGTGAGTAGCGCGCTGAAATCAGGCAAATACGTACGCGTACTGCCTGACTATAGTTTTGGTAAACTTGACTTTTATATGCTAAAGCGTGTACCAGACGATCCTAAAATTAATGCATTTGCTAATTTTATTGAAGAGTGTCTAGCCACGCCATCGTGAGCAATTACTTACTTGCCGCAACTTTGGTTGGTTTAGGCGGTCGAACCTTACATTTGCTTAATTTGTCACTCTTATAATAACAAATCATGTAACTACGGTCATCCGTGAAGAATTTTATTTTATCAAAGTCAACTTCATCATCAGATGTGGTTCTGATTTCTGTTGCTTGTGCACCAGCACCAGGACCACGATATCCTCTCCCCTCCATGTTTTCTTCATGTTGAATTTTCACGGCATGGCGACAATTGTTAAGTAAATCTGATTCTTGGCTTTGCATTCCTATAGGTAATTTATTACACGTATAGTTTGACTTACTAAAATCAACCGTCGTTAACGCAAAGATTGAGCTACTACTTATCGTTAGTAAATAAAATAATACTTTCTTCATGTCATAATCCTTTCACTAGAGATTGTTTAACCATAAGGATTTTACTCTTTTTTTGTTGAATTAGGTTCTTTTTTTGCTTCTGTTTTACACTTTTCTATTTTATTGTGTTCAAAGCTACAAACTAATTCCCGATGACTATCATCATAAAAATGTATTTTATCCAGAACTATTTCTTGATTCGGAGTTGTCATTTGGGTTATATCGGCACCACCCCCCTGTGTTCGCGATGGATTACGCCCTTCAATACCATTTTGACGATGATAAATTTTTACAACGGTACAATTATCGGTAATTTCTGTTTCAGTTGATTTTTGCGTTAATTTTACCTGATTACAAGTAAAATCATGCTCATCCAAATTAACCGTAGTCATTGCATACGAAGAAGCTGTGCTACATAATAACATAGCTATGGTAATAATATTTTTATTCATGTAATTAATTCCCTTACCAAATTAATATGCGTAAAATATGCCAAGTTCTGATGTCCATGAATTAGTGCCATTTGGATTTTGTGCTGGCAACCATTGGTTAGCAAAAATTCCAAATAAGAACAAACCACGAACTTGCGGAATCGCATAATTCAAGTTTAAATCCGCCTCTTGAGTACCATTAAATTGTGGATTCACACTGCTTGCGTAAATGTAAGAAGGTGCAATTGTCAAGTTGTTATTCAAGAAGGAGAACTGTGTTCCCAATTTATATTCTGAACCCGTAAATCCATTACTAATCATATTGGTTGACCAACCATTTGAATAAGTTGGATCCACTGATTGTCCAACGGTATATGGCGATACAAACGCTCCACCATTATAACCATTTGCCGCACCCCACATCGTGTTGGCACTCAAATTAAGCTGGAACCAATCATATGTCCAGTTACCACGCACACCTGCCATATAACTTTGAATGATTGTACCATTATATTGAGTAATCGCGTTATTCTGTTGGAACCATTGTTGATCTGTACCAAGCTGAGCTGAAAGATTAAATGAAGATTTGTCATTTACAGGCATAGTTAAACTGGTATCAGTATATAAAAGCGTTCCGTAATTATCAAACTGATAACCCCACAAACGTAAATTATAATTATTACTCAACGCAGAATAGTTTGCTCCTAACGCAAATGTGCCATTAGATGCTGCATAACCATTATTGTTTGCAATCCCACTATTTGTGATGCTGTAGTTGGTGTTTCCAGTAAAGCCATTTGACGCACCATATTGTGCACCATTGAATGCCAAGGCAGTAATTAACCAACCATTCCCAGGGTAAATATTAACCAATGCACCTTGGTATGTCGCGGGTACTGATACTAAGTTATTCTCGTAGTTACCATTGATCCATGGGCTATTATTGATACCAATATAACCTACATCCGCTTGCAACATGTTACTATATTGATACTCAATGAATGCTTCTGCAATTCCTGCTTGTGCAAACGTTGGCGTATAGATATTATAATCGCGCGTTCCCTGTTGCGTAGCTAAACCATTCATCTGATTAGCTAAGAATGGATTCATCACCGTAACTAAGCCACCCACTGAAAATCCTGCTGCTTGCCCTGTTTGCGCAAAGATATTTGCACCATAAGAATATGGTTGCAAATCACGGTTGTATGGTCCAGGATTATTAAATGTTTTACTATCCGCTCCTGCATTAATAGTTACACCAGTATAAATATTATACGTCCCATCTTCAAACCATTTTTGCCAAAAGTTTTGATTTGCCATTTGACTTTCACTTACCACCAAAGTACCACCACCAGTTGTAGGATAATTCTCTGAATTATAAGGATTTTGAAGGTATGCTGCAGGGGCTATAAATAGCGCATTACTATTTACAACAGGAGGTGTCACAGTACTTGATTCATTATCTGCAAATACAAACTGATGAGCCAAAATAGTGAAAAGTATTGTAGAAAATTTTCTCATAGTTATTTTCTTCATAAAGGTTTTTAATATTGATTAAATGCTACACATGAACACAGTATAACGTCAACTCAGACTAAATTATAGCCGAAGAGTTAAATAATTACTTATAATTGACATTAAACTAACAAATTAGCTGATTATTGGGAATTTTACACACTATTAAAAAACATATGGAAGTGGTATTTATAGATAATACACTATCCATAAATAGATATCTGATAACATCTAGGCATGAAATAATTTTCCTCACTAATTCAATAGATAAGGTCATATAGTTAACTTATTGCCAATTGAGCACTTTTATTTAATAATAATTGAATAATTACAGTTTATTATGAAATTTTTATTGCTTATTTCATATTGAGCTAACTATAATTCGGTTATAAGAAAATCAGCCCAATTACCTGAACAGATATTTGAGCTGATATATTGTGCTACAGTCAATAAAAAAAGCCCTCACGAATGAGGGCTGCATAGCAAGGCAGCCAAGTTACTGCCTTATAGGGAGATTTAATGTTATCTATGAACTTCTGTACTAATTTTATTTTAGAGATAAAAAGTAAAATTTATTTACAATCAGTGCATTTAGATAAAGCGTAACATATTGTTAGAATATACTAATAATATACAATAGTAAAATTAATTATCAATTTCATAGTATCCAGCAACGACTTTTTCGGCACAAAATAACGTTGCGGAATCAGCGACTTGAACATTTGGCAATAAATCAGCAGCAGACAATTTATTATCCTCTAAACTACTTTTGGATGTAATGATGCGCACATTATGCGCAACTAAATAATTAATTACATTAGAATAATCATAATTCACACCACGATTTAACTTATGTTTTAAACTATCACTCTTTACCACTAATGGAAATGCTCGACCATGTACCACCACATCAATGTCACACTTCGCGTGATACTTTTCACATAGCTTGACCATATTTTTAACATAACCTAACCCTGTCGATTGTGAATGATGGTTGTAAGTGTCGATACTATCGTCTAATTTAAATAATAGTTTGTAGTTTTTGCCCGCTACAATATGAAGATCATCAACGCTACTCTCATTTGATTTATTGATAGTTGATGCCTGTGCCGTAAATGTTAGGCAGCATAGTAATGCTAAAAAAGATGATTTAATAATTGTTTGCATAATTATATTTCCTTAATAAAATAATATCCCCAAATAATATGCTAGATTATATTTAACTTATCTCAAAAAATGGTAAATGATAAAATAGACATAATTGCTAAAA
The DNA here is from genome assembly GCA_003962985.1 of Pseudomonadota bacterium. Taxonomy (GTDB): domain Bacteria; phylum Pseudomonadota; class Gammaproteobacteria; order Burkholderiales; family UBA11063; genus Aquella. The sequence goes on along the minus strand of RXKA01000146.1, from coordinate 984 downwards.
TAATTGATTAGGAATTACCTAGATTCTGAAATTTCTGCATCTCGTTAATCTAGGTAAGCCCTGTAATCATTAATAAGATTAATTGTTATTCAATAATAAATTATTTATTCATAATAGTAATTGTGATGCCATCATATTCTCTACTCTTTGCACCCATACCACTTTTTTTATAATATGACTTAGTAATTCCATTAGCTATCATATAATTAGTTTTGAATAAATCAACGTTTCCTGCTGAATTATAAGTTAACTCCGAAATCACAGCGATTGCTTGCGATGATTCCTCGGTAATTTGCTCATCTGCTATACCAAATAATTCATAGATACCGCTAGCATCAGTACATTGTGGGGAAACCGCAAACTGAATTTTTGAATGTTTAGCTATCTTAAATGTTTGCACTTTAATCACTTCATCTCCTAGATCGACCTTTTTTGAAATAAAACTAGGTGACGGAATACCATTGATTTCATTTGGCACTTGTGACAAGCATTTAAACTTATAACCATCATTAGCGATAGAATAAGCCGTAATATTTTTATTGCTCGTATTAACAATTGTTAAGTATTCGGCATTTACTACTGCCATCACCTTTGTTGCACAACAAAATAATGCACACAATAACACCAATTTCTGATTTAATTTTTTCATTTTTTATACCCTTATGTATGTTTAACTTATATAGTTAAACTAATTTTATTTTGTTTAATTTATTTACTTTAAGCATAGTTCTTGACATAACTGCGTTATAAGCTATTATGATTATTCATAATCGGTAAATAATATGTTACCTATTGATGAGCTTCTGGCTGTTTATTCAAATTCAAAATACAATATGCTTGAATTAATGAACAAATAACTAATTAACCATAAATTAAACAAAAGGAAGGCAGAATGAAGATTCTTCGGAATTATGCGAGTAGAAGTCCGCTAAGGATAAGTAACGAACTAAACGCGCTAGGTAACGTTGGAATAACGTTAGGAAT
>RXKA01000021.1 GCA_003962985.1 Pseudomonadota bacterium | reverse complement strand
GGCTTAGAATGTGTGCAGGTTTATTGATACCCATTAAAATAGGACCAACTGTTACACCATCTGATGATGATACACGCATTAAATTATATGAAATACTTGCTGAATCAACATTTGGCATAACCAGTAAATTAGCCGCTTCTTCTGCTAATGGAGAGTCTTTCATCGCATTTGCCATTATATCTGGGCGCAATGCTACATCGGCATGAATTTCGCCTTCAACTACTAAATGCGGATCATTTTGTTTAACTAGTTCAAATGCATCACGCATTTTTTGTGCACTTGGTGAATCCATGTACGAACCAAAGCTGCTATGTGACACTAGTGCAACACGAGGTTGAATACCAAAATGAGATACCGTTTTACTTGCCATTGCTGTGATTTGTGCTAATTCTTGAGCAGTTGGATTCAGGTTAACATGGGTATCGGTTATAAATAAGTTACCACTTGGTAGAATTAATGCATTCATTGCTGCAGCAATTTTTTGTGAATTATTATAGCCAATGACTTCGGTGATAGTATTTAAGTGATTATGGAATTTACCCACTAAACCACATACCATACCGTCAGCATCACCGTTTTTTAGCAACATCGCTCCAATTAGTGTATGACGAGACAATAGATGATCTCTTGCGGTATCTTCTGTGATACCTTTGCGTTTCATCATCTGATAGTATTGTTGCCATAACGCTTTATAACGCGAATCATTGGCAATATTTACCATTTCAAAATCAACCCCTGGCTGAATTTGCAAACCTAATTTTTCTAGACGTTTTTCAATCACGAATGGTCGTCCGATTAAAATTGGACGAGCAATTTTCATATGAATAACTTCAGATGCAGCCAATAACGAACGCTCTTCTTCACCTTCACAAATAATGATGCGCATTGGTTTTAATTTCGCGGCATTCATAATTGGACGCATTAACATGCTAGTACGATACATGTATTGACTTAATTTTTGATAATATGCCGCAAAGTCTTGAATTGGTTTTTTTGCGACACCACTATCCATTGCCGCTTTAGCAACTGCTGGGGCAATGACTTTAATTAGGCGTGGGTCTAATGGTTTTGGAATCAAATATTCACGTCCAAAGCGTAATTCCTGTCCACCATACGCATTGGTTACCATTTCGTGCGGTTCTTCTTTTGCTAAAGCTGCGATCGCATATACGGTGGCAATTTTCATTTCTTCATTGATTGTAGTTGCTTGAACATCCAATGCGCCACGGAAGATGTAAGGAAAACACAATGCATTATTTACTTGGTTTGGATAATCGCTGCGTCCAGTTGCCATGATTGCATCGGGACGTACTTGATGGACAAGTTCTGGCATAATTTCTGGTGTAGGGTTAGCAAGGGCAAACACTAGTGGATCACGCGCCATTTTAGCAATCATATCTTCAGTTGCAGTTCCAGGACCTGATAATCCTAAGAAAATATCAGCATTTTCAATTGCTTCATCAAGAGTTCGATAGTCAGTTTCTTGTGCATAAAGTTGTTTTGATATATCAAGATTATCGCGTCCAGTATGGATTACCCCTTTAGAGTCACAGACGAAAATATTTTTTTTCTCAGCACCTAGACTTACTAATAAATTTAAACATGCTATTGCAGCAGCGCCAGCACCAGATACAACTATTTTGGCTTCGGCTAATTGTTTATTTACAATTTCCATCCCATTGATAATTCCTGCTGCAACTACTATTGCTGTTCCATGTTGATCATCATGGAATACAGGTATTGCCATGCGTTCTTTTAATTTACGTTCAATTTCAAAACATTCTGGTGCTTTAATATCTTCAAGATTGATACCACCAAATGTTGGTTCTAGAGCAGCAACAACTTCGACAAATTTATCAACATTAGTTTCATTAACTTCAATGTCAAAAACATCAATCCCAGCAAACTTTTTAAATAAGATTCCTTTACCTTCCATGACAGGTTTGCCAGCTAAAGCGCCAATGTTTCCCAATCCTAGTACGGCAGTACCATTACTAATTACCGCAACTAAATTACCACGGTTAGTATATTCATAAGCAGTTTCTGGATTACTTTCGATTTCTAGGCATGGTGCAGCTACACCTGGTGAGTAAGCTAATGATAAATCACGTTGGCTAACTACTGGCTTAGTTGAAACTACTTGTACTTTGCCTGGGCGGGGGTATTTATGGTAGCTTAGTGCGTCTTTGGTTAACTGTTCATCTAATTTAAACTTGTTGCTCATTATGAATGCTTCCTCTCTAAATAATTCGATTCAGTTGATATTTTACTATGTAATACTAGGTTTACTAATTTAATCCATGCTGCAATGCGAAAAATTACTACTTTAAAGGTTGGCTTATTTGATTAAAAAGATGCGTAAAATACCAAACAACAGCTATAATACTACATTTAATAATGATGTAGTTTCTCATGATAATATTAGGGATTGATCCTGGATTACGGAATACAGGATTTGGCGTAGTTAAAAGCTATGGGCGTAGTGATGCAACTTATATTGCATCAGGTGTCATTCAAACCAAAGCTGATGAATCTTTAGCACTAAGGATAAAAACTATTTTGCTGGGTGTTCAAGAGATTATTGCCACTTATCAACCAGACGTTGTCAGTATTGAAAAAGTATTTGTAAATGTTAATCCTCAGTCAACTTTAATGTTGGGGCAGGCACGTGGTGCGGCGATTGCAGCTTGCGTGTTACAGAATTTACCTATTTATGAATATACTGCTCTACAAGTTAAACAATCAGTTGTTGGCTATGGACATGCGGAAAAAGAACAATTGCAGCGTATGGTTGTTCAATTATTAAAACTTGCAGGTACTCCACAAGCGGATGCGGCAGACGCGCTAGCTTGTGCTTTGGCACATTTACACTATTCACATTTAGGAAAGATTTTTAATATGACTTCAGTTAAAGCGGGACGTATGCGTGATGAGAAATAAGTTTTTCCAAGGTGAATCACGTGAGTTTTTTGATATTCAGTTTTTATTATTGGCAGCAATAGTTGGTCTTGCCAGCGCTGGCTTTACCTATGCTGTTAATTTTGCCGAAAAATTTTGTCATGATTTTTATACCAGTTATGGATTGCTAACCTACATTTATATACCAGCGATGTTTGTTTTCATTGTATGGATGCTAAAGAAATATTTCCCTTATTCTGATGGTAGTGGTTTACCACAGGGCTATGCAGTAGATATTTTTGACAATGAACGTTTGCAA
>RXKA01000099.1 GCA_003962985.1 Pseudomonadota bacterium | reverse complement strand
TTATTTTTTAATTACCAACTTGTTAAAGAACAATTTACTCAGCTTGAATTGCTTATTCAGCCATAAAAAGTGAGGACTGGGGTTAGATATTGATAAATATAGATATGCTACAACAAATGATAACATTTATTTATTGTACAAATCATATGTTCAGATAGTATTCATTATAATACGTGACTTTGTAGATGGAGTAAGAGAAGCTAAATTATCTCATTGGATAAATAGCCCACAAATTAAAACAGTTATTGAGAATGTATTTGAGACCTCCGAGATTGATGAAATTTATAAACATAAATATGGTGCTTTTCAGATTTTAATTGAAGTTTTTGAGTTAAAAATATTGTCAAAAATACGGGAAGACTTGTATGAAGAAAGGTCAATTGAAAATTTGCTTTCTTTAGCAGGTAAGCTAAATAAGACAAATCAAAACAATATAGGTAGTATAAATCAATATTAGGGATTTTGGGTGCGAAATGAAAATACGAACTTTACAAGAGCTAAAATCACAAGGTGTGCAATATTTATCAAAATGGCATCTAGTAAATGAGCCTAATAAATTAAACACAATCTTGAATAATCAATTATATGCAGGATATTCAAGTGGCTTTAATGATGCTTTTGACTCTCAAGTTCGGTTATCTGATGATGTAAAAAAGAAATTAGCAATTGAGATAAAAGAACTAATTGATAAAAAAGAATTTGGTTGTTTGATGGTTAGTAATGTGGCAGACTCTAACTACTATATTAATATATTAAACCAGCATTTAGAACTTCTTCATGGCATTAATATTGCTTGTTTTTCTGAATTGGATCCGATCAGTGTCAGTTCTAATTATATGTGGGGACATTACGGTGGTTCTGGTTTAGGTGTGGCTCTTTGCTATAATATCGATGATTTAATCGCCTATACTAAATTAGATGATTTTAATAGTAATGGTTGTGGATTTTATGATGTTGCGTATGATGCGATAGGTCACGCCCAAAATTATCATATAATTAAACAATATATTGTAAAAACTTTGTCAGCGGTATTGGAAAAGAAGCAATTGCCTAATCCTGAAATGCCAATAATAACTTTTTTATCAAGCAAAACAAAACACTGGGAAAATGAAAAAGAATGGCGTTTTATTTCATTAAGAAATTATCCAACTGCTAAAAATGTTAATCAATATATAGATCCTAAAATCAATACACTAAATCTTATTCAAGAAACTAAGCAAAAAGATAATAAATTGTTTTCATTTATCAAACCAGCAAAATTAGTATTTGGGTGGCATAATCATAAAAATAAAGATTGGCAACAATTTGCCTATAATGAGCTTGAAAAATGGGCTAATAAAAATAAAATAGAATGTATTTACCTAGATGATAAATTAGATTATGATAATGAAAAGTTTAATACGCGACCAGAAAGAGCAATAAAATGACAGAAAAATATAAATTACAGCAAGATGATATAAATAGTATGGATTTAACTAGTGATACATTGGCAAGGCTCAAGCAAATTTTGCCAGAAGTGTTTAGCGAGGGTGCGGACGGCAAACCTAGTATTGATGTCGAACGGCTAAAAATTGTGCTCGGTGGTGCAGTGGATATTGAGAGTGATGATAAAACTCGTTATAGCTTTAATTGGAGTGGTAAAAAGCAAGTACAAGCATTGGCTAATCAGCCAAGCGCGGCAACATTGCGCCCTTGTCAAGCCGATAGCAAAAACTGGGATACTACGCAGAATGTGTATATCGAGGGTGATAATCTTGAAGTGCTGAAACTTTTACAAAAAAGTTACTATGGGCAAATCAAGATGATTTATATTGACCCACCATACAATACAGGTAAGGACTTTGTTTATAAAGATAATTTTCATGATAATGTTAAAAACTATCTGCAACTAACAGGACAACTCGATGATGAGGGTAATCGCATTAGTACCAATACCGATAAAAGCGGACGTTATCATACTGATTGGCTCAATATGATGTATCCACGCCTAAAGTTAGCCAGAAATTTACTCAAAGATGATGGCGTGATATTTATCAGTATTGATGATAATGAGGTGCATAATTTACGTAAAATTTGTGATGAGATTTTTGGGGAAGATAATTTTGTAGGTGATATTATTTGGGAAAAACGGTACGGTAGAAGTAATGATGCTAAATTAATGGCTTCTGTAATTGATCACATTATTCTTTATAGAAAATCTGATGATTTATTTATGTTGAGAGAGTCTAGAAGTGAAGATGCAGATAAAAAATACTCTAATCCAGATAATGACCCAAGAGGTGATTGGACAAGTGTATCCTTTGTAAGTCAGCGAACAAGAGATCAACGACCCAAATTATCCTATAAAATTAAAAATCCAAATAATGGGGTTGAATTTGAACACCCAACTAATTCATGGAAATTTAGTTTTGAGAAATATCAAGAGTTAATGCGAGATAATAGATTTTATTGGGGTAAGGATGGGCAGCAGGAGTATCCAAGATTAAAAAGATTTTTATCTGAATTGTCAGATGGTATGGTTCCTGTTAATTTATGGAAGTTTCAAGATTCTGGTACTGGTGATGAGGGCACGAAAGAAGTCAATGAGTTAGTAGGTAAGGACGTATTTAATTATCCAAAACCTACAAAATTATTAAAGAAACTCACTGATTTAGCTTTAACATTTGGCTACGATGTAACTAATGATTATATAATCCTAGACTTTTTCTCGGGTTCAGCAACTACCGCCCACGCAGTTATGCAACTCAATGCCGAAGATGGAGGTAACCGTAAATATATTTGTGTGCAATTGCCAGAAGCAACTGCACCAGATAGTGAAGCCTACAAAGCTGGTTACAAAAACATCTGCGAGATAGGCAAGGAGCGGATTCGCCGTGCTGGTGAAAAGGTGCTTGCCGAGTGGGTAGAGAAACAACAAAAATCATCCCAAGCAATATCTAATGCTGGGTTATTTGCCGATGATGCCGAAAATAGCACTATTCAAAATAATCTAGATATTGGTTTTAAAGTGTTCAAACTTGATATTTCCAATATCAAACCATTTGATGCTAATGATATGTTTGCGAGTGATTTACTGGTTGCTGGGCGTTCAGCATTGGATTTATTTTATGAGCTAGTTCTCAAACAAGGTTATAGCTTGGATAATCGTCAAGCTGTGTTGGACATTGGTGGAACTCGTTGCTATGCCTTGGTACATGAAGATAATACACCGTTTGTGTTGGCGGTACTAGATGATAAAGTTAAGCCAAATTTTGCCCTAGAGTTACTTAAATATACTTTAACATTAGTAATTGTTAAAGATGAATGCTTTAGTACAGATGAGATAAAACTGAATTTATTAGCCACCTTAGAACAATTGCAGTGCAAGGATAGCCCATTGCAAATTCGTATTATTTAGTTATTTTCATAGAGATAAATTATGAACGAAATCATTTCAACAGAAGCGGTAAATACTTTAGTTAGTTCAGGCGCATTTGGATATTTGGGTAAAAAAGTTTTAGGAGCTACTTTAGAAAACATTGGTAAGGATATTGCTAATCTATATGAAAAAGGTCGTGATAAGATCGTTGAAAAAGCATCTAAGAAAATAAAAAACTTAGATGATGGACAACAAGTTAATTTAAGAATCGCCAGAGACGTATTTTATAATGGATCATTTTCAGATGATGAGATTTGTGCGGAATATTTTGGTGGTATATTAGCATCATCTCGTTCAGAAGATGGTAAGAATGATACTAGTATATTCTATTTGGATATTATTAAGTCGTTATCTTCATTTGAATTGAGACTTCATTACATTATTTATCAAACATTAAATAAAATGCTAACAAATAATTATTATGGAAGTAACAATATCAATGTAGGACTTGAGAGTGATGTTACTTCTAAGGTGATTTATTTCAATATAGTAGAAATTATAGAAATAATAAAGTTAAATGATATTAGTGCGCTACTTCATATTCTTGTATCAAAGAAACTCGTCAATTCATTTGAAACAAATATTTATACATTAAAATCAGATCCCACAAAAATTATTTATTACTTAAAATTAACTCCTACACCAATCGGTATTCAATTATTTGCCATCGCAAATAACAAAAACTTTCGTGAATTTCCCAATGATGGTTGGCTTGGTTTTGAAGGTATTGAGTTACCAAACCATTACACAACAAACATTGCCCTATGGGATAATATCAGTAAATAAATATATTGTAGGTTCGTTGAATAAAAATAGGACTATTTAATGGAAAAAATGGAACAGCAAAACACTAAAGAATTAATTTTATTTACATTGCCAGAAGTCAACGTGTCAGTAAATTTAATTTATCAAAATGATACATTATGGCTTAGTCAAAAATTAATGGCTGAATTATTTGATAAAGATAGTGATACTATTGGACTTCATATTAAAAATATCTTTAGTGAAAATGAGTTAGATGAAAATTTAACTACCGAGTTTTTCTCGGTAGTTCAAACCGAAGGAAAGCGTAATGTTACCCGACAAATTAAACACTATAATTTGGATGTAATCATATCAGTTGGTTATCGAGTTAGTTCCAAACGAGGAACGCAGTTTAGAATTTGGGCAAACAAAGTTTTAAAAGACTATATCCTCAAAGGCTATGCATTAAATAATAATATTCTGGATACAACTCACAAAGAATACCAGCAATTATTGGATTTACTCAATAATACGCTGATTAATAATCAACTGGTTAATTCACAAGGGCAAAATGTTTTATCTTTGATTAATGATTATGCGACTACGTGGAGTTCATTATTACAGTATGATGAAGATCGCTTGGCAATTCCCAGTACCACACATAAAAATAGCTTATGTTTAGATTATTCCACTAGCATTAATGCGATAACTGAATTTAAGGATAATTTATTGGCAATCGGTGAAGCAACTGTTTTATTTGGTAATGAACGCAATCAACAATTACAATCAATCTTAGCAAATCTCGATCAAACTATGTTTGGTGAGGAATTATATAAAAGTGTGGAAGAAAAAGCCGCTAATTTGTTGTATATGGTAATCAAAGATCATCCGTTTAGTGATGGGAATAAACGCATTGGGAGCTTTTTATTTGTATTATATTTGCAATTAAATAAGCTAAACACAAATATCAATAACATCGGGCTTACTTCATTGGCGTTATTAGTTGCTGAATCTGATCCGATACAAAAAGATTTAATCGTGCGCTTAATCATAAATTTACTGGTGACACCATGAAATTAAAATTTGAAAATCAAGCCTTTCAATTAGATGCTATAGCAAGTACAGTTAACTTATTTGATGGCATGTATACGATAGCATTAGCCGAGCAATTAGCTAATCAAAACGAGATACTGAGTTATGATATAGTTGCTAATGGCTTACAAATTGATAATCAACTATTATTAAATAATCTACAAACCATACAGTTAGCCAATAATCTTGAAAATTATTCAACTGAGTTACATTATGGCGATTATAATACAGTGCCAAATTTTAGTATAGAAATGGAAACTGGTACGGGTAAAACTTATGTATATTTGCGTACAGTATTCGAGTTAAATAAGCGTTATGGCTTAACCAAATTTATTATCGTTGTGCCAAGTGATGCAATTCGAACAGGGGTCTTAAAATCCTTGGAGATAACCAAAGAACATTTTAAATCAGAATACAATAATGTAAGTTATGATTATTATCAATATGATAGTGATAAGATTAGTAAAGTCCGTGATTTTGCCACCACCAATAGCATTCAGATTATGGTTATGACTATTGCGGCATTTAATAAAAGCAGCAATAATATTAAAGAATTTAAAGATAAATTTGGTGAGTATCGTCCGATTGATCTTATTGCAGCCACCAAACCTATTGTAATGATAGATGAACCACAATCAGTCGATAATACTGAAAATGCCAAGAATGCGATAAAAGAGCTAAATCCATTATTTATTTTGCGCTATTCAGCTACACACCGCGAAGCATACAATCAAATCTACAAACTAGATGCAATTGATGCCTACAATCAAAAACTAGTAAAGCAAATCGAAGTTGCAAGTATTGAAGATGCTGATTCTGCCAATCTTGAGAGTACACCTTATATTAAAGTAATCGACATTAGCGCTAAACTTGAGTTATCGCTAGAGCTAGATGTGCAAAATGCCAAAGGGAAAATCAGCCGTAAAATTTTGAAAAAAATTGCTAAAGGGACAGATTTACAACAGAAAACTAATAATGATATCTACTATGGATATGTGGTGGAAGACTTTAGTCGTGATTATGGCTTAAAATTATCTAACTTGGATCGTGAGATTGAGATCGGTGAAGCCATCGGCAATGAAGTAAGTGAAGAGCTAAAAACCAGCGTAATGTTACGTTTAGCAATTGAAAATCATATTAAAAAAGAATTAGCTTTTTCAAAGCTCAATATTAAAATCAAAGTATTAAGTTTATTTTTTATCAACAAAGTTGCTGACTATCGTCTGCATGATAATGACACCGATACCGATGGTTGGTTAGCTAAATTATTTATTGAACAATTAAAACTTGTCTTGCAATCATCGGATGGAAAACGCTATATTGATTTATGTCGAAAGGTGTTTAATCTAGATTTGGAGCAAGATTCTGATTTGGCAAAACTCCATGATGGTTACTTTGCTAAGGATAAAAAAGGTGGTTACAAAGATAGCAAGGAAGACACACAAGATTCGGTTGATGCATACCGATTAATCATGCAAGACAAAGAGAAACTATTAGATCGGCAAATCCCATTACGTTTTATCTTCTCACATTCAGCACTTAAAGAAGGCTGGGATAACCCTAATGTATTCCAAGTTTGTGTGCTACAAGAAAGTAGTAATACCTTTAAACGTCGTCAACAAGTCGGGCGTGGTTTGCGTTTATGCGTGAATAGCTTTGGTGAGCGTGTTAAAGATGAAAGAATTAATACTCTAACTATTATTGCAGGTGAATCGTATAACTCATTTGCTGCCAATTTACAGCTCGAGTATGAAACTGATGTCAAAATAAAATTTGGTAATGTTCATCCTTTAGTTTTTGCCTCACAGATATTAAAGAATAACACAGAACTAACGCTTCAAGATGCTAAACAACTATCAAGTGACATTCATGAGGTATTAAAAGTTGGTGGGTTAATAAATGATGACAATCAAATTACTGAAAAATGCAAAAAGTTAATCAAAATCAATGCATTTGAGTTAAGTGATGATAAAGTTAAACCATATGAAAGTCTAGTAGCGGGCATATTAACCAAATTAACCAATAAATTGCCAATAAAAAACCAGCGCAATAAATGTGAAATCAAGCTTAATAATACAGTTTATCTTTCACCAGAGTTTAAAGCATTATGGAAAAGAATCAGTCCCAAAACAATCTATTCAGTGGAGTTGGATTCTGAACAACTAATTCAAACATGTATTACTGAGATTAATAATCAATTACAAGTTGACAAACAATCCCTTAAAATTGTACGAGCTAAGCTTATTATTGATGATTCTGGCATAGCAAGTGAATTACAGCATCAAGATTTAATTCTATTAAATTCAAATAATCAGATTGATTGTGTTAGTAAGATTGTATTAGCAACTGGTTTAATGCGTAACAGTGTTATAACTATCTTACAAAATATTAGCGATTTCAAACGCAAGATGATGGCATTAAATGCTACTGCATTTACTGAGCAGGTAAGTGACATAATCAATCATGTGAAAACTAAGTTAATTATTGATGGTATTAAATATCATAAGATTAGCGACCTTAACCTAGACCATTCTGATACATATTATGAACAGAAATTGATTGAAAATATTCTTGATCATGGATATCGTGAACAAAATGGTGATACTAATATTGCTAATGCAAATGATTTAGGTATAAACCCAGATGAACTTAGTAAAAAGTTTCTATTTGACGTATTACGTTATGATTCACAAGTTGAATTTGACTTCTTGCGTGATGCGTTGACTATGGACAAAGTTAAATTAATCGCTAAACTTCCAGCATGGTTCAAGGTTAACACACCACTTGGTAAATATAATCCAGACTGGGCTTTATTAATCGATAAAGATGGCTCCGAGAGCATCTACTTTATAGCTGAAACTAAAGATGCTAATTTTATGACTAATGGACGTACCGCTGAGAAAATAAAAACCGAGTGTGGCAAGCTTCATTTTATTGAAGCTCTAGACGTAGACTATCAGGTGGTCAGCAAATTTACTGAAATAATAACCAAATGCTAATTTGTAGCCAATTAGTCTGCCATAAATATTTTGCAGTAAGTTATTTGTACTAATGGCGATATAAACAAATATATTTTACTAGTTTAAAATTAATTAATACAGAAAGTTAAATACTAAATGAATATACTATACATAAATCATTACGCAGGTTCTATCTATCACGGGATGGAGTATCGTCCATATTATCTTGCGCGTGAATGGGTGAAAATGGGGCATAATGTTACGATGGTAGCAGGCAATATTTCCCATATTCGGCAGAAAAACATTGAGATCCCAGAAGCACGGAATTATATCGAAGAAAATATTGACGGAATTCGTTATATCTGGTGTAAAACTACGCCATATCAAACCAATGGTGCCAAGAGGCTAATTAATATTTTATCGTTTTTGCGCCAAGTTTGGAATTTAAGGGATACAATTTCAGATGGTATTAAGTATGATATGGTCATTGCATCATCGACATATCCATATGATACCTTATTGGCTAAAGAGTTTGCTAAACGTCATCAGGCAAAATTTGTCTATGAGGTACATGATTTATGGCCGCTAACGCCGATGGAAGTTGGTGGAATGTCGAAATGGCACCCCTTTATTATGACGATGCAATGGGCGGAAAATTATGGTTACCAACACACGGATAAAGTAGTTAGTTTATTGCCTAAAGCAGATAGTTATATGCATGAACATGGCATGGCAGCAGATAAATTTATTTATATTTCTAATGGGGTAGTGGTGAATGATTGGCTTAATGCCACTCAAACATTGCCAATTGCTCATAGTGATTTGCTGGAAAAATTAAAACAGCAAGGTAAGTTTATCATTGGCTATGCTGGTGGAATGGGTGAAGCCAATGCATTAAATTATTTATTAATGGCAGCTCGTCAGATTAGCGATAAACCAATAGCAATTGTCCTCATCGGTGATGGACCAAATCGCCAAGATTTAATTAATTATGCCAAAGATCACAACTTAACCAATGTTCATTTCTTACCTGCGATTGGCAAATTACAAATTCCAGCCTTTTTAACTGCCTGTGATGCGCTATATATTGGTTGGAATAAATTGCCAATTTACCGCTTCGGAATTTGTCCTAATAAATTATTTGATTATATGCTTGCTAAAAAACCAGTAATTCACTCGGTTACTGCAGGTAATGATATCGTTGCGATGGCTAATTGTGGTATTTCAATTGCCGCGGAAGATGTCACAGGAATTGCAGATGCTATGCGCCAAATTGCTTGTTTAACACCAGAGCAATACCAGCAATTTGGTGAAAATGGTTACAACTATGTTTTAGCCAACCATGATTATAAAGTTCTCGCTACCCGATTTATTGATGAGGTATTCAGTAGATAAGAATTATGGTCAGTAATTACTGACCATAATGTATTTCTATTTAGCTATGCTTCTTTTTTCAGGATGATAATCCACCCAATTGCGAACAGCAGTGCGGTTGGAATCGAGGCGGATAAAATAGGATTCCAGAAATATAGCGTAGCCATAAAGCCGACCAATTTATTGACAAAGAAAAATGCAACCCCAATAATAATGCCCGCAAATAGTTTGGTTGATAAATTAATATTACGTCCATTGTTGGGGATAAAACCAATTGCGATAAAAGCCATTGAAATACATGCAATTGGATACAATAGTTTATTCCACATCGCAATTTCGTGACGATTGGTTGATTCATGATTATGACTTAAATGTTTAATATAGCTAAATAGATGGAATGCTGGCATATCATCAGGGGAGATTACTAATACACTAAAATAACTAGGATCAATAGTTGATTTCCAATTTAATGTTTTATTGTGTTCAATCTCCATTCTGCCATTAACATATTTATAGTCAACAACGTTACTCAGAACCCAAACATGCTGTTTGCTATCATATGATGCTGACTCTGCTGTTAAACGCTCTTCAAGAGCTAGATTATTATCATACATGAAAATTTGAATACCTGAAATTTCGGCATTATTATTTGAACTTATATTTTTAACATTAACAATAGTTTCTTCACCATCTTTACTCCAAACCCCAGAAGTTAGATCCATTGAAACTCGTTCTTCAGTTTTGTTTAATTTATAAATCTTGGCAAAATGACTACTTTCGGGTGCAATTACCTCACCAACTGCAAATGTAATCACCGCAAATATGATACCAAAAATGGTTAATATTTTAGTAATATCACGCAGTGAAATCCCTGAAGTACGCATAATCGCATACTCTGAGTTTTTTACCAGACCGAGCATGGTAGTCATAACACCAATTAATACTGAGAGTGGTATCAGTAAATAGATATAGCTCGGTAGGAGCGCACCAAGATAAATAAACATTGATAAAGTGGTATAGCTACCTTTACCAACGCTACCTAGTTCTTGAATAGCCTGTACTACAGTATAGATAATTGCAAATGCAAAGAGTAATAACGATGTATTAAAAAAGCATTTTTTGAGAATATATTTGTAAATTAATTTCATTTGTTCTTTGATTTAAAATATCCGTTTGGTTTACTTTTTATATAGGTCAAACCGATTGCGACCATAATTAAGCCCAAATGCACGGGCAATACATTAAAAATAGAGAAAACTTTACCATCACTAATTTGAGCTTCTACGGTCATAACTATATTTTGATAAACACCATATAACATTGGAGGGAAAATGAAAACTAAGCTATTTTGTACCCGTGAGGTTTGAATGCTTAGTGGAACCGCAATTAATCCCATGATAAAGGTCATAATCATTACCGATAACCTACCAGATAACGCACTGCGGTAGTGTCCAGATGTATCATAGAGTTTGACCAGTTCACTAGTTGGCATGGACTGTGAGTTAAAGCCGACTTGATCTTTTTCTGGGTCGTATGCCTGTTTAATTGTTGCAGTAAAAGTTTTAAAATGTAAATTAGTAACATTGCTACTTTCAAATTTACTAATTTGATAGCGATTACCGTCATAGAGAGTTAATCCGATCATTCCATTATTATTGCTTAAACGTCCTTTTGCTGCCGTAATGTTATAGCTAACTTCACTTTCATCTTGATATTGCAGGAAGATATTTCTAGCATATCCTTGTGCCAAAGAGTATTCTTCAATATAGTAGACATCTTTTCCATCTGGCGATTCGCGAAATTGTCCAGGGGTTAGCGCTATCGGGGCAGATTGTTTGGTTAAAAATTTGGCGTATTGTTCAGATTGATGCACTGCCCATGGCGTTATTAGCATGGAACAGACCCCGCTAATAATGGTAATCGGCACAAGGAAAATTGCGGTTTTCTTTAACCATGTAAATGGAGAAACACCGCTAGCTAACCATACTATTAGTTCATGGTCTTTAGAGTAACGATTAAAAGTAATCACAATTCCCAAGAAGCTAGCAATATTGAGAATCATGGGAAAGCTGGCTAATGTTCCGTAGAGCATTAATGTGAAAATAGTTACAGTGGGTAGGTTACCGCTGCTTGCCTGATCTAATAATTTGAATAGTTCAGTAACGGGCAATATAATTACCAGTACAATTAGAATTCTTGCAGCATTTGCAACTAGTTCACGATGAAAAATATTTTTTATAAGCATATTTAGATGGTAAAATTATGTAGATAACAATAGATAATTTTAACATATCATGAAGGTATTGTGAAAGGTGGTTACAATGAAGTTTAAATTTAAGCACTCTAAACTAAGTTTTGAAGCGGGTTCTAAATTTGAATCTGGATTCAAATTACACTTAGTGACTGCTGAAGAAGCTGAAGAAAAATATAAAATGGTCGCTTGGCATGAAGAGCATTGCTTTATTCATGATATGAATTCATGTGGTGCAATTGCCACATTTAAAGATAATATATTTTTAAGTTTGGGTGGTCAAGAGCAATTATCGGTAAATAAATTGTTATTAGCAGCAAGCTCATTGGCTAAATTTATTAATGCGCACCGCCTTAATATACTCAATATCGTAGTTGAAGATGAGTTACCAACCAAACTAGGATTAAGCTACGCTAATGCAGTTGAAAAATTCTTAATTGAGTTTGTTAATGGTCTTTATTATTTTGATGATTTTAAATCGCAAAAACATAAATTAGCTTTAGAAAAAATTATTGTTCTAACTGAGCATGATTTAAGAACTGTTTTTTCAGCTGTAGCAGCAATTCTTGATGGCATGTTTATCGTGCGCGATTTAGCAAATAATCCATCAAATGTTGCAACGCCTACTTACTTAGCCAATGTAGCAGAGCGCTTTGCTAAAATTACGGATAAAGTAGATGTTGAGGTACTAAATCGCAAAGAAATCCAGAAACTGGGAATGCATTCATTTCTAAGTGTTGCTAAAGGTTCCGAGGAAGAGCCAAAATTTATTAAACTAGTTTATAATGGTGCTAAAGATTCTCAGCAGCCAATAGTATTAGTTGGTAAAGGTATCACTTTTGACTCGGGTGGTATCTCATTAAAACCTGGCGCCAATATGGATGATATGAAATATGATATGTGTGGTGCGGCAACGGTATTGGGTACTTTTGCAGCTATTGCCAAATTAGGATTAAATATTAATTTGGTAGCATTAGTGCCAGCTTGTGAAAATATGCCTTCAGGTCATGCCGTAAAACCAGGAGATATTGTTACGACAATGGCAGGTAAAACGGTTGAAGTATTAAATACGGATGCTGAGGGGCGCTTGATTTTGTGTGATGCGCTACATTATGCTAAACAATTTAATCCTGAATTTGTAATTGATTTAGCTACTTTGACTGGTGCATGTGTGATTGCCTTGGGTAATGTTGCCAGTGGTTTATATGTAAATGATGAAGAACTACATGCGCAAATTCAGCAAGCATCACTAGCAACTGATGAAAAAGTATGGAGAATGCCATTGTTTGAAGAATATAATGCATTATTGAAAGGTACTCATGCTGATTTATTGAACATCGGTGGTTGGGGTGGTAAAGGTGGTAGTGCTACTGCTGCATGTTTCCTACAGCAATTTACTGATTATAAATGGGCGCATTTAGACATTGCTGGAGTAGTTAATTCAGCAGAGACTAAAGGTAGTACCGGTAGACCGTATAAATTACTGGTTGAACTAATTCGTAATCATGCTAACAAATAATTTTGTGAAATAGTTGAAATAGGCTACTAAATTTAGTAGCCTATTTTATTACTTATTTTTTGTATGGAACAAAATACATTACTGATTTAGCTGGAATCACAACTTTATCAATCTTGCCATGGCTAATTTTGATAATTTGATGAGACATCAAATCAATATATTGACCATTTTTAAGATTAGTTGCTGATGTTAATGCTTGGTAGTCACTCGTTGAGTTATTTACGATGAATAAATACTCATCTCCACGCGTGAAAGTCGCAACCGAATCGGTTTTGGCATTGTTTACTTGTCCCCATTGCATTGATTGACCCAAGGCTTGGTTGTGGAAATAAATACCCGCGATAACTTCATTCTGGTTCCAGTATGAAACACTACCCGTAGCTAATTCAGGTAACCATTGACCAGACTCACTGATACCAACTTTATTAGCTGCCTGTAAATCAGCAAAAACATATGGAGTACCAGAATTCATTGCCAAAATTACACCATACGCTAACGGTGCTTTTGAATAATTCATTACATAATCAGGTTGCTGTGGAGCTCCATCCCATGGACACATTGCGCGTGAGCTAATGCTATCTGGCGCAGTATCTTGGTCAATTACCAAGTTAATTGCATTTTTACCAGCTAATTTACCTGTTCCCATATATGCATATTCTGAATTAATGGTTTTTTGTAGGGTAGCCTGTAGATTACCACTTTCACCAAAAGCTTGTTTTAATGTAACTAATAACGGGAAATTAAGCATTTTCATTTGGTGATCTGCTGATTTATTAGCATTAGCAGTTTTTATTGCTAAATATTTGTCATAATCAGTTGCTGACTCGGTAGGATATTCACCAAAGAATAAATTGTCAGAATTATTATATTTAGCAGTTGCTTTAAATAGTTGGTTATAAAACTCGACGCTTTGCCCGCTGATATCATCAATACGGAAACCATCGACATTAAAGCCTTTTTCTGCTGTTGATTTAGCTTTCATGCTACCACTACTGTAATTTGCACCAAGTAACCATGCAGCAAAACCATTGAATACTTGCTTGGTACGGCATGATATTGCATCTACACCGATTGATGAATTAGTTGGAGCTGGTAGTACGCCATCAAACCAACCATTTAATGCTGAAAAATCCTCTTTCCATGGCTGTGTATCGCTTTCTTGCGTGCTGAATTTTTTACCATTGGGGTTATTGCCAATTAATGCAATATGGGCTTTATCATCTAAACTAGTATCGGCATGACATTTATCTCCATCATCAAATGGAATGTAGCCTTTAACTTTGGTTTGTGGCCACCAGAATTTTTCAATTGCTGACATATTGCCAGATTCAAAAACATATTTTTGTCCAGCATATTCCTGATAGAACTGAGTAGCATCAACACCAGGTTGGGCAAATTGGTGAATTGCTAAGTCAACAATAATTTTTAATCCCGCATGGTGCGCTTCATTAACTAATTTAGCTAAATCATCCGCAGAACCAAATGACATCACATTTTTATCATTACCAATTTGTCCAAAGTCAAGTGGTTGATATGCGCCATACCAGGCTGGAATAGTTTTTTTCCAATAAGGCACATAAGCATTTTTTTGTGGTGGAGAAATCCAAATAGTTGTGTAGCCCATTTCTGCATATTGTTTAAGCATTTTAGGCGTGATAGCTTTATAAGGAGTATTAAATAATTCAAGAATAACGTCACTATCCTTACCAACCTTGGCTTTTGCAATTCCTTTGGGTAATTGCATATTATATGCGCCAGCACCCAATTCATGACCTTTAGCGCCCAATGCTTGATTAGTGCCGCTACAAAAAGCATTATCGCTTTCTTCTGCTGAGAAATTTTTGCTGGCACTATTTTGCCACGTACATTTATTATCTTGGCAATTTACATTATCCAATGTTGAAGATTGTAAATTAAGGATGGTTGAATTGGCAAATGTTGAACCAACATATACCGTACCAAGAACAAAAACTAATGACCTGATTTTCATATAAAGACCTCCAATAAAAAAACATATATAGTAGTGCTAAATCTAGATTTTAATTATATTTGTTACCTCGCTATGCCCATATTTACTAGCTAATTCAAATGCCGTCATACCATCAATATCTTGATGATGTTTATTGGCACCAGCTTCCAATAAAATTTTTACCACGTTAGTTTTACCATGACGCGCGGCAATTAATAATGGTGTTCGCAAGTCAATATCTGTAGTTTCAATCATTGCGCCAACGCTTAATAATAATTTAACTAAATTTGCTTTACCATGCAGTACTGCCATTGCTAAGGCGGTTCGTCCTTCATTATTTTTATGTTCTAAATTTGCCCCAGCTGCTAAAAGTATTTTCATGACATTTGATTTACCATATTCAGCCGCTAGCATCAATGCCGTCTCATTATTATCATCAACGCGTTCAATTTCAGCATGAGCTGCTAATAACATTCGGACTACATTCGATTTACCATCTATTGCGGCTACCATCAATGCTGTACGGTTTTGATGATCGGTAGCTTCCAAATCTAGATCACCATGATTAAGTAGTGTTTTGACTTGTTTGGCTGTTCCTTCCATTACGGCAACCAATAGATTGCTTTCCATGCGTGCTGCAATTAATTGTTCACGTTTAATCGGTTTGATATTATTAGCATTACTTAATAATTTGACAATCTCATTATGATTACGTGTGCGTGCCAACATTAGGGCGGTTGCGCCCTCATCATCGCTTTGATTATAGTTAGCTCCGTAATGCAATAATAATTCAACAATCGCTAGATTACCTCGTTCTGCTGCTATTAACAATGCGGTACGATTATGTTGTTCCATTTTTTCGAGATTTGCAC
>RXKA01000032.1:682-3232 GCA_003962985.1 Pseudomonadota bacterium | reverse complement strand
TTTGTTAAGAAATTGTCAAAATCAATGGACATCGCAATGCAAGGTATTCGTTAAGATTCTTAGTACCTTACACTTTTAGGACACTTTCATAATGATATTATATATTTTGGCGTGCTTAGGTATTTTGAAGTTAGGTGGATAGTTTAGTATCTGATAGAGCTGCCGTGTAACGACGGCACTATCGCATAACAAATTATCAAAGAAGTTCTTTAACAAGTAGAAGCCATATTTAAAAGTGGTAAGCTGTGGTTTTTTCTCAGTGTTGCCATTTAATCGTTTAAGTGATTTTGTTGTGATCGGTTTTATGTTGTTTACAACATAACCAAGCTTACAGCAATAGCAATAAGCTATAGCCATCAGCATGAATAATGCAGATAATCGCTTATCTTGTGTAATGTGTGTTGACTCAATATCAAAGCTTTTAGACTTGAAATTACCAAACATAGTTTCAATACTCCAGCGATGAGCATATAGTTCAAATGGATCCTGATGATATTGATTAGAGATGATAAACATATATTCATGTTTATCATTTAACCTAGCGCTAATATATAGCCGATTACCAAAGATTCTACGAATACGTTTTTCAACGATGCTACGGTGTTGTTGATGCAATAGTTGTCCATAGAGTTTTTTGATGCTGATTTTTTTATCACCATCACTAGCAGTGATAGAGTTTTTGCAACGAAAGATGAAGTTTAAGTTCTGCTCTTTTTGCATAAGCCAAGAGATAAACTCTACTGATGGAAACTCGCGGTCAGCATAAATATTGAGGATCTTGATGCTTTTGAAATTAGTGACAAACCAATTAACTAGTGCAATGCGCTGTACTGAACTGGAATTACCTCCATTGTTGTTAAGCATAATCCAGTAGATCGGTATGCCAATATTATGCCAACGAATAGAGAGTACTAGAAAGTTAATGTCAATAATCCCAAACTTCCAGTTAGTTCTATCAATGATAAGTTCTGTAGATTCAATAGCAAATAATGCAATTATGGCTTTTGCGTATGTTAAAGGGGTGATAGGAAACTTTGTAAGTAACCTACGTATCTTTTGTTCTGAGCTTTTGGGTTTGTGCTTACCATTGCTAATAACAATAGCTAATTGTGGTAATGATATTTTAGAACCAGTTACAAAAAGTAAAACAAGATTAGCAATGAGAATTGCTTTTTCGATACGAGCTTCAAAAGTAAAGTCTTTGATGATTGAAATGGTTTTGGCTACAGATTTTTGGGCTATTATGCTTTTTCAGTGGGTTGACATGCATAATTGAGCTTTCCAAAATTAAGATTCGAAGTTACCAAATATGCAATTGTTTTCAAATGCTTCATTTTGTACCCACGTGCTTTCCTCTTTGCTGCCTGAATTACCGAATTTAACCCTTCAAGAATCCCATTGTTGATTTGGGACTTTTTCCACTGGACAATCCCATCCCAATGTTTTTTAACCATTTCTGCAGATTTTTTCATCGGTTCTAGTGCACTATTGGATACCCATTCATGCCATTTGGTTAATAACAGAACAAATTCAATATCACTTTGTGCATGATAAATTTGCTGAAATGTTTCGCGCATATTTAATGCCTCCATCGACTTAAGATTTACCTCAGATAATATAAGCTTTTGTTTTTCTTGCCGTTGTTTTGCTGTTAAGTTAACCTCATTTTTTAAAAATATATACCGTTTTCCTAATAGTATAGGATTGTGCTTTACTTCCTCACGTCTAACGGTATCGACGGCTTCATTAATTATCTTCAGAACATGGAATTTATCAAAAGTAATTTCTGCGTTGGGTAAATTCTCCTTAACGCCTTTAATGAAAGCTGGTGACATGTCACAACTAACATCAGTTATTTGCAGTACATCCCCATTATGTTCAGTGAAATCATTTTTAAATTGTTTAACCGTTTCATTGCTCCTACCTTCTGCTACAAAGATAGTGCGCCTCTTCTCTAGATCAACAAACATTGAAATATAATTATGTCCCTTGGACAAAGATGTTTCATCCACTCCAATTTTACTAACATCTTCGTAATTCTCAAACTCACGCGCTTGACTAACGTAACGTTCTAAAACATACCATATTAATTTATCTGATACATTCAGAAGCTTTGCTATTCGATTAACAGGCATATCTTTGGCTAGCTGCAAAAGAACAGCCTCAAACAACAAGGTAAAACCATTGCTTAATCCACCCCAATCTGGGCTATATGTTTGAATTTTATCAGCTTGATTTTTTATGCGAGGAATTCTGGCTATTAAATAGCATTCGTGTTGGAAAAAATTCAAATGACGCCAACGTTTTTCTACTGTGTCATATGCGCTGTTACTTTCAATACTACCATCTTCGTTAAAGAATGGGAACTTGGAACCTTTTTTAAAGTTTAAATGGATTTCTAATTTCTTAGCTTCAGAATTAAACTCTACAGATTCAACATACCATGGTTCAGTGATTCCAAGAGCAGCAGCAAAAATTACGTTCGTATCTAACATTCAAAGCTCCAAATTTAATCAAGAATCCATTATACTAAATATTTACCCACTCATT
>RXKA01000032.1:0-563 GCA_003962985.1 Pseudomonadota bacterium | reverse complement strand
TGCGGCGTTGCTGGATCGTATTGATCAGTTGCTGCCGCAATGGTTGCCGGGTGGGGCTCGCAGCGGTACCGAGTATGAGTGCGCTGATTTGAGCGGCGGTAGAGGCACCAGCTGCAAGATCAATATCAACACGGGTGCATGGGCGGACTTCGCCACCGATGACCGTGGTGGTGATCTGATCAGCCTCTACGCTGCCATTCATGGGGTCAACAATGGCAAGGCGGCTCGGATGCTCAAGGATGAGATGGGGTGGTCAACGCCGGATCATGTTCGCGCTCCTGCTGCACAAAACCCACGGCCTCAAGTAGCCCAGCAAGCCGCTGCGGATGCCAAAAAGCGGTCGCCATGGAAATCAATTACTCCGGTGCCGGTTGGTGCGCCTGAGCCTGATCTGGTTCATTGGCAGCGTGGCGCACCTCAGGCTTCGTGGAAGTATGTGGTCGATGGCCAGCTGTATGGCTATGTGGGCCGCTATGAAACCAGTGATGGTGGCAAGGACATCGTTCCATGGACCTGGTGCCAAGACACGGGTGATTCGCGTGGGTTGATGAAGTGGCACATGA
>RXKA01000014.1 GCA_003962985.1 Pseudomonadota bacterium | reverse complement strand
TAAGTTTTTTAAACTATATAATCCACATGCCATTGAACCATCTATTTATTCGGCAAATAAAACTGATGATGTTATTTCTTTTCCAATAGAAGTTCCAGAGTCAGCAATGATTAAATCAGATTTAACAGCTATTCAACATTTAGAAATAATTAAAAATACTCAAGAAAATTGGGTTAATCCGGGCACTACAGAAGCAAACACAAAACCATTAAAACATTCAGTCAGTTGCACTGTGTTAGTTAAAGATGATGAATGGGAACAAGTAACAGATTATTTATTTAAAAACCAAGAATATTTTACTGCTGTTTCTCTTCTTCCTAGTACCGGAGACAAAATCTATAAACAAGCTCCATTAGAAGCCGTATTAACACCAGAAGATGAAGAAAAATGGAATGAACTATATAAAAATTGGGAATCTGTTCCATATAATAAACTAGAAGAAAATGATGACGAAACAGTACATATGGCCGAAGCCGTTTGTGCTGGCGGTAATTGTGAAGTAACTAAAATATAATATGGCAGATCCCAAACTCACATTCCTAGTCCTCGACTTTAAAAAAGAACAAGAGTCTGAGTTATGTTTACGTTCTATTCGTAATAGAGTAGCCGCTAATTATAAATTAGTTTATTTAGATAATGGTAGCGGAGAAGATTATCCAAATAGATTCAGAAATGAAAATCTAGCAGATTTAGTAATCCAAAATCCCATCAATACAGGATGCGGCAATGGCATAGATCAGCTTGTAAAAGTTTGCGAAACTGAATATTTTTGTTTGGTACAATCAGATCAATTTGTGAATTATGATCTGAGCGAGAAAAATGTTACTGAAATACTTAATACATTTTCTTCACTAAATGCTTTTTGCATAGATTTAGCTGGCGCTCAAGCTGGAATAGGAATCTATTCTGAACGTGCCCATATAATGAGAAAAACTGATTACCTCAGTATATATCGCGGGGAAGATGGCAAGCTTGGAGGACCGGGGCCATTTCATGCATTTAAACATACTGAGCAATATATTCAAGAATATTTCAAACAAAATAATATCAAAGTTCTTCATATATCACCGCCAGTATTTCAAGACAATGGTAAATGGGCAATAAGAGAGCTTCCTTGTGGTGGCATACTTAAACATAGTTGTGATGAAAAGAGAATGTATGTAATTAAACAACCATTAAGGCGTTCTGAAGTTTATCCTCCGCTAAATGATAGTGAATGGGAATTAATGTTATCTAATAAATGGATTGACGGAACAATTCCCGAAGCATGGAAGCCGCATTCTTTTACCGTCCCACAATGGAACTAATAAAATGAAAAACAAAAGCGAACAATGGGAACAAATAACTAAATCGTTCCCACCTTTTAATCCACTGGATAAAAACTGGAGAAGAAGCGGGCCGATAGCTGGAGCCTTTTCAGTAAGAGACGTTGAAACAAATGGTGATAGATATTGGTTAATGTTGTTACAATTAGCGGCGCAAAATTTATCATATAATGACATTACTAATCTATCGCTTGTAAAACATAGAAATTACGGTAATCCATATACAGTAAATTGTAGAGGAATTAATATTGACATGGATTATTTAAAATCTATCAAAGAGTATAACAGCATTATTGAATTTTCGAAATCTTTTACTACTAATTTTACAAATATATTAGAGATAGGTGCTGGATATGGTAGAACGGCGCATACATTGTTAAGTTTAATAAATTCAATTAGATCATATACAATAGTAGATTTGCCCGAAGTATTAGAGATAAGTAAATCATATTTGGAAAAAGTTTTGACTGAAGAACAGTTTAATAAACTATTTTTCATTACTCCAACACATTTTTTTACTTCTTCTGTTCTTGGAGGTAAAATTGATCTGTGCATTAATATTGATTCAATGAACGAAATGGATGTTGAAGTAGTTGATATGTATTTAGATTATGTTTCTTTAAACTGTTTGTCTTTCTATTGCAAGAATCCAATAGCTAAATATGATAATCAATTTTTACACCAAAATACTAACTACAAAAATGCTATCAGCTCTGGTCCTATAAAGAAACAAATTAATATGTTCAGCGATTTAGAGATACAAGACGCTGCACCAGAATATATTAAAACATATACTCCCAAAGACCACGATGTTTTATTTGCTAAACATTCTGAACCCTTTTCTTATTATTACGAACTTATAACACAACAAAAATAATATGCTTCCCATTAGAGTTTATTCTGGTAATATTTATTTCGTAGGTATGAGCGGCCCGGGTTCGCTTGAAAATCTCAAAGAGCTTCTTGGTCCAATTCATGGATATTTTAATGGAATTATTTGGTTACTTCATGATTGTAAAGGATCTGAAGAAGAAAAATATTTAGAAACAATCAAACAAGAAAATGGTAAAATTATTCATTACACTTATCATGGTAGGCATGATGTGAGTAGAAATCATATTTTTTGGTTGGGAGGTATTAAAAATGGAGATTGGGTGGTTGGGTGTGATGAACTAGAAAGAGTTAATCCCGAATTTTGTGATATTCTCGATAGTCAGATTATAGGAAATTGTATTGATAATAATATAAAAATCGTCTATTTCGAAGGAAAGCCATTGTTATATGAGTTTCATGAAAGTTTAGTTTGGCGTGGAACTCCACACGAAGGATTGTTGAGGCAAGATGGATCTGGAATAGCTATTGATTTTTCACAATTAAATATTCCAAATCTTTATCCGCGTACTAATATGCGTCCAATCAAAAGAGATAAATATCATTTTATTGATGGATATATGCGTTATATGCTACTTCCTTGGGGGAGCAATAATTCGGCGCTTGGTTTAGAGAAAAGACAAAATGGCAAAAGTTATAATGACGCATATATAGAAAGAGAGAAGAATAGACTTAAATTCCTTAGTTATCTTGATAAACATGGGTATGATAGAAAAATTGGAGATGTTAAAAAATTATTTTCTATTACTCCGATGGATAGCGAACTAAAAGAAATAATTAATAATGAACATAAATTAATGATTATTGGAAGTCATCAGGCAAAAGATAAAACATTCTTAAAAACTGTAGAAAATACATTAAACTATGGTAATAATGCTGTTAGTATATTTACTTCGAGTCCACATGATATGAAATTGGTAATCCTAAATGCAGCCGATGCTGCGGCGACCAAAGAGTTTGTTAAAGCCCATAAAATTGTTTTAGTTTCACATCT
>RXKA01000011.1 GCA_003962985.1 Pseudomonadota bacterium | reverse complement strand
TATTAGGACTTATGCCTTTTTTATTTTTTAATTACTTATTTGTTAAAGATCTATTATTCTCACTTTTAGCAAAAATAAAAAAGTGAGGACTCAGGTAATTCCTCTAAATTGACATTAACTGCCGAGTAGGCAGCTTAGAAATGCTGATCACTAAATATATTATGTGTTTGATTATTAACTGCCGAGTAGGCAGCTTAGAAAACTTGGACAAGTTTACCTGATACCCAATACACATTAACTGCCGAGTAGGCAGCTTAGAAATCTTACCAACACCGTTAATACGCGATAAGAGCATTAACTGCCGAGTAGGCAGCTTAGAAATGCTCTGCTGGGAACGGTTGTAGTAATTATTTATTAACTGCCGAGTAGGCAGCTTAGAAAAAGCAATAGGCTTGTCATCAGTTTTATAATCAATTAACTGCCGAGTAGGCAGCTTAGAAAAGATACTGGATAGTATACTTGTGGCGTAGCATATTAACTGCCGAGTAGGCAGCTTAAAATTTTGTGTCGGATACTATTTCTTTTTATTCAATAATCATATTACGAATTTATAGAGTTATCATATGCAACTGATGGGTAAAATAGACATAATCGACAATAAGGAGAAAAGACCAAGAAATTAGAGAGCTACAATTGCCCAAGTTGGTTCAGTTTATGCTGGCTTTCTAATGGTATCCTAACAAATCAATGTTATTTTGTCAAGTATAACCAACTGGTAATTATTTGGTTTCTCTCAAGCTTTGTGTGGTAATCTTATGTCATAGTAGACATAAATTATAGGAGTTTAGTTGGTGCTAATAATTTTACTAGCTACTATTTGTGTATTGGCTCTTTTTATGGGCTACTATCTGCCATCGTTAATTTTCATTGTTTTTTGTCTCTTTATTTTCTATTTTAGATATCGTCAGAAAAAATCAAGACCAAAACGAATTAATATGGTTGATAACAAAATTCAATCAGAGTCTGAAAATCAACAGCACAATAAAATTATCCGCCAGAGTGCTCCACTAATCAATGATTATTTATCTAATGCATCGACAAAATAATCATAATTTAATTTAAAGCATTATTCCTGTATTTTTAAATCTTTCCATTGTCTCGTGATTATACTGGACAATAGCCTGTTTCTTGAGTTGTTGATAATCTTCATTATATTTTAAACGCGCATAATACTCATCTAAATGAGTTAAATTATGCCAAATTGACCAGCTTTGTTTACAGATTCTAAACAATGAAAATACGCCAATTAAGCAGATTAAAAACAGAATAACCATAACTAGCCCTCACTATATATAGTTATATTATACCATAAATAGGTGCGAAAATGTTAAAATCCAGATTGGATTGTTTTAAATTAACACAAAATAGCAAAATACTACGAT
This sequence comes from Pseudomonadota bacterium, assembly GCA_003962985.1. GTDB lineage: Bacteria > Pseudomonadota > Gammaproteobacteria > Burkholderiales > UBA11063 > Aquella. Next base: position 1,888 of record RXKA01000011.1, on the reverse strand, counting down.
GGTTAACCATAAACTTCATGTGAAATAGAATAAATATAGTACGTTAGAGAAAGTTTGTTTATGCCAACAACTCTGCCACAATTACCCAATTTACCTAAGCTTAAAGATCGCTTTCGTGCCAATATCTATGCCCAAGGCATTGCATTTATTATTAATATTAGTTTGTATATATATAGCCAAAACGCATTGTTTATCTGGACAGAATTAGCTGCGCTTTCATTTATCGGAGCCTACAATGCCAAAAGTCCAACTTTTCTAGATCGTAATATCCTCAATCACTTCATCAGCGTTATGTGTTATTATTTGATTTCTCTGTTAATCGGTAGTAATCAACAACTCTATTTGATTCTAATTTTTATTTTTACCTATTCGTTTTTTATTCTCCGTAATAATGGCTATCACAAGAGTTTAAATTTATGGATGTATATCCAAGCTCTTTTAATTGGTACCACTTTTACGGCATATCCATTTCACTACAAAATAATTGCAACTGTAATCGGATATGTTGAAGCGCAAATGATTCTTAAATTAGCATTTCATCTCTTGCGTAATAATGAGCAATATGAGGCAGAGAAACGTTATGTTGATGTAGTTAAAATTTCGGTGTTTGCATGGTTAGATACTTCACGTCCAGAAGTCCGTTTAGCATTAAGAGGGTCATTTACTGCTGCGATACTTTATGCTTTGTGTTCGTCATTTCATGATATGAAACCCAATTGGGCAGTGGTGACAGCAGTATCTTGTTTACAGCGTGATGATTTTATTGCAAGTTTCCGTGCTATGAAAGGGGTTAGTATCGGTTCTGTCATTGGTTGGCCAATAGCTGCTGCGTTAATCTATTTTTTGAAAGTACATATTGATACTAGCACTATTCTCATCTGGGTTTTTACTCTTATTGCTCTGGTCTGTTCTTTTGAGTTGGCAGCGCAACCACGCTTAAAGTTCCAGATTCTGAATACAGTATTTTTCTTACTTGCTGTAACTTGTGTTGGAATCTCATTACAAATAAATAGTATGAGTTATATGACATTAAAAGTAATTAATTCGCTCATCGGGGTGGTGGGGGCGCTATTGTCACTATTTATGTGGCGCAAATTACATCAAGTTTTTGATGAAGTGAAGCAAAATTAATTCTCGACTTATTATATGATTGTATTTCAAGCTATTATCATTTCTATATGTTTATGAAAATATGCTTTAGCAGATATTTGCGAATAAAAACATAACTTTATTACAATTAATTAAGAGATTTATTACCACTGAAATTGTTGAATATTTATACCAGTTGTTGTGAATTGGTGATTTAGCTGCAAATCAATCTAGTTATCTGAGTGTTTTTTATACGTGATGTTGGAATATTGATTTTTGTTAGTTATCTGTTTTAATTTCAGATACTTGACAGTGCCCGCCACCTTTGTTAGAATAACGTCAGTTAAGCCATCTTTGGTGTTCAGCTTAGAGCTAAGTTCTCGGCTGTTAGACCAGTGATGGTTTTTTATTCACTATTTAATTGATGAGAGTTTAAAATGTTGTTAATTATTGCTGCTATTGCTGTTGCATGTGTGCTTGTATTAGTAGTTTCACATGTTTATTATATGGTTTATGATTTACGTTATCTTGATGAATATTGTAAAAATACATTCAGTACATTGGATGATGTTAACGCTAAGTCATGCGTTAGTCAAAAAATGCATAGTATTCAAGATAATAAAGGGTTAGATGTATCTGTTGCGACATGGACATTGACTAACTAATCGGTAATCGGATAAGAAAATACCCCAGAGTTTTAATCTGGGGTATTTTTATTTAAGCAACAACTTCAGCTGATTCAATTACGATAGCTTCAGTAGGCACATCGTCATGCATGCCATGGCGACCAGTTTTAACT
>RXKA01000051.1 GCA_003962985.1 Pseudomonadota bacterium | reverse complement strand
AAGGTCGTTTTTTAATCCGCAATGTTGCTAAAATCTTTGATAAATACCTGCGACAATCTCAGGATAGTAAACGTTACTCTAAAGTTATTTAAGAATCGTGCCGCGGCACGGTTTTTTTACATTTATATCCCCATAATGACTCAAATAATCTGTATCAATTACAAATAAAACGGCTGAATTTAAAGTAACTTATTTCATAGAAATGTGGTTATTTTATTGTGAATAATAGTTGGTTGGGGTGGTTTATTGGCTATTAAACACATTGATTTAATTAATGTTATATTTTATTCGTAGTTTAATTGGATGGTTTTTTATGAATTAATAATGGTTAACTATTCTCTCAAGGACTCACTTTTTTGCGGATTGTTGTGCAAAAAGTATACAAAAAACCCACATAAATAGGCTAACAAATTATCTTTTTTATATAAATGAGATAAAATTATTTTTTCTGACCTACGCTTTTTGTTAAAATTACGCTCAAGTCATAAGCGAATTAAATTCATCATTGACATAACTCGTATCAATGTAAAATTGATGTTGTATAAATATTTTTCAATACAGTTTGTTTGGAGGTGATTCCTGATATGCTGTGGTTGTGTAAAGGTTATTCATTATGGAATGTTCGATCCCAAAACATAAAATTGGCTTGATGTCAGTGATTGCAATTTCAACTACTGGAATTATCGGTAGTGGCTGGTTGTTTAGTTCTTATTTAGGAGCTAAAGTTGCTGGTTCAGGTGTTTATTTATCATGGTTCTTAACTCTTATTTTCTTTATCTTAATGGCATTAGTAATCGCTGAAATAGTTGCCATATTTCCATTACGTGGAATTATTGGGCGCATGGGATCTCTATCGCATAATAAATATTTTGGAGTTATTTTTGCATTTGCAATTTGGTTAGAATTAATTGGCAGTGTGCCAGGTGAGGCGCAAGCTAGTGTCGAATATTTGGCAGGTATTTCACCTGGACTACATAAATTGCTGATGGATGGTGATGCTCTTACTTTTGAGGGTATGGCGTTTACATTTTTATTTTTGATTGCTTATTGGGCTGCCAATATGTTTGGCATTAAGTTTTTTGCCAAAGTTAATAATTCACTGGCAGCGGTTAAAGTGGTATTACCTGCGTTAATTGCCTTGATTATTATTGGTACTTCATTTCATCCTGAAAACTTTACTGCTTATCAACATAGTTGGATGCCTTATGGTGCTAATTCAATTGTTTTAGCAATGACGTCAACAGGAATGTTATATTCGTTTAATGGTTTTCAATTGTGTGCATCTTTTGCCAGTGAAATTAAAAATCCTGGACGTAATTTACCATTGGGAATGGTTATTTCGGTAATTATCTGTTTCTTCATTTATATTATCTTACAAACAGCATTTATTGGTGCAGTAGATACCAATCAAGTAGCTACGTTAGGTTGGTCGAGCCTCAATTTTAGTTCGCCATTTGCTCAAATTGCTACATTGATTGGCTTAAACTTCTTAACCATCATTTTGTATGTTGATGCGTGTATTTCACCATCGGGTGCTGGTGTTACATTTGTCGGTAGTGGTTCGCGTGTATTATATTCAATGGCAGCAGAACGTCAAATGCCTAAAATGCTTGCAGTACTCGATAAAAAACACAACTTAGAAAAGCGTGCAATGTTTTTCAACTTTGGCGTTGCATTAGTATTCTTATATTTATTCCATAGCTGGGCTGTATTAATTAACTTTATTACTGCCTTGATTATTCTAATGTATATGATTGTACCAATTTCTTTGATAGCATTACGCCATAGTCATCCTGATGCGGATAGAAATTTTAAACTACCATTTGCTAATGTTATTTGTGGTTTATTATTCTTGGTTCAAGCGATATTTTTTATCTTCATTGGTGCTAAGGATATGTTCTATTTGACATTGACTATGAGTGTTTTAATGGGGGTATTTATGTTCTTACATGCTCGTGGTCAAGATGGTTATAGCTTTGGTGACGTAGCTAAAATCTCATTACCATTTGTGGGATTCTTATGGATTGTAACATTATTAATCATGTTTGGTCCTGAGAATTATGGTGGAATGGGTTACATCGGCTATGAAGTGTTTTATGCGGTGTATGTAGCGGTTTCGTTATATGCATTCTATTACTTTACCAATAAGAAATTCGTTGATACATGTCAAACAATTCGAACGCATGATAATGCGGTGATTGTTGAATAATCAAAAAGGCCTGCAAGTATTGCAGGCTTTTTACTATTTATTACTTCCTAATTTAATATCTAATCTAGATATTTGTATAATGTATGATTATAATCTTTGTGTTAATTTGTCCAATCATTAATAATTAATGTACTAATTTGCATATTTACAACATTAAGTTTGGGAATCTTGGTGATTTAGGGGGACAAATAAGTGATTTATCTTTTTGTATAATAATTATACAAAAATGTCTATTTAGATTTATCCTCTTTGGCTGTTATAATATATCCAGCTAACGTTTATTAATTATTCGCGGTGATTAATAAATAACTTATTAATTAAGATGGGGGGAACAAATGAAAACAGCTTCATTAAAACTAAGTTCATTATTGATTTTGGGATGTACAATCTTAACTGGTTGTAATAGTGGCACTTCTGGTACTAATGCGAATAATGTTGGGCAAAGTGCAAAAACCAGTAGCGCTTGTGATGGTGTGAGTACATGGAGTGCTACACAGGTTTATGCAAGTGCTGGTACATTGGTTATTCGTAATGGTAATGAGTATAAAAATAACTGGTGGACTCAGGGTGATGACCCAGCTACACAAAGTGGTGCTAGTGGTTCTGGTAAACCATGGACATTAGTAACGAGTTGTAGCGTGGATCCAGTGGTAAGCCCAACGCCGACACCGACACCGACACCAGCGCCAACGATTACGCCACAACCAAGTGAATCAAGTAATTTACCAACGCCAATTGCTTTTACTCCAACGAGTACGGCAAGTGGGACAATTAATTACCATCTTAATTTACCATATGGTTCGGGTAATGTAGAAAAACTGGTTCTAACTGCAAATTATACTGATTTATTAATTTCAAACTATGTTGCTGGTGCATTATTGGGTAATATGATGCATACTAAGTATCCTAAATTGAACTTTAACCGTGATTATATTTATGGTTCATTATTTGGGCAACTATTGCAAGAAAATATTAATACTACTAATTATTTGTCAACTACGGACTGGATTAATCCAGTTGCGAATGAACGCAGTAGTCTATTAGCATCAGGTCAGGGTGGTCCATATCAAATTAATGATTATTCTAAACGTTTAGAAAACTCCAACGGTTATGGTTTAATTAATTTTGTTGCGATTCAAAAAGGTCTGGGATTCACAGTTGAAGCTCAAGATAATGGCACACAAACTGCGTCTAGTGGACCAGTATCATTAGATCAAAAATATTTTGGACCTTTGGCGGCGGCGTATTTTCATTTTAACGATATGAACCGTTTAGCACAGAATAATGCTGATACTTGGGGTCCTCAATATCAATATTATACTAAATGTATGGCAAATCTAGAAAGCGCTAATTCTGCATCGTTTACCTATAATATTTATGATTTAATTTTGAATGCGGCATATAATGCAGGAACATATTCAACCATTATTGGTGATTACTTCCGTATTTGTGCAGGAATGTACACAACTAATCCAGAAAAAACGCAGGTTAAATCAATTGGTGATTACAGCTTATCAGATACACAATACCAAACAGCGATAGGAACTAAAGAAGCAGCTGGTTCAACGTTTATTCTTTATCCACGTCAAATTCGGATTTATTTAGATCAGATTTATAATCAACCTAAATTTACTACAGGTGCAATTAGTGGAACTAATAAGGTTTCTTTAACTGTACAGGATATCGAATATGTATTTGAAAATACTATGGGTACATTAGCTTATGTAAATAGTAGTAATGCTTATAATTATATTGCTTACAGCGATGCGAAAAAAGCTTTTGAACAAGCGTTAACCCAAAATAGTATTTCATTGACAGGTTCTTTAGTAATCTCTAATGCTAGTGATAAAGTTAAATTCTTTAATTTGTTGGATTCTGCAATTAATAACTTGGCAACTAATTTGGGTATTGATTTTACTAAGACTACTCAAGTTACTATTGGTGGTGCATCACCGTCACCAACACCTACACCAGATGTTACTTGTCCAACTAACCCACAAGTTTATCCTGCAGGTCGTGGTAGCTATGTAAGTGGTTCGATCGTAAAGGCTAGCGATGGCAATTTGTATAGTTGTAACAAAGGTGTTGCCGCATGGTGTAATAGTAATGCCGACGCTTATACTCCTGCAACTGGTTGGGCTTACTCACAGGCTTGGACTGCATATACTTGTACGAAGTAAAGTCATTGGTATTAAGTGATTACAATGCTCATGTATTAAACATGAGCATTTTTTTTATATAATAAATTAACTAATTTTTAACTCAAGTGAATAACTTGAGTAATAGCAGACTATAAAATACTCATCAGAAAAATAATTTAAGAATGGGTCATGGAGCACTATTTGTTAACATAACTTAATCTTATTCAGATTGTTGACTTTATATCAATGGCTTAATTTCATTGGAAGTTGACTATATTATTATCACAGAGAATGTATTCATAAAAAAGATATTTACAAATAATTATTCAATTTTTCTCTAATTAATGTTAAGATTATGGTCTCGTTACCATAAATTTATGCTTTAGCTATTGCATAAATACTATTTTTGTTCTTGTCTAATAACGCCTATATATCCATATCTTATAAGCTATCTTCTAGGTTCTATGCCATATACATTTTTGCATAATAGTTATACAAAATTGTCTATTTTAATTTTTCACCGTTTCAGTTATAATACCGTCAGCAATTTGGCACGAGACCTCGCCAATTGCTGTGTTATAGATACTTTGTACAATTCTGCTACATGTATTTATGCTTAGATAGACAAAGGTTTCATTTTAAAGTCCCTCCGCCCATGGTTTAGTACCCGTGGGCATCTTTTTTTATATGTCATAAATTAATTTAAATCAAAATTATATTTTCCAACTTTATAAGTAGTAATAGCTGTGATTTTAATTAATTTGCTAATTATCTCTATGCTACAATTCTGTTACTTATATTAACGAAAGATTTCCCATGTTGCGAAAAATACTTCTACCAATTCTTAGTATTGCTTTAACCAGTGCATTTGCGTGCACGACTTTTGCTACTTATAAAGGTGAAAGTGGCAATTTTCTTATGGCAAAAAACCGCGATAATAATCCTGATCGTCAAGTGATTGAAGTGGTTGCTACGCCGAGCAAATATAAATATTTGGCTTTATCACGTCAAGATGTACCAGATTTTGTTTCTGCAGGTATCAATGAATATAACCTAGCGGTATTTAATGAGGTTACTATCGAATATTCTAAATATGCTGTAGGCGGTATAGCGGACGATTTTAGTAAGGATATATTACAGAATTATCGTAAGGCAGTTGATGTTATTCCTGACTTGCCGAAATTGATAGCTAAATACCCAGACCCAGTTTTTTATCAAGTTGCAGATGGTGAGAATTTATTGTCAATCGAAGTAGCGCCACAGCATAAATATACTTATACATTAACTAAACGCGGCACTTATGTTCATACGAACAATTATACCGAAAAAAATCTGATTAGTAATTATCCGTATACACCAAGTGAATTAAGCCGTTTAGAGTCAAGTATAACGCGTTATAATCGTGCTAATCAATTAATCACAAGTGCTACTAATGTCAATTTAGGCGCTATGCAGAAAATTGGCTTAGATCATAATGCGGGAAATGATGATAGTATTTTACGTATTGGCTCAGGAAAAAATATTTCAGCTTCGCGTAGCCTAGCTTTTTTTGGCGTGAGTATCAATGCTGATAAAAAATCTCCCGCGCAAGTAGCGACCAATTTATATAATGTTGGTGAAAAATATACTTTTACGCTAACACCAGAATTTTGGGCAAAATTTGAATCTGGGGTGGTTATTCTAGCGCCAAATTTAAAATAATATTATGAGTTAATGATAAATAAATGGATAAGATTTTAGTACTGTATACTGGTGGCACCATTGGTATGGATTATACTTTACAGGGGTTGATGCCTGTCTCGGGATTATTTCGTTCGCAAATAGATACCTTAGATTCAATTAAAGATGTCGAATTGGACTTGATTGAATATGAGCCTCTTATTGATTCTTCCGATATAGGTCTAGAACACTGGCAACGAATTGTACAAGATATTGCAGATAATTATGATAACTACAAAGGTTTTATTATTATCCATGGTACAGACACGATGGCATATACAGCGAGTATTCTGGCTTTTGCGTTACGTGGTTTAGGAAAACCAGTAATTCTGACAGGTTCGCAATTACCGTTAGTTCATCGTCGGAGTGATGGTTGGAACAATTTAATCGATGCGGTAGTTGCTGCGGATAGAAGCGACTTGAATGAGGTTGCGATTTCATTTAATAATAAACTATTACGTGGTTGTCGGGCACAAAAAGTAAGCACCTATCGGTTTTTTGGTTTTGATTCTGTTGATGAAGAGCCATTGGCTGAGTTTGGGATACATATCAACTGGTTTACCAAACGTTGGTTGCGGGCAAATCGGTTTAATTTTGCACCGATTATCCCTAAAGAAGCAAAGATTCTTGATTTGAGTATGCGCCCTGGTTTTACTACAGATTTTATTATTGAGACATTGAACAATGTTGAAATGGATGCTTTAGTTTTACAAACCTATGGAAGCGGGAATATTCCAATTAGTAATAGCCGATTATTAAGTAGCTTACGGAATGCCGTTGAGCGAGGTGTAATTATTGTCAATATTACACAGGTTATTGAAGGAAGGGTGTCTAATGATTATGCCAGCAGTTGTTTGCATGATTTAGGCATTATCAGCGGTTGCGATATGACGATTGAAGCAGCATTGGCGAAGTTGCAGATACTAATGTCTACCGGAATGAGTAAGAAAAATATAAAAGCCGCAATTAGTCAAAACCTAGTTGGTGAGTTAACCGAAGCGTAACAAATTAATTATGAATAGAGTGATATAGTTATGACAAAAATAAGATTAAATAAAATTTATTTAGCATCAAAAAGTCCGCGCCGTCGCGAATTGCTTGCCCAGATTGGTGTTGATTTTGAGGTCTTGGCAATTGATATTCCAGAAGAGGTTGCCATTGGTGAAGGATACTTAGCCTATTCGCAACGTATTAGCCATGAAAAGGCTCTTGCGGCATGGGAGTATATTCAGCAGCATAATTTGCCAGCTTATCCTGTGTTAACCGCCGATACAGAGGTGGTCATAGATGATGAAGTGCTTGGTAAACCTAGTGATGATAAGGCTGCATTTGAGATGTTACGAAAATTATCTGGACGACGTCATCTAGCACTGACTAGTATGACGTTAAAATATGGCGAATTTGATAAGACAGTAACTAGTGAAAGTTGGGTCTATTTTGACACTCTTAGTGATGAGGATATCAATGCATATTTAGCAACAGGTAATCATCGTGATAAATCTGGTTCGTATGGAATCCAAAGTTTTGCTGGGCAATTTATTCAAAAAATTGATGGTTGCTTTTATTCTATTATGGGGCTACCATTAAATACATTCCGTAATCTACGTAAAGATTTAGAGCTATTTATTCATGCTAAGTAAGGTTATTATTTACCAACACCAGCAACAGATTTATACCTTTGCATATCGTGATGAGCTATTAAATTTTGTGGTGGTAGAGGACTTAGATACTCTACCAACTGAGAGTATTTTACGTGGAAAAATCACTAAACTTAATCATGCAAATCGTACGGCATTTATTGAATATGGCACTGGTCAATATGGCTATATCAATTTGCCGACATGGTTAAAGGTGCAAGAGGGGAGTAATCTAATTGCTCAACTCTCGTGGCATGGTAATCACGAGAAGCAAGCTAAATTGCGCTATGGATGGCAATTGATTGGTAAGCATCTTATCTATGCTGGTAGTGCGAATGAAACTAAAATTAATGGTAAAAATCTATCTTCGCAGATGAGTAGCAAATTACTAACGCTATTAGCTAAATTTCCTGCAATTTGGTCAGTGCGTAGTAGGGTTAACATGGCGACAGATGAAGATGCTATCTTAAGTGAGGCGCATGAGCTCTATTCTCAAGCTAAATTAATTGAGAGTAATACTAATAGTGGGGTGCTAGCATCTGGTTTACCTGCATACATGAAATTACTGCGTTCATTGCCACTTGTTAGTGATGGTGAAGTTATCACTAATTTACAGACTGCATATGAGTTAGTCGCCAAACTACAAGATAGTTGGTTACTAGATGTTATTAGTTATAAACCAAATTTAGATTACAACTCCGCAATCAAGAATTATCAAGATTTACTTACCCAATCACAAGTCATGGTGACTGGCGGTGCAATGTTAGATATTCATACGGTAGCTGGGATTAATATTATTGATGTAAATACTGGAACACTAAATTTATCGGGAAGTAAAGTTAATTTTATTGTTCTTGATGAAATCTATCGACAGATTTGTTTACGTAATTTGCAGGGAATCATTTTAATTGATGTAATTAAAAATATGCATCAGAGTGATGAACAGCGTATTGTGAGCTATTTACAGAAGTTGTTTAGCATAGATATTAGCAAAGCTAAGGTATTAGGCTTTAGTCATAGTGGATTATTAGAAATAATACGCAATAAAGTTTAAGCTGGAATTTTAAGGTGAATTAATTAAATTTTGGTTGAATTTTTATGCTGATTTGCTTGAATGGCGCCTCAAGTAGGAATCGAACCTACGACCTGCGGATTAACAGTCCGTCGCTCTAACCGTCTGAGCTATTGAGGCGTTGTCTTTGTCGAGAACAGTATTATATGCTGTTCTAGCTCTCAATGTCAAACTATTTTCACAAAAAAAGTACAATAATCTTTTACATTTTTGGGTAACTTATTATAAATCAATTAATTATTTGGATTACAAATTGATCAATAAATAGTTAATTTTGTCAAAATTTCTCATAAATACTGTAGGTAATCAAAAAATATTATTTCTGAAAACTCTTATATCTTTCATTCTAATAATTTTAAATTAGCTAATAAATAGGAATAGCACGCAGTGGCATCACTTGATTTAGGACAAAACTTGAATGTACACCAGTAACACCAGCAATTTTGGTGATTTTACCGATTAAAATTTGGTGATAGTGTTCCAAATCGCGCACAATGATTTTTAGTTGATAGTCAGCCGATTGTCCTGTAATAAGCAAACATTCAATTACTTCTGGAATACTCGCAATAGCCAGATCAAATTTATCAAAACGTTCAGGTGTATGTTTATCCATAGCAATCGAAACAATTGCCATTAGTCCCAATCCCAATTTTTTATTATTTAAGATACAGCGATAACCACTAATAATTCCATTATCTTCGAGTGTCTTTACTCTTCTTAAACATGCGGATGTCGATAGTCCAATCTTATCTGCAAGATCTTGATTGCTAATTTTACCTTCATTTTGAATGATGGTTAGAATTTGTTTATCATATGAATCTAATATAATCATAATAAAATTTCCTAATAATTCCCATATGCACAATAATATATCATATATTAGCTAAATTAGACAATCTTTGCAATAAAATACTCCAGATGTTTATTTACAATATCGTTAGTAATATAAAAGGAGTATTCAGATGTTAAAAAATCCCCAATCAAAATATCAACCAAGTCCAATCTTTAATTTTCCTGAGCGAACATGGGCAAATAATACAATTAAACAAGCGCCAATTTGGTTATCTACCGATTTGCGCGATGGCAATCAGTCATTGTTTAATCCGATGAATATTGAAACCAAATTAAAATTTTATAATGAGATTTTGCAAGTCGGTATTAAGGAGATTGAAGTAGGATTCCCAGCCGCATCAGATTTAGATTTCAAATTTGTGCGGAAACTAATTGAGGAAAATCGAATTCCAGATGACGTTACGATTATGGTAATGACGCAAGCGCGCAAAGATCTAATTGATAAAACAGTTATGGCATTACATGGTGCTAAGCGTGCGATAGTTCATATTTATAATGCAACTGCACCAGCGTGGCGAGAGATTGTATTTGGTATGAGTATTGAGCAGGTATCTGAATTGGTCAAGAACCACATTAGTTATTTTAAACAACTAACCGATAATCAGCCGCAAACAGAATGGATTTTAGAGTATTCTCCTGAGACTTTTTCTGCAACAGAACCAGAAGTTGCATTAGCGATTTGCAATCTTGCGATTGAAACTTGGGATGTCTCACCAACGCGAAAAATTATTATTAATTTACCTACTACGGTTGAGAATACTACACCAAATGTTTTTGCCGATAAAATTGAATGGATGAATAATAATCTACAACAGCGAGAACATGTGATTTTATCGGTACATCCCCATAATGACCGTGGAACTGGTGTTGCTACCGCCGAATTAGCTCTTCTTGCTGGGGCAGATCGGATTGAAGGCTGCCTATTTGGTAATGGTGAGCGCTGTGGTAATGTTGATTTAGTTACATTGGCACTTAATTTGTATACACAAGGAGTTAGTCCGCTGTTAGATTTCTCAAACATTAATCATCTTGCCAAAATTGTTGAAGAATGTACGCAGTTACCAATTCATCCACGCCATCCTTATGTTGGAGATTTGGTTTTTACCGCATTTTCTGGTTCACATCAAGATGCGATTAAAAAAGGTTTTGCCTATCAAAAAGGACAATCAATTTGGCAGGTTCCATATCTACCAATAGATCCATCTGATTTAGGTCGCACCTATGACAATATTATTCGAGTTAATAGTCAATCAGGTAAAGGGGGTATAGCTTATATTCTTGAACATAGTTATGGTGTTCATTTACCGCGCCGAATGCAAGTTGAGTTTAGTAACGTAGTGCAACAAATGGTTGATAGTAGTGAGGTGGAATTAAGTGCTGAAGAAATCTGGCAATTATTTACCAAAACCTATTTGGTACAGGAGTTTGATGGTGCTATACACTATGTAGGTCACTCATTTAATAATGGTGATTTAATTCTTAATGTTAATGTGAATAATGAACTTAAACGTTTAGTTGGTAAAGGTAATGGGTTATTAGAAGCCGTTGTTGCGGCACTCAATCAGCCGATTGAAATTATTAGTTATGAAGAAAAATCTATTGGACATACCACGGATGCGAATGCGATTACCATTATTGAGTGTCAAATAGCAACTGCACCAGCCAGATTTGGTGTTGGCATAAGTCAAGATATTTCTACATCATCAATTAGCGCTTTAATTAGTGCAGTCAATCGATGCACTAGGTCTCGAGAAATATAATTGTCATTGTGAATTATGACTGAAGTTGACAGCTAAAATTAATTATATGATACAATCAGAAGCAGGTTTATGTTTATCTTGGGGGGTGATATGTGTAGATTGATTGATAAGCATGCATTGAATGGTACAAAATTAATTTTAGCAAGTCTACTGGCTACTCTAATCGTTGCTTGTAGTTCTGGTGGTTCATCAGCATCAAGTGGAACAGTTTATCAACAGTTTAATTATTCTGCTTCTCCCGTGTATTCAAGTTTAATCACTGGCGTTAGGGGGATAAGCTATTCATCTAATGTGTATATTACTGGTTTATTTTACGAGTCAGAAACCACTAGTCTTAGTCAAGGAATGTTATATATTGGTTCTATCGCTGGTGTGGGTAAATGGCAAGTTTTTAATTTTCCAGGCAGTGCAAGTACTTCATTGTATGGTCCCGATAATGATGGTGCCACTGGTAATGTGGTGATAGCACCTATACGGTTAGTTATACCGCAGTAGGGCAATCTCCTTCTGGTAGTGTTGTGAGTAATATTGCATGGTTCGTACAAAGCTATACACAAAGTATTTCTTTAACTGATCATACAGCATTAGGGGCAACGAGTGGTAATGGTGAATCAGTGGCAACACAGTATAACTTTACTGCATTGGGGAGAGATGAGGTAGTTTCTAAATCAATTACTTTGACTTATACCAATACGGGAACTAATCCGATGAAACTTACGGGTATACAGGATAGTAATTCACCGTATACATGGAAAATGGGTGGAGTTGGTACGACTTGTGTTGTAGGTGAGACGTTACAGCCACAAGATACTTGTAAAATTGTTTATGATAATGTTTTTGAAAGTAATATTTTAGCTTTACGTTCAGTTGGTGCTACTTATACAGAAAACTTAGTCTTACCGACGTTAGTGTACCAAGATGCAACGAATTCTAATGTGCAGTTTAATACGCAACCTAATTTACCAACAGGCGGTAATATAATTTATGCGCAGTCTAACCAAGCAACATTAGCGAATACGGTAATAGTTAATGAGTCTGGTTCATTCAACGAAAGCGTTACAATTACCCATTTATTGGCAAATGCGGATGATTCGTTATACGTTACAGTTTATACAAAAATGGAAGATTATTTCTCGACAGTTCCAGTTGTTGGCGGTGTTACAGGGTGTTCATATTCTACCGCAGATGGAATAATTACCCAAAAATGTATTATGGGTAAAGATGATCCTTTATTATCTGTAAGCTATGCTGTTAATCAAAGTTTGTTGAATGATACTAGCGATTTATATCTTTCTACAATCTTTTCCAGCGATGGCGCTAGTCAGATTGTCTCAATGAATCAAACCTATGCTGTAGTTAATCTTGGGACAGCCGCAGGCATTGCATATGTAGTTGATGCTGGTACTGTTGCAGGTGGATTAACTCAATGTGAGGTAAATAGTGCTACTGGAATGTTTTCTAATTGTAGTTTAGCTGTTAATGGTGGCTTTTCTCGCCCCCGTCAAGTTGCTAATTATAATAATTATCTTTATGTTACCAGTGCAACTGGTTCGGTGAGTACATGTAATTTGAGTTCTTTTAGTATATTAGGCTGTGCAGATTCAGGTTCATCGTTATCATATGTCAATGGTATTGCAATCGAAAGTAATTATGCATATATTACTAGCTTAAGCGGTGAAAATTTGATTCCAACAATTCAAAAGTGTAGTATCAATCCAGCAGATGGCTCACTTAGCTCATGTAGCTCTGTGAAAAATTTTACTGATACTGATAATTTAGCAGGGATGACCATCAATAATGGTTATCTATATGTTGCAGCATCGCTCGATGGTGGTAGCTCTGTAGGTATTGAAAAATGTACTATTAAGCAATCAGATGGTAGTATATTGGGATGTAATTTATTTGCACCAACAGATGAAAATGATGATCAAATATTTAATAATCCGACATCAATTACAATCCAAAATGGTTATGCTTATGTAACGAATAATTCATCTTCTGGAGTGTATTCAAAGAGCGTTATCCAATGTAATGTTGATGCTGGAACTGGTAATCTATCTAATTGTGCGGTAGCAACAGCAGGTTTTACTAATGCCAGTGGAGTAACGACGTTCCAAGGATTTATTTACATTACTGACTCTGCAACAGGTCTAAATACTACAACAATGTGTTCTATCTCTAGTGTTGATGGTTCTTTAAGTGGTTGTACTAATAGTGGTGGAACTAACTTTACTGGACCTTGGGGGATTTTAATCAAGTAAAAAATATACAATCCTAATTTTATTAACATGCTAATAACTGTTTTTTCTGTAAATTGGCTGTTTGTTATGATAATGTATATAGATTTTTTCATCTACATACATTTTCTGATACAATAAGTTATAATGTGCGTCATTTAATTTTTAAATTATCTAAATAGAGGTCAAAATGAAGTTTAATGTAAATAGTTTATCAAGGCTAGTGTTAGTTCCTACCTTTGTTGGCACGGTACTAGTTGGCTGCGGAAGCTCAAGTGGAGGAGGTAGTTCTCCACAAGTAACTAGCGGTCATGTTAGCATAGATGCAATGACGGTAGTGCCAGTGGTAAATGGCTCAGCAACCCGTGGAACACTATATGTTCATAATTATAGTAACGTAACAGCAACAGGTCTACAATTTGGAGTAGACGCCCCTAAAAAATCTCAAAGCAAATTCCAATCATTGTTGAGTAGCCTAGGCTTTAAATCTTCGTCATTAGAGACTAAAGATGGTTTCAGTCTACTTAATCCTGAGTTATGTAGCAGTATTCCTGCTGGTGGTAGCTGTGCCTTAAACTTTATGACACCAGGTTTGGCAAATGGAGATAAAGGTAGTTCTTCTATTACTTTGAATTATAAAATTGATGGTTCTGTTTCTAGTACAAATCAAATAGTGAATTATCAATATGTTAGCTTAAGTGCATTATCAGGAGTAAACTTTACAGGCGATTTAACCGTAACAGGAGCACAGGGCAGTACTCAACACGTAGTTGGTTACTTATATGCAGGCGGTAATGTAGGCAGCAAATATAGTAATGTAAATTTAAAATCAAGCTCCTTAACAACAAGAATCAATAATGGTTTTATCAATGGTCAAGATGTTGCATCTGGTCAAGTTATTGCAGTTGAATTTGCAGTTAACTTACAAGATAGTCATAATAGCGGAGTAAATGTAGTACCAGAATGGAGTGGCGTAAAATCAAATAATCGTCAATCGTTATTAGGTGCAGTAAATAGTGGTGCAATGTTGAGTTTAGCCTTGATTCCTTCACAAAATACAGTTAACTATATTTTTGGAATGGTACCCATATTAAATGCGCCATCAACAACACCAGTATCAATTAGTGTAGCGAATAATGGTAATGCTTCTTCAACAGGCGGTTTAACAGCAACTTCAGATAATCCTGTGTTACAAATAGATGATAGCAATTGTCGAAGCACAGTATTACAAGCAAATGCAGCAAATACCTGTACGATTAGCTTTAGTGAAAGTAGTGCTACACCAGGTAGTGCGATAGTAACTTTTAAGAATAGCAGTAATCAAGTTGTTGGTACCCAGAATGTAATATGGACAAATAACCTTCCTGTACCAGCTGTTTATCTAACACCAAATGTAAGCAACACTACGTTTGCTAAAGGTGTTACTACTCCAGAAAGCTCAGTAGTATTTTTAGTTAGTAACGTAGGTAATGCTCCGCTTAATGGAACAACTTACGTACCGACCAATACAGGTCCAGCTACTTGGGTTCAAGATAGCACTACGTGTGGAGCGGTTATAAATGCTGGTGGTCAGTGTTCAATCACAGGTCACTTTATAGGTCAAGATGATGGAGCTGGAGTGTTTTATATTTTTGCTAAAGGAAACTATTCTAGCATTAATTATAACTTTGTATCTTTACCTATCCGCTATATGGTAACAGCTGCACCATCATTAGTTATTACGCCATCTGGTGTTAATATGACAGTAATGGCAAATGGTGTTGAATCAAAAACTCAGACCTATACAGTAACTAATCAAGGTAGCGATCCAGCATTATTTACTAGTTTGGTATTAAATACAGCTAATACACAGACTAAACCGATAATAGCTAATTCTAGTACGTGTAGTTCTACAACTACATTAGCAGAGAGTGCAAGTTGTACGGTTGTAGTTACTTATGGTCCAGAGTCAGCAGGTAATACATCTAATGAGTCTGGGGTTGCGACGTTACATATTGATTATCATGGTGGAACACCAGATGTTGCACGTAATGTTGAGAATAGCTTTACTTATACTTTAATTGGTAATGATAGCTATGTAGCTTTAACAAATACGAGCGCAACTAATCTACTAGGTAATGGAATGGAGAGTAATCCATTTAGTGGAAATCCTATGTTAGATCCGATGTTAATTACACTTACGTATACAAATCAATCGACGAATTATGCAGCAAGTGGCTTTAACCTTAATACTAACAATTTACCATATGGTTTAGTGGTTGAGTCTGCAAGCAGTACTTGTGCTACTGGTGCAAATACTATGACTTTATCTCAAGGTGCAAGTTGTAATTTGGTATTGAAAGTTGCTAGAGACTTACTTACTAATTCAGCAAGTGGCGGTTCAGTTGTATTGAACTTTACGTCACCTACTGGTACATGGACAACTCCGATGGGCTTCTATAGTGCACCAGGTAATATGATTTATGCTAATTATTTACAACCAACGGTAGTATCTACATTATCAAATAACAATGGTAGCTTTGAATCAACAGTCTTAACTATGACTGCGGTAAATGAAAGTACGGTAAGTAGCTTAACTGTAAATGTTAAGGGAGTTAATGGTTGGTTGGAAAGTGCACCAATTGATCCTAGTAATAATTGTACGATTAATGGTAGTGACTATTCAGTTAGTTGTAACTTAAAGACTGAATCGACAGGTAATGTTACATACATAATGCCTAATTA
>RXKA01000058.1 GCA_003962985.1 Pseudomonadota bacterium | reverse complement strand
CGGCTTTATTTTTTAATTACCAACTTGTTAAAGAACAATTTACTCAGCTTGAATTGCTTATTCAGCCATAAAAAGTGAGGACTGGGGTATAATATCTTTATTAATAAGAATATAAGTGAATATGATAAATGCGATTACAATTTACTAAAATGCATGGACTAGGTAATGATTTTGTTATTATCAATAATTTAGATTTGCAACATCAATTTAGTGCCACTGAAATAAGCTTTATTGCTGACCGAAAATTTGGTGTCGGTTGTGACCAAGTGCTGGTAGTTGATAAGGCAACCGATAACGAAAGTGACTTTTTTTATCGTATTTATAATAGTGATGGTAGTTCAGCTGGTCAATGCGGTAATGGCGCGCGCTGTTTTATTCGCTACGTTATTGATAAGCAATTAACCACCAAAAAACATATTCAACTACAAACTAGAGAGCGGATAATTTCAGGTGAAATGCTTGATTCAGATTTAATTAAAGTTAATATGGGAATACCCGAATTTGCACCAGTTAAAATTCCATTATGCGCAGAACAGGCAAATTACTATCAAGTTGAAATCGATGGTAAAAATGTAGAATTTGTTGCTCTTTCGATGGGTAATCCGCATGCCATTATCCAGCTAGATCAAGTTGAGTTATTAGCCGATGATGAGCATTTAGAGCAAATTGCCCAGTTTTTACAGACTTCGGCATTATTTCCAGAAAGTGTTAATGTAAGCTTCATCTATAAAGTTGATGATAGTTTATTAAAAATGCGCACTTATGAACGTGGTTGTGGTTTTACGTTAGCTTGCGGGAGTGGTGCATGTGCAAGCGCTGCTGCAGCAATAAAATCTGGATTAACCAAAGCAGAAGTTAAACTAATAATGCCTGGTGGCATATTGCAGATAATATGGGATGGCGGCGATTTATATATGGTTGGTAGTGCCACGCTGGTATTTGCGGGTGAGATAGAGTTATGAAACAACTTAATGTTGTTATCCCAGGATTAATTTGGTCAGATATTGGTGATTATGATTACTTATACAATCAATTAGATATTCCTATTCTTACCAATTTATTGTCTAAAGCAACGGTTAGCAAGCATCAATTATGGTACAGTGATTTTGTTTATCGGACTATTTCCTCGTGTAGCTTAGCTAAGCAGTATGCGGAAGAAATTAATTTCGGTGGTTATACAAGTTATTTGGTGGTTGAACCAACCCATCTTCGGGTGGATAGAGATCGCTTATTGATTGCAGAGTCAGAGTTATTACAACTGAGTGATTCTGAAGCACAAGAAATTATTAGTAGTTTAAATGAGCATTTTGCTGGGGAGATAGAAGTTCGTTTATATCGAGATGACTTATGGATTCTCGGTTGTAATTTTCAGCTTGATGATATGCAGAGTTATCCGATTGTTGATATAGTCGGTGAAAATATTGATGAGTTTATGCCAACAGGGAGTGCGCGGATTAAATTACATGGTTTGCTGAATGAGATTCAAATGCTATTATTTATGCATCCTATCAACCAACAACGTAATGAAGAAAATCTGTTGGCAATTAATAGTCTGTGGTTATGGGATAAACGTCCGACAACTTTACCATTTGAACTAAAAGATGTTGTAAGCAATAATTCCCAATTAGGACATCCTGTTACTGATTTGCAGCGTGATTTATCAATCCATAATGTTTTGATTTGGGATAAAGCTTATTATCCTGCACAATATCGCGATAGTTTTGCATGGGTAAAGAACATTCATGAGATTGAAACTCATCTTGCACCATTATTATTAGCGTTGTTGAAAGCCAAACAATATACACAGCTAAATATTTGGATTCCGAGTTTGAGAGGCACTAGTTGTTTTCAACTTGGGAAATTTGATTTATATAAATTTTGGAGGAGAAAAACCTTTACCGAATTAAGTATTGAAAGTTAAGCCTAGTAAAATAAAAAATAATTTAATCATAAATCAGATGGGAGTCAAGTCATGAGCGTATTGGTGGTAATTCTTGCATTAGCATTTTTAATGTGGGCAGCATATCGGGGTCATAGTGTAATTCTATTTTCACCGATCGCGGCATTATTTGCGGTACTACTAACGAGTCCAGAGCTTGTTGCACCGATGTTCTCAGGTGTATTTATGGTCAAAATGGTTGATTTTATTAAACTATACTTTCCTGTCTTTATGCTGGGTGCCATTTTTGGTAAGGTAATTGAAATATCTGGATTTTCTAAATCAATTGTTGCTTCGGTAGTTCGTTTAATAGGAACTGAGCGAGCAATTTTTGCAATTGTTTTAGTTTGTTCGCTATTAACTTATGGTGGTGTTTCGTTATTTGTGGTAGTATTCGCGGTTTATCCTTTTGCAGCAGAATTATTTAGAGCGGGTAATATCCCTAAACGCTTAATTCCTGGAACTATTGCATTGGGTGCATTTACGTTTACGATGGATGCCTTGCCTGGTACACCACAAATTCAAAATATTATTCCAAGTACATTCTTCCAAACTAATACTTGGTCGGCACCTATTTTAGGTGTGTCAGGAAGTTTGTTTATTTTATTGTGCGGATTATGGTATCTTAATTTATGTCGTAAGAATGCTCAACTAAAAGGTGAGGGTTATGGACAAAATTTACAGAATGAGCCAGAGCATTTTAATGATGAAAGACAAGTAAATTTTTTAATTGCCTTATTACCATTGGTAGTAGTTGGAGTTGCTAATTTAATATTTACAAAAGTGATTCCACAATATTACGGAAAAGAATATATTATCCACTTAACTGGTATGCCTGTTACGGTTGATATTACTAAGCTAACCGCGATTTGGTCGGTACAAGCTGCCTTGATTTTGGGTATCCTAACGGTATTTATTTTTGCTGCTAAACCAGTGATTCATCATTTTGCCACCGCAAGTAAATCAGCGATATCTGGTGCATTACTAGCCTCACTAAATACCGCTTCTGAATATGGATTTGGTGCGGTGATTGCTGCAATGCCTGGTTTTATGGTGGTAACGGATGCATTAAAACATATTCCAAACCCTTTGATTAATGAAGCTATTACGGTTAGTGTATTAGCGGGTATTACAGGATCTGCATCTGGTGGAATGAGTATTGCTTTAGCGGCGATGTCTGGGCATTTTATTGAAGCGGCTAACGCGGCAGGAATTTCATTAGATGTTTTACATCGAATTGCATCGATGGCTTCAGGTGGTATGGATACATTACCTCATAATGGTGCGGTGATTACATTGTTGGCGGTTACTGGGTTAACGCATAAAGAAGCATATAAAAATATTTTTGTAATCACAATTATTAAAACTTTAGCCGTATTTTTTGCCATTGCCGTATTTTACGCAACTGGCTGGTACTAATAGAATTATTTTTTAGAATAGAAAGAAAAGAGTGAAATTTAATTTACAAAAGAAATTACAGGAAATGATGACTGATAAACCAAGAAGTAAACGTGGTCAGTCAAGTTCTCAATCGGAAGCTAATAAAGCTAAATCAGCTAAGTCTGGCGATTCGCGTCGTACCTCTTCTTATCAAGGTCAACAGCCAGAGAAACGTGGATTTAATAATAAATCAGGAAATAATGCTTATCGTGGTCAAGGACGTTACCAATCAGAAGATGGTGCAGAAAACACTAGTAGATATGGTGATTCGCGTCGTAGTTCTTCTTATCAAGGTCAACAGCCAGAGAAACGCGGATTTAATAATAAATCAGGCAATAATGCTTATCGTGGTCAAGGACGTTACCAATCAGAAGATGGTGCAGAAAACACTAATAGATACGGTGATTCGCGTCGTAATTCTTCTTATCAAGGTCAACAATCTGAGAAGCGTGGATTTAATAATAAATCAGGCAATAATGCTTATCGTGGTCAAGGACGTTACCAACCAGAAGATGGTGCGGATAACACTAATAGATATGGTGATTCTTATCGCTCTTTTGATCGACAAACACCAACAACTGAAAAGCGTGATACAAACAATATGTTTACAAATAATAATGCTAAACGAGTTAAATTACATCGCCAAAATCAGCAAGAAAAAATTACTTCGCAACGGATTCGTCAAGAGCGGGTTGAATTAAAAGATGATTTTAGTGAGCGGATTTCTAAAGCATTATCAATGTCGGGAGTTGGTTCACGTCGCGATTGTGATCGTATGGTATCGGAAGGTAAAGTTTTGGTAAATGGTCGTCGTGCTGAATTGGGTCAACAAATTACACAAAAAGATCGTGTTGAAGTGCTTGGGCGCGCAATAAGAATTAAGTGGCAAGATAGGTTAGCACGAGTAATTGTGTATCATAAGCCAGATGGTGAGCTGGTATCGCGTGAGGATCCAGAAGGTCGTACGACGGTTTATGAACGTATTCCTGTATTAAAAAACAAGCGTTTTTTAGCAATTGGACGTTTAGATTATAACACCAGTGGTTTATTAATTTTTACTACTTCTGGTGAGTTGGCTAATCGCTTTATGCACCCGCGTTATGAAGTAGAACGTGAATATGCTGTACGTACGTATGGTGAGGCATTAACTAATGACCAATTACGTGAGTTTAGAACTGGTATTATGCTCGAAGACGGTAAAGCGACTTTTAAAGAAATTGTTCGTTTAGATCGTCAAGATAGTGATGCTAAAAACCATTGGTATAAAGTGGTGCTATTGGAAGGGCGTAATCGCGAAGTACGTCGGATGTTTGAACATTTTGGTTTGACGGTAAGTCGTTTGATGCGTGTACGTTTTGGTCCTGTTTCATTACCTGGGCGTTTAAAACGTGGTAGTTTTTATGAGCTAAATGAAATCGAAGTAGCGCAAATTATGCAAAGCTTTGGTTTGACGGTCGCAGGTACTGAGCATTAATCAGTAGTGAAATAAAGAGAAAAAGATGTAAGCACGCTTACATCTTTTGTTTTAGTAAGGCTAAATAACTAGATAGTGCGTGCTTAATAAATAACATACCAACGTATTATTAAACTAATCAATCAGCTAGTACCTAATGGATAGCGCAATTCAATTAATGTCAACAACCTGAATAAACTTCAGTTACTTTAATAATCATTGTTCTATATCTTATGTGTAAATTGTTGATTAATCAATATAATACAACAAGTTGGTATTGCCAATTTCTGTTGGCTATCTAAGTAGCTCTAATAAAAAAACATCCCAGCTAGGGCGGCAGCTAATAAATTTGCCATTGCTGCGGCAGCTAAAGCACGAAGACCAAATTTAGCTACTTTTGCTTTGGCACCTTCCCATTGTGCACCATAAACACCAATTTGCATAGCTACTGAGGAGATATTAGCAAAACCAGTCAATGCAAAACACACCATTATAAATCCTTTGTCGGTGAATACATATTTTTTCAAATCAGCATATGCAACAAATTCATTAAAACAGGTTTTCATTCCAAATAAGGTTGAAAAAGAATTTACATCTTGCGTCGGGACACCAATTACATAAGCTATCGGAGTGAAGATATACGCAAATATTTTATCTAGTGTCAGATAATGAAATGACACAAATCCAATAGCAGCATTTAATAAGCCAATAAACGCAATAAATGCTAATAACATGATTGCAACAGCAATCGCTACTTTAGCACCATTAGTAGCACCATGACCCAATGCATCAATTGCGTTATGTGTTTCAATGGATAATTCTTGATGCTCCATTTTTATGATTTCTTTTTCACTAGCATTTTCTGGAAAAATAATTTTTGCCATCACAATTGCACAGGGTGCTGATACCACACTGGCAGCAATCACATAAACTAAATTTGCACCCATTGATGCATAGGCAAATAATAACGTACCTGCCACACATGACATTCCACAAGTCATCATCATGAATAATTCTGAATCACTCATTCTACGAACATAAGGACCAATTACCATGATACCCTCAGATTGCCCAAGAAAAATGGTACTACAAATCCCAGTTGCTTCAACACCAGATAATTTTAGGACTTTAACCAAGAAAATGGAAATAAAATTGATAAATTTTTGGACTATTCCATAATGGTAGAGCAATGACATAAACGAGCCAAAAAATATTAATGGGATGAGAGCAACGAACAAGAAAGAGAACTTGTTACCTGAGTAGATTGTCCCAAAGACAAAATCAGCGCCCTCAAATGAGAAACTAATAAATTTGCTAATCGCTTTACCTGCATATTCAAAAAATAAATGCCCCGTTTGTGAGTGTAAAATCAGATTAATTAGGATTATGGCGGTAACTAATGCGATAAGTGGAATTCGCCATTGGATATGCTTACGGTTGGTAGATAATAAATATCCTGCTGATATGATTGCAAAAATAGCAATTATTCCGCGTACGGTAGAAATGATAATATCCATGGTTGCACCTAGTTAGTAAAATTTATTTGTGATAAAGCGTAAAATGCGGCTTCTGTTGCGGCATGTTCACTGCGTAATAATTTGTCGTTGAGGTCTTTGTAATTATTTATACCATCCTCTTTATTTGCAGAAAATTCGACAACAACGGTTAGTATTGCAGCAGCTTTAATTTTTCTTAAACGTGCTAACGTTAATAAGGTAGCAGCTTCCATTTCTTTAGCTAAAATTCCCAGATTTGACCATTTTTTACAAATTTCTTCTTCGTGATCGGTATAAAATGAATCATGGGTAAAGATGATGCCAGAATGGTAATTTATATCTACTTTATTTAGGAATGATTTTAGATTTACAATTAGATCAGTGTCAGATATAGCTGGATATTGGGGCTCTACGTACATTTTAGAAGTTCCTTCTTGTCTTACCGCTCCTTCAGCAATTACTAGACTACCATTATTAATATTATTTTGTAATGAACCAGCGCTCCCTACTCGAATAATCGCTTGTGCTCCGCAACGAACTAACTCCTCAATTGCGATAGCTGTAGAGGGTCCACCGATGCCTGTAGAACAAATGGTATATGGTAAATTATTATAGATCGTTTCATAAACGGTGAATTCACGATTTGAGGAGATAAACTTATAGTCTGTACCAAATTCAGCAATTCGTTCTACTCGTGCAGGATCGCCACAAATAATTACTCGCGGATGTATATCTTCTTTAGAACAGTTGATATGTGGTTGTTTCATTTCTTTTCCTAATTTAAAATTATTATTTATTGTGATCATGTTTAATTTCGACAATAATACAAGTGATGAGATATCTTGGTGGATTCCAAGACTGTTATATTTAGGACACGCACTGACATTTAAGCTACTTTGGAAGTTAATAGGTTAGTGGTATAGTGTACAATGGTAGAAATTAAGGCTTCTTGTGGGTATTTTACAGTATTTATATCTTATAATATATTATTTTGAGGTTTATTTGCAGTTGTTGCTAATCGGGGTAGTTTATATTTCATAGAATTATCTAAATATATTAATTGATTATATGCGGGCATAATTTTTGCATAATTAACTCGTACTAATATTTATGTTATATTTTGCTACATTTTTACTTGCTATGGTTTTAGTGTTGTGTAAGAGATACACACATAATTAGAAAGCTTGATAGTATTTAATCAAAGTATGAATATGCGGATAAACTTTTTTATTTGACAAAAGATATTTAGTTTTATATAATGTATCTGATACACCAGAAGACTATTACTCATTTATTGAGGTGTCTTGCTCTCTGGAGTTGAGCTAGATCGCCTAGTTTGATTGTCGCGGTGTAGAATATATTGGTATTTTAGGAATATACAAATGGGTACACTTAATCTATACGAAAAAGATTTTTATGCTTGGACACAAGAGCAAGCTAAGTTTATCAAAGAACGTGCATTAGACAAGCTAGATTTACAACACTTATTTGAAGAGGTTGAAAGTATGGGGGCAAAAGAAAGAAGTGAACTTAAAAACCGCCTAGCTCAATTAATGATGCATTTATTAAAATGGAAATACCAACCATCAAGACAATCTAGAAGTTGGCAGAATAGCATTGATGACCAACGTGAAGAGTTACAAGACTTATTATCTGACAATCCTAGCTTAAAATCTAAAGTCGATGAATATTTTGTTAAATCTTATAAAAAAGCAGTACGGCAAGCAATCAGTGAAACGGGGTTAGATGATTCATTATTTCCTAAAGAATGTGAGTGGTCTATTACTGAAATATTAACTGACAATTTTTTACCTAGCTAGTACAATTAGTTTCAAATAAGGTCTAAGCTAACCTGCGTCTTTTGTATACATAGTATAGACTGCGGTAAATTGGTCATGGAACCATGTGCGTAATTCTGGCGGTGATAATATTTCAGCATGATGCATAAATTGAGGGAAATACAATTGCGCTTTGAGCTGTGAACATTCAAGTTCAAAAATATCATTTTGATGATTGAGTAATTTGGGGCGATGAGTCAGATTACGTTGGAACATCTGCTGACCAATCTCATCCAGACGCACTTGGATTGTTTGTCCATAAGACAAAAATGCATCAAAATTACGGTGCATTGTTTTAATGTATTCCTCATCATAATGCTCAAAAGGTACTTTGGTTATGATTCCTACGGCATGGATATTACTTAGCCGATAATTGCAATAGCGTTGTTGGCTATCGCAATAAGCAAAAACATAATTACGGGTTTCACCATCTGATTTGATAATGAAATATGGCTCGATTATACGATAGCTATTTTTATAACGAATTTTTAGCTTCCGACGTGCCTTGATTGCATTTAATAACATCTGATACGATGAATTATAGATAATTTGCTCACGTACATAGATCGGTTGATTGCAATATTGAAAAAATAGATTTCTAAAAAATAATGCTTTGGTGCTGATATTGATAGTGTCACAAAGTGCCATAAACAAATCTTGATTGTCATTATTGAGTGTAAATTGCAATGTCTGATTATTACAGCCCTCGACTGAAACATCTTCTAGCAAGGTGTGATTGATTGCATAATAGGCAAAAATAGTATTACATAGCTTATTGGCATTCATCGCAAAATTAATACTGTCCTGTTTTAGTATCTCACTAATTAGTGATGGTAGCTTAACTCTTATTTTGGGTTCAAATTGGAACTCGTTCATTACGTATCCTACAAAGATTAATTACTTACTTCTACCCATGCGGTGACCGTCTTACATGCTTTGTCTTTATCTCGTAGTAATGTAGTGGTATTGGTGTAATTGACTGATGCCAACCTAGTTGCATTAGGTAAGCTATTAATTTTTTTCTGAAGCTTCTTGTTTAGTTCGTTTTGCGTATCCGCACTATCGATATTGGTAAAAATTAGTGATGGACAAACTGTCTCGGTAATCGGAACCACAGTTAGCGCATAACTCGGTGTACTCAAGGCAGTGCCGATGGTTAGAATTAAAATTAATTTTTTCATATTAAACCACTTTAGAATGTATTTATATTAATCACAACAAATACAGCATGATATTTGCTTGATTGTTAAGAGATGATTATAACAAAAAATTTCAAGTACTAATAACAACACTACTAATATATTTTATGATGTAAATAATGATTGATTCAATTATGAATTAACATTATTTTTAGTCGTTAATGATTCTACCTTTGAGAATGTACTAACAAAATTACTTATTGGAATTAGTTGGATAGTTTTATCATTTAGATTATAAATTTTATAACTATTTAACCTTAGGTTTTTAATAATTATAGAATCATATCAGATATAAAATAGAACCAAATATTTATAAATTGTGGTGTATGTGCTTTAAATGACAACGTTATAAAATAATGCCTTGTGGATTAGCACAATACAAAGGTTAAAGCTTAATTCATAAACTACGTAATTAAAATGCAATACCAAATTATGCTAATTAAATTAAACTAAAATAATAGTTTTCAGCTTTAATAATCACATTAATTACCGATAGATTAAGGGAAAATAAATTGAATACAAATTCAAACAATACAGAGATTATCCATCAAAAAATATTGTCAACTTTACAAGACCGTAACGCAAGAGTAAATGAAAATGAGCACATAAGCTTAAGAAAGGCAGCAGCAATTCAGCAAGAAATATTGGTTGTCATAAAAACACTCAATAGTGCAAAAAAGACTATCACATTCAATGAATTTGATAAAAATATTGAGCAAATGTTTACTGCCGAATACGATCAATTCATCAAACAACAAAAGTTGGCGAATGATTTACTAAAAGCGTATTATAGCCTAAGAATTGCGGTGGCTTCACTGAATCAACAAGTGGGAATTAATGAATTACTGGCAAATATTGAGCTAACCAAAAAACTTATTGCACAAGAAAGTATACTATTAAATGAGTCAACTACGGCAATGAGCGTGGAAGTGATTAATTTGCGCTTGAATAAAATTCGTAATAGCGACACGCAAAGCATTTATAGTGACAAAGAGGTTACGACTTCGCTAATAACGGCGACAGACCGTAATCGGAGCTATGAAACTACCAACCAATATAAGCAGCAATTACGCCAATTAAGTGATAAATTGCTTGAATTAAATGTTATGACAAAAGTAAAATTAACTACAGAACAGATAAATACATTACTCCAAGCGGGTATTATCTAATACCGTGAAAGCGGTACCTCTGGAGCAGAAACGGCTAGTAACTTTCAGCAACCAACTACTGCGATGGTGTGCAAAAAGATGCAATTGCTACGATGAAATTGTTATCGTATTGGCATCTCTTTTTTGTAAATTGCGCTGTGGCTTTTTTATCAGGCTTATTTGCACAATAAAAACGTGCCACACTAATAAATTGTAATATGCTTATTGCTTTGCCGATTTTATTATCCGTTTTCTGAACTGAGGTTTACATTTTTAAGATTTACCAAATTATTTTTGGACAGGGTAACTGACTGGCGACCAATACTCTTGGGGGCTATCAATCATGATCTTAATAATCACGGGGATTAACTTCATTAGTAGGTTATTGGCATCTTGAATTTGAGCGCGATTTAGTCGGCTATTCCAACTTGCTCCACCATGAATAATCTGATTACGTAAGGTATACAAGCGTGAAAAGACTAATGTTAAAACACCAGCCGAGTCCTTATTTAATAACATCTTTTGTGCCGCAATTTTTGCATTACGGAATGATAATTCCCAATCATCTGTACGCTTAGTTGAATTTAGATTATTCCAATACGGTTGATAGATGTATTTATTATCTAGGAGTACACGAATCGAATTGGTAAATTGTTGCCATAATAACGGGTAAATCAATTGCTCATTATCTAATGTAATAATTTTACCAATGAATTGGCTATATTGTTCACCTGTACTACCTTGTGTAATCTCGCCATTTACTCCATAGGCAGCATTGAAAGATATCCATAACGCGATAAAGCGCATATCGTCATCTGTTGTATGTTCGGCAGAATTTAGCCAACTTAAGGCACGATGCACCCGAACTTTTAGTCCTTCTGGTTGATCATCGCGCTCTTTGCGTTGACGGGTTTTTAATGTTGAATAGGTTAGTTTCATAATTAGTGAGCTTATATCAAAAACGTGTATTATATTTTAGGTTAAATTATAATAGTTATCCCAAGTATCTTTTACTAGTAGGAATGTTATCAATAATTAAATCAAAGAATTCAGTAACATTATATCCTGTTTCAGCTGAGTAATATGCAACATTACAATCATAATTAGATGACTCATATATTCTACGTTTTACCGATATTAGTTTATCCTCCAAAAAATTTAATAGTTCTGGATTGGGTTTATTTTTATCGTAATCAAATCCTTTTCCTCTCATTGCGATTTCACATTGATTAAGAGCTATGATAATTCTGTCTTTTTCTTTCATGTTGGGGATGATGGTATCATTGATTAAACTATAAGATGTTTCCATATATCTGCTAGAAGCATCAATTATAACTAGCACTAAATCAATTAACGCATTTCCATCGGTATCTTTTTTTTGTAACATTGATACTATTTTTGCGATATGTTGCTTATCTTTTTCTATACTATCTCCTAGTCCTGGAGTATCCCACAGAACTAAATTATCGTGTAATTGATACTTCTGAATATCCATTGTTTCTGGATCTATTCCATCACCGACAGTTGCAACATCTAAATTAAATATAGCATTAATTGTTGTGCTTTTTCCTGAACCTGTTGCACCGACAATTAGCATATTTAATTTTGCTTGCTGTAGCTTAATAACAGTAATATTTTTAATACAACTATTTTTTGTCTCTTCATCTATATTTAAACGATCTGCACCTTGTTCAACTGCTTGGGTATACCAATACAAGGCTTGCTGCAGATCTTTCGTTACACCTTCGCCACAGTAGTACATAAATCCTAAGGTATACTGCGCATATGCATAACCTTGTTCAGCTGCTTTAGTATACCAATAAATTGCTTGTTGCAGATCTTTTGTTACACCTTCACCACAGTAGTACATAAATCCTAAAAAGCACTGTGCATGTGCGGAGTATTGTTCGGCTGCTTTGGTATACCAAATCATAGCATTTTCATAATCCGATGCATCATAATACTCTTGAGCTTTGCAAAGCTGCTCTTCTGAACTTGTAGCCAATGAGTTTACATCAATATTTAGCTCAAAAATCTTTGCTAACTCAGAGAAAATATCTTTTCTACTCAGGTTGCAATCAATTTGCTCTACTTGTGCTGCATAATCTAAATAATTATAATTTTTTAACCATTTTACTAACCTTTTATCCAAATATAGTCCAATCAAACCTTCATTTGCATTTGCCCTAATATCATCGATGGTTTTAATAATTGCCATTAAATACCTCTATTAAATTTTTAATGCCATTTTCATGTTATTTGATATCAATGATTTTATCTAAGCAACCATTGAATCCACGTGACTTTAACCATCTATATAAGATTTCATTTTCATACAATTTTAATGCATCATCAATGCAGAAGTTATTCTGTAGCCATTCAGTAGTACCATTAATGATTAGATTTAATTGTTTTTGCCATTTTTAAATTCCTTTATTTTATTCCATTTATTAACATTTTCTGATATCTCTTTTATAACCGTACA
The DNA here is from genome assembly GCA_003962985.1 of Pseudomonadota bacterium. Taxonomy (GTDB): domain Bacteria; phylum Pseudomonadota; class Gammaproteobacteria; order Burkholderiales; family UBA11063; genus Aquella. The sequence continues at coordinate 64,730 of RXKA01000058.1, read as the reverse complement.
CTTACCGCCTTTACTGCTAGTTGTGCTTAATAGTTTATTATTACCCTGTATTTTCATAACCTCATTTTTTGTCATAATATAGAAGTTATCTTGTTTAGAAAGCTCTTCGTCGCGCAATGATAAAACAACTAACACTAGAATATTATAGTTGTCATGAATCTTAAATGAATTATTAGTACTTTTATTTTCTAATATAGTTGTCTTTACTTGAATTCTAATAACTTGGTCATTATTAATAACAACAATATCCCAGCCTTCTTGAATTTTACTAGCTGCACGATATACTTCATAATTTTGTTTAAGTAATTCTTTATAAACAGCAATTTCACCATACTCGCCAATGTATTCTGGTTTCATAGCTCTATCAACTAAACAATGATTTAAAAACATTTTTTATGCCATTCACAACAGATTTACCAACCTCTACAGCAGCTTTAACCGCTGCTTTAACTATCGTAACACCAGTTTTTACACTCTCTTTACCAGCTTGATAAACTTTTTCGCCAATTTTAGACCCCGCTATACCGCCAACTATTCCACCTGCGATACTTCCTATTGCTGCACCGATAGGACCACCAATAGCGCAGATTGCCGCTCCAATAGCTACTCCAGACTCAAATCCATATACACCACCAATTAAGCTAGTAGTAGTTGTTCCCATGGCATCAGCAGCTTCAAGCCCAGTTAATTCACCTTTGGCAAATTTATACAATATCTTAGCGTTTTCTATACCGCCAACAACGGCATTAGTAATTACATTTGCTTTCATACCTTTAGCTATCGTACCAAGCCATCCATTGCGAGCCGCAACAACTACGCCACCAGCAACTGCTGTAGTTGCACCGACATTGGCACCTGTTTTGATGCTACTTTCAAAAAATTCTTTTAAATCTTCACTAGCAGATTGATTTTCTTTACCAGTTAAAGCATTCCATACTCTACGCCCAAGTATTCTCGCACCTTGAAATGCACAAGTCGCACCAGCTGCGAGTAACGCACCTTTTCCTATTTCTTTAGCGATGTTAATTCTATTAACATCATTCCATTCATACTTTTTAGCCTCATACTCTATTTGAGCTTTTTCTTGTAATGCTTTAGCATCTGCTTTTGATAGTGGTTTAGATTTTATACCATTGTACTCAATTTCTCCAACGCTACCTTCAACATTATTAACCTGTTCACTAGGTACTAATTTACGTTGACCTTTATAATCGCCTTTTTCAAAAAGTACTTTTGTTGCATCAGCATCTTGCCCATATTTTGCTTGATATCTTCTGACAAGTTTACCATTTTCATCATAGATACCTATATCCATTGAGTTTTTGCCATAAGCACCATCTGGAGTTAGTACTTTGGCTCTGACACCACTACCTTGTGCCGCAGCTTCTAGATTAAAAGTATCTACATGGTGTTGTTCAGCGATAAATCCATCCAGATTTCTGCCCATATTGATACTAATGCCATCTTTGTTTACAATCGTATCAATCATTGCTTGATTGGATTGATTTATTGCGTTATCAATTTCTGCGGCATAAGCGCCAACGTTTGTAGCTCCTGCAATTTTTGCTGATTTCTCAATTTCATTGGCTAACCAACTTTCTTTGGATTTACCTTTATCCATATGAGCATATAGAGATTCTTTTTTCTCTTTAGCTTCTTGAACCGTAGTAATTATTTCGATTGCGGTATTGGTAATATCCTGTTCATCTTTCCAGATATCGGGGTATTTCTTGAATTCACGAACTAACCATTCTTGTAATGGCAACTCTCGCTTATGTTTTTCATATGAATCAACAAATGAGGCAATAACTGAAGAAGTCTTCCGCATATTTTCTTCATTGCCAAATGTTTGCTGCATTAGCATATCAGCTTGACGTTCCTGATATTCTTCATTAGTTAGTACTTCTACGTCAATAATTTCAATTTCATTAATCTGATTTTTTTCTTCTACTGATTTTTGTTCGTTCATTTTTAAACCCTCTTTTTACTAATTATGATGCTGATTTAATTTTCATATCTTCAAATCGTTTTTTGTATTCTTTAACCTTATGGCTCATGATTTCACCAAGTGGGTGGGTCTCTTTGATGACTTTCCTTAATCGCCTTGTATCTAATGGCGCTTGGTTATCAATGAATGATTCTTCAATTGCCTCTTTGATTATTGATTCAATATCAGCGCCTGAATAATTCTCTGTTGCTTCAGCTAATTCATTAATTGAAATATTATGATTCATTTTATTGCGTTTATTTAAGTGAACCTTAAATATCTCATGTCTTTCTTGTAGTGCTGGAAAATCAACATAAAATACTTCATCAAAGCGTCCTTTGCGCATCAATTCTGGTGGTAAATTAGAAATATCATTGGCAGTAGCAATTACAAAAACTTGGCTGGTTTTCTCTTGCATCCATGTCAAAAAGAAACCAAATAAACGAGTGGCTACCTCAGAGCTTGCATTACCTTGACCTATTCCGACAAATGCCTTTTCTAATTCATCGACCCATAACACGCTAGGGCTAACAGCTTCAGCAACTTTGATCGCTTTACGCATATTGGCTTCGCTTTCACCAACATATTTTCCCATAATACTACCGATATCAAGTTTTAATAATGGCATTTCAAATAATGCAGCCGTTGCCTTGGCAGTCAATGACTTACCACACCCAGGCATACCAGCAATTAATACTCCTTTGGGGGCTTCAACACCAAATTGCTGTGCTTTAGTAAAGTTTTTGATAATTTTGGCTTTCTTTTCTAGCCATGGTTTTAATGTATATAATCCTCCAATATCACTAAACTTATCCTGTACTTCAATCATTTCCAAGATTCCACTTTTTTTAATAATTTGGGATTTTTGTTGTTGAATAAGTGGGATATCATTTTCATCGATTGCGCCATCATTTTGATAACTTTGCATTAGTAGGTGAAGAATTTCTTGATAACTGAGTCCTTGTAGGGCATAATTTAACCGTTGTTTAATTTCCTGCTCTATTTCTATTTCGTAAACATGAGCAAATTTAGTCAGGATATCATTAATTTTGTCTCGATTAGGTAAGGGTAAATCAAATAAGGTAATCAATTTCTCTAGTTCATGGGGTATATATGCCTGTGCACCAATCATGATAATTGTTACATGTGCATCCTCATTTGCAAAGAATTTATTCACCAGCATTTTTAGGCGTGCGACTGCTAATGGTTCTGTTAGTGCCACATGAGCATCTCGTATAATGATTACGTGTTGTTCTAAATCTTGTAAGAGTAAATTTTCTAGGGCATCTGTGAAACTACACCAACTATTAATAGTATTAACTGATTTGTAATTCACAAATCCACACCCTAGATTCCATTCTATTTTTTTGCGCTCATCACCTGCTAACACTTGATCAATTAATAAATTGGCTTGATCTTCTTCTTGTGTAATCAAATAGATAATTGGATAATGAGAATTTATATGTGCTTGAATTTCTTGTGCTAATGTATTCATGTTAAATTGTACCTCTTAAATATATTGTGCGATTAAATTATTATCACCAGCCCATTTTTAGTGATTTTTTTCTGGGGCGCTCAAAAAAGTTATCCTCAGAAAATATATTGTTTTGTTTTAATTTTTTATAGATACTCTCAAACGGATGTTTTTGTATTTCTTGTTCAAAGTATAATCGATTGATGCGTCCTAATATTTCTGCAATGGTGGTAAATCTTACATCAGAATAATTACAACCAGTTGATTCAAATTGTACTGGTGAGCCTAATGTTATACCGATAAATTTGGACTTGGTAAAATCTACTGCGGTTAAACAAGCATTTTCCATGTCTGAGTTTTCTAAGTCACTATTCGTGAATGTACTATTAGTGATTACTGAAGACCCAAAGTTTGCTTTTGTTAGTTTGGAGGTATCAAATTGTGAATTAGTGATTTGTGTATTATAGAAAATTCCATAGTTTGCACTAATTAATGAAAAATTAGAATTTTGAATAATAGCATCTGCGAAATCTGCTGTATTCAGCATTGCGTGCTCAAAATTAGAATGTGTAATTGTACTTTGTTCAAATACGGTGCTTCTTGCGTTAATTCGGCTGAAATTAGCATTTTGAATAGTGCTATTAGTAAAATTACTCTTCTCTATATTTGCTTGTTGAAAAGATGTTTCTTCAATATGGCAATTGGTAAAAATAGCCTGTATTATCTTAGCTTCATTAAAAAATGAATTGCTAATACTAGCGTTACTGAAATTTGTGTTCTCTGCATTAATATTATAAAATTCCGAGTCTTCAATTTTACAAGCAGTGAAATCTGTTCCAGTTAGTTGTGAAGCATTAAACTTGACTTGTTTAAAAGTGCTATTAGTAAACTTTGCGGCGGTTAGGTTTGCCTTTTGAAAATCAATATTCTCAAAGATACAATTCGAAAAATCAACTGCTGCCAAGTTTTTATTCTGAAAATCAAGATTTATAAATTTTTGTCCACTGACAGTATCTGCTGGAGCAATATTTTGGCTACCAAGTTTTGTTACTGGCGCTATTGTAGGTGATACATTTTGTGTTTTATCATCTGATTGCTTGTTGTTAAATAAGCCCTGAATTTTATTTGTGTCAATACCCTTTATATTCAGCGCATGTAGTACATCCATAAAAATTTCATACTCGTCATTATTTGGATTTATACACTCTAGTTGATCGATTATTTGCGCTGTATTAGGTTGAGATTTTAACCATTTAGTCAAAATGCCTTGCTTAAAACGTTCTAATAATTCAATTGATACGTGTTGCTGTAAATCTTGTACATTTTTGATGATATTACCATCTATTGTAAGATTAAATTTTATTAATTTCTTAGGTATTTTCATTTTATTCCTTATCATGACCTCATATAATTGCACTATTCATAATATATGAATTACCATCGTATTTAATTTATCTGTATATTTCTACAAAAATTCAACAACTTAAATTTTATTATTTCCATCATAATAAAATGAGATATTGCAGAATTTTTCTTAAAATCATGAAAATATAGTAGAGCGAGTATCACATTTTTCAAATATTTGCGACGATGAAATAACGTCGTAGTATTGACTGCTCCAAGAATGAGTATAGCGTAAGCTAATCTCTGTTCTAGTAAAATCACACGCCACAAATAGTATTTCAGCCTGATCATCATGATTACCACCAAAATCTAACATACCGCTAATAACCGCATCAGTAAAATTTGACACTAAAATTTTGGCACATTCTAGTGAGCCCGAAAAAAAATCATGATGCGTCATTTCAACGTATAATAATTGAGATAACGTAAAGTTACATTGCCTAATCTCAGTGTCAGTTAAATTGACCGAGTGCATATCAGACTGACTAAAATTACATTTACTAATTTGAGATCCATATAGAGAAGCTCCCTGAATACATCCTAATTGAAAGTTTGACGATGATATAATACAGCCATACAATGAAGCCTCTGATAATTCAACTTTAGTAAAATTACAATTTTCTATTGTTGCGGCATCCATTTGGACTTTATGTAAATCTGCTTCCTCAAAAGTTGAGTTTTTAATATTAGCATTACAAAAATTAGCACCTTTTAAGATTGTTTTATCGAAATTACATACATTTAGATTACAATTAGAGAAATTTACTCCAGAAAGGTTTTGATTTGAAAAATTCATGTTAGAGAAATTTTGCCCACTTACATCATCGCCGGGTAAAACTTCAGTATTATTTAGCGACTGTGCAAAAGTTGGTTCATTTTCTAATTTAGCAAGTGAAATTTCTTGACTGATCACTGCTTTACTATGATTTTGCGATTGTTCATGTGCTAGATACATAGCATCAATTATTTGATCATCGGTCTCGAATCCTAGCTCATCAAAAACCGCAATTAATATTTCACGGTCTGACTTATCCATAATATCAATTTTTTGCATTTTTCCTGCTAGTTCGGGCTCTCTCGCTAACAACCATTTTACTAATAATCCTGATTTTATATGTTCTATTAACTCTACAGTTAAATGTTCCATTAAATCATCTACTGTTTTTACTTTTACCCCGTCAATAGGTAAATCAAATTTAATTGCTTTTTTTACTATATACATTTTTACTCTTTCAATTGGTTAATTTTACGACGATTTTATTTATATTTTATAATGTTCACAGACTAAAGTCCAAGCGTGAAGTATACAAATTATGGTATCTAATATAGTTAACATAAATTCTATTGAGCGCTATTGACTAAAATAACTTACTGACATTAATATAGTTGATTTTGGCTCAGTTATTCAATCTCCTAAATGTTAGCTATATAAATTCGAATAAAACAAATTTTATGGTGAAGTCTGCTGTATTATTTTAGTGTACTCCTTTATTTCTTGAATTATCCTAGGAGTATATGACAATAACAGAGTTGATATAATTAAACAAGCTATTAATATTTTGTTTAATAATGTTGTATCAATTTTAGTGATTTCAGCTTTAGCAATATGAGGTAGTTTATCTTGCTGTTGCCGAACATTACTAATTGTACAAGTTAGTTCAAGGGAACATTTAGCACATTTAGTAGTACAGGTAAAGGTTTGGCTATTTAGTGCGGTATCTTCACTTTCAATAATGGTAACTTTTTGTATGTTATCATCTTTTATATCCGAAATATTGGAAGGGTTTACTAGGTTATCAGCTATTATTCGTGACTCTTTCTTTGTATCACTAACTGATTCAAAAGAATAGTCTTGTGTCGTTATATAGTGAATATTGGATTCTGTATGTGTCGTCGATGTAGTTAGTACTACACTGGATTTATTTTCATGGCTAGCTGAGTAATACGCTAAACAACCAAAAGCAATTATTACTAACGACAATAAACCAACTATTATATAACATGGTTTATTTTTTCTAATCCATCCACATATTTTAGTACAATTACATAATAACATTATCGCACATAACGAAACAAGGGAAAAAACCCACCACAACGTAAGCGACTCACTATCAATGTAATAAAATAGAGCACTTGCCAACAATGGTGCTAAAAAACCATTATCAAAACGCATATAGTAAAATGAGTTTAGATTAGTTATTTTGTCTTGAATGTATTTTAAGTATTCAAGATTTATTTCTTTAGAGTCATCTCCAATTAAATTATTTGCATAATAATTAAGTATTGCACTGGTTGGTTTTTTCAGCGGCGAATCACTAAGATAGCTTTCTTCACATAGCCCAAAGATTTGATTTTTTATCGTAACTGAAAATTGATGAATGATTGCACCGAGTGGAATTGCCATAACGAGAGCTGCTAAACTGCTAATATCCATTATTTTAGTTGCCATATCTGCGAAATCAGCGGAGTGCACACTATAATGAAACAGTAAAAACCAAGCAATAAACACGCTACCAGATATTTGATAGCGTAACAACATTTTTAAATCCATTTTTTATCCCAGTAAATCATTTGTAATTAATCAAATCAGTAAATTTATAATAATTAGAAGATGTGATTTTTAATGTCACTTTTTTTAATTATTGCGTTATTATAATACAAACAAATCCAATCATTGTTTATCATGATGATATTTTGATTGGGTTAACCAACTGATAATAAATGTTTTTCTATAAAACTGATACAGTGCTATTTACCTACGTGCTATTATTGATAAGTTATTTTGCCAATATCACCATTAGAACTAGAAACACATGTAGATTAAACAGGCAAAATAAGATGGCTATCTATGGTTAGATAACCATCCAAGTTATTATTTAGTTAAGAGGTGTAATATTGGTATAGTTGTATAATGATGAATTATATGATGATGAATAGTTATAGTTCCTCAACCAATTAACACCATCACTGGATTTGATAACTAACCCATTATCACCTACAGCTACAAAACCATCTTCACTGTCATAGATAATTGAGTTTAGAGTACCCATGTTCCCAATTGGAATTGGATAATCACCTGACGACGATGAATAGTTAATATTACTTGCTGGTATCTGAGTCCAAGTTACACCATCGGTTGAGCTAATTAAAGTCCCATTGTTACCAACTGCAACGTAAACATTATTACCGAATGTTACTGAATTGATCTGTTCTCTGGTTGGTGTAGTTGCTTTTATCCAGTTAGTTCCATTTAGACTATAACCAATATACCCGCCGTAACCGACTATAAAGTATTTACCATTGTTGTAGATAATATCCATTAACCGAGGATTTCCAGCAGCTTGAGAATGTGTCCAGCTAATACCATCACTTGAAGTAAGTACATAACCTAAATCACCAGTAGCATAGTATTTACCATTGAGATATTCAACATTGGTTAAGTCGCTCGTTGTGATATTGCTTACATCTACTTGCGACCAATTAATGCCATCACTAGAATGTAATACCGTTCCCGCATCACCAACTACCACATAATCGTGACCGCTGCTAGCTATTGCCCGCGGAGTTTTTGCTATCTCTGGTAAGTTTGCCATTTTGAAAGATGCTGCGTTGTCGTTAGAGTAGGCTATTGCAGCTTGTGTTTTGTTAGAATCAAAGCGAGTATAACCTAAGACAAATGCTAATCCAGTAGTATTATGGAATGTGTTGTAGTTTGATACGGTTATCCCAGATACTGTTTGCGTCCATGTTTGCATGTCAGTAGAGTACCAGATTTTTCCATAAGGACCGAATAAAAAATATTTACCATAGTGATAGGTGAGAGTTTCTCCTATGACTTTACCATTTTGTTGTGTATAACCATCTTTTTGTATATTATTGCCAGAAGTTATTAATGCAGGTAGATCACCAAAATAATTCCATGTGATGCCATCATTACTAGTACATGTACGATATGAACCACTTGTGTTATCACCACTACCACAATATGCGTAGTATTTATTATTCACAAAAATAGGCGTATTTGAAGCAAACTTGCTTTCACCATTTAAGTTTAGTACTTGTGGAGTACTCCAATTGATACCATCAGTTGAGGTTGCAACTTGTGATGATTCATTTATGTTTAAGTAGCAAAAGAAACTACCATTGAGTTGTTTGATATCGCAAGATGTTCTATAGTAATAGTAGTATGAATCGTATATAATAGGGTAGTTTGTTTGTGACCAATTGCTGCCATCTTTAGAATAATTATACATTGGGGGGTTGTCAGAATAAACAGAATCAGCATTTGCTGCTATGAAGTATTGACCATTAAAAAATAGATTCTTGTAATTTTCTAGATTCTTTGTGGACATTGGTAACCATTCTTGTGCATTAAATGAGTAATACCCATTATAATTAATGATTGTTAGATAACGATTATTACCATATATTATGGGTGTCTTCGCATTATTATCAAAGTACTCCCAAGTTAGACCATCAGTTGATTTTGCATTTCCTGTAATGAACATATTGTCGTGAGTATCAAAAAAAGTATCTGCCGTATAATTCATATAAGTATAATTCGACTTCGTTGATGATGCAGGATACCAATTAATACCATCATCAGAGAATAATGGTTTCTTTTCACCAAATAATCCTGTTGGTCCTTTATCACCCATTGCAACAAACCGATCTTTAGCAAATACATAACTATATACTGACGGTGATCCTAATGGCATTTGCTTCCATGAGTTATCTGCATTTAGTGCCAAAATACTATTTTTACTTGTTCTGATTGTCGAGTTAGTTATTGCTCCAAAATCTCCTGACAAGACATATTTTCCATTAAGTGTTATATCACTTGGACCTGGCGGATTGGGAGGGTTATCGCCACCGCCACCACCACCGCTACCTTCATTACTACTACCCCCACCACAGCTTGCTAGAGACAGACACAATAATATATAGACTAATTTTTTCATTTTATTTCCTCTTGTTAATGTGTCAAATTTAATTTATTAAATCTGACGGTTTAAAATAATCTTGATTAATAATATTACTATTTGGTTACGCTTATTTTATTTATTGTACTATTGCTGCTCTTGCTAGAGATAGCGATTATCGCGTGGCATAATTATACTATTCATACACTTACAGTGTGTAACAATTTGAGTGTATGGAATCTTTGAATTTAGTAACATACAATCACAACATGAAAACAAATTTACTCAATCAAACTCTTGCGACTAATTTACGTAGTTATCGCCAACGCCTAGGTATCAGTCAAGAAAAGCTTAGTGAGCTGCTTGATGTGCATCGTAATACCGTTGCTTTACTTGAAGCAGGTAAACGTGGTATTAGTCTTGAACTTCTTGAAAAACTAGCACAAGTATTACACTGTGAACCTTATGAGTTACTTAAACCTACGGTTATTTAAATCTTCTGCTGATATTGAGTGATTGTTTTATTAAATAATTTACCAATACTACATCACCAAATTTTATTAGGGTAGTATTAGCAGAAAAACGATAGTGATTAATAATCTTATCGATAATTCTTACTACTTGATAACGCCTTTTAGTTTTTATAATTACATAGTCTGTAGCACCGTAGTTAATTATCGCGACCACTCCTTGTTTAGCAGTAACTTTTTGTATCTGTTTTATTAGGCGCGAATATTCAGTTAGCTTTGTAATAACTATTATGTAGTCGCAATAGTTGCGTACTTTGTAGTATCTACATTGGGGTAAAAACAATTGGTAATTCATATACCGTGATTGTATGGTAAACCATCTGATTAACGGTACAGCACGTATTGATGAAATATAGTTCTATTTTGGAATTGATATTATTTGATTTATATGAATAAGGTGGCAGGGTAAATTCTATTTTTTCTACAGTGCATTTACTATAGCTATCTTATTTATTAAGTTGAGGTATTTGATTCTCTGATTAGGGTATAGTAATTAAATTTATTATTTTTTTAAATAGTAGTTTGTTGCACAAAAAAACATAATTATTTGGGTATATTTTCATTGTAACATATTGATATTAAATTGTATTGATAAAAGTTAGTGAATTTTATTAATATGAATAGTCTCTATATATTTTTATCAATATTACACTATTAAAACACTCTGTTATAATTAGCAATTGAATTTAATATCTTGTACAACGCTATCGCGATACACTGATATTTAGTTATGTCTAAATCTATTATTAACAAAACCACAGGAAGACTCCCAAATGAAAAAATTACTATTTTTATCTCTCTTAGGTAGTATATTAGTGTCTAGCTGTTCGTCTGGTGAAGCAGCAACTACTGGCACTAAAGCAAATCCGACCATTTATGATTATGGTTATGCAAAATTTACAGTTAGTCCTTACTCAAATACGATGGCGGTTACCGCATACAATAGTGAGTCAGGAATCGCTATTTTTAATAGTGCACAATATAAAACTGCGTTTTACTCATTATCAACACACTATAGTCCACAAAGTAATATTCTAAGTTGTGGAATAGCGTCTGCTGTAATTATGTTAAATACAGTTTATGCAAATACTGGAAAAACTCCTCCACTATCAAAAACAGGTTCATGGTACATTCTAGAAGATAACGTAATTGATGGTAATTTTACGTGGACAGAAGACAATTTTTTTAATAACAATGTTAAGGGTTATTTAAATAAAGAAGTGATCTATGGTCGAGAAAAAGTGAATGGCGAGTATATGGTGGGTGTAACTCTTGATCAATTAACAACTGCTCTAAATTTACAAGGGTTGACAGCGGATAAGATTAATGTAAAAACTTCAACAGATACAGATATCGCTGCATTTCGGGTTTTGTTGAAACAATTACTAGAAACCCCAAGTAAATATATTATTGTTAATTATAACTTAAATGTTATGTCTGCTCTAAATGGCGGTCATTTTTCTCCATTGGCCGCTTATGATGAAAACAGTGACTCAGTATTAATATTAGATACTTGGAATGCTTTTGCGCCTTGGACATGGGTAAAAGTATATGATCTTTATAAAAGTATGAATACCACTGATGGAGAATCTTTCCGCGGCTATATTTTAGTGAATGCGAACTCTGCTAGGTAAATTTGTATTTTACTGTAATTTTGTTGTAGATATCTGTTAAATAGCATTAGTTATATATAAATGTTGTGTCTAGCTATCTTATATATTGCTGAATAGGATATCATTGAAGACAATACAGCTAGACATAGGACGAAGTTGAGATACCAAATTTGACTATTTCCTAAGTATGTAAGTGGAGGTTTTCGAGATTGTCCAAGCTTATTAAAAATGAAACATATCTAGTGTATCTTGTGCTGAAAATAAAAAATATATAAATATTTATAGGTTATGAATCAATGTTCTCTGAGAAAGTTAGAAGAAAGTCATTGTTATTTTTATACATATTATCATTTATAAGTATCATGTTTGTAATATTAAGCATATATACTATTATTAATGATCGACAAATCAGGCAGAATAACATTCTCAATAATCAAGATTCGTTGATAAGTTCTAGTGCTAATTTGATTTCTCAAAAATCTCAAAATATACAAAATATAGTTAATAAAATAGCATCAGATATAACTAATCATAAATTTGTTGTATCTGATATAGAGAGATTACAGTTATATAAAGATAAGTCTATCTTGGGTATTGGAATAGTTTATGTACCAGATTATCCAATGCCACACCAAAATATATACTGGCAAAATAATGGTAGCTTAATGGAGTCTTCTCTGTATGATTATGATTATTCTATAAATATTGAACAAAATCAGTGGTATAATAATGTTATTAGAGACAATAAAAACTGGAGTAGACCATATTATGATGGTGCATCAAAAGAGTTTATGGTTAGTTATTCCGTACCATTTTTTGATGAGCAACATCAGAAAATAGGGGTTGTTGCTTTAGATATTGATTTGACTGCTATCGATGAATTTGTCGCAAGCAATTTAGGTAGTCAGTATGTTACTATTATAAATTCAAATGGAGATTATATCTATAAATATGAAAAGAAATATTCTCTACTTGGCTTAAATGTTCAAAACAATCAGTCATCTCTAGAAAACAAACTTTTTTTAAGTCTTGGTCAAAATTGTTCACAGCAATGTGTTCGACATGTTGATAATAATGGTACAGACTTAACTTTTCTTATTTACAAGCTTAGTAATGTTCCTTGGATTATTCTAGCCGAATATACACCTGATTATCTAAAATCTTTAGATAGACCAGTTAACCATGCCCCATACATAACACTAGTAATTTTTTCATATTTGTTATTTATTAGTTTGACATGGATTTTTATTACCAAAATATCCTTTAGGAAATCAACCAAAAAGTTTTTGTGGACTGGCTCAATTATCACTTCTGTGCTACTTGTGTTGTGTATATCTTCTATTTGGTTAGTTTCTAGTAATCTATATTATGTGAATACCAGTGATGCAATCACTGACGTACAAACATTAAATGTCAATCTAAAAAATGTTGAATCAGAGGCAAGTTTAAAGAAAATTTCTCCACTTGTCCAAATTCCAACTTCAATTGTGATTAATAGTGCCAAATTTTTAGACTCTTATGAAGTAAATTTACATGGTAATATCATGCAGCGCTATAGTATTGGTGAATCAGAATTAGTTGGTGTACGATTAAATGATTCATCAAATGGGAATGTGAAATTAATTAATATTAAACACACTCCAACTTATGACATAGCAACTTGGGCATTTGATATTAACATTCGACATAGTATTGATTATAGTCGATATCCATTTACACACGGTAATATTTGGCTTTCAATAGCTCCATCTAGTAATAAAGAAAATATAGTATTGGTTCCTGATTTTACGTTTTATAGTGGATTACATGATATCAATAAAGCAAATGGTATCAATCCGCAAGTAGTGATTCCTAATTGGAATATCTCTGGAACTTATTTTAGTTTTATGAGTGACGTTATCGAGATGTCTGATGCGGTAAATAATTATCGTGCATTAGAACTACCTGCTCTAAGATTTAATATACTGGTAAATTCTAATTTAGCAAATGGCATAATTACTACAATGGTGCCATTTATTGTCATCTTGGTTATTTTATTCATTACATTACTTACAATTTCAAGAAAACCAAATGATCATATTAGATTTGATGTACCACGATTAATATCAGCGACAACAGGGATGTTTTTTACTCTAATATTTGCACATGCAACATTGAGAAATAAGGTATTAGCAGATTTAATGTATATTGAGTATATTTATTTAGTATTTTATTTAGCGATACTGTTACTCATTGCTAATGCATTTTATTTTGCACGTAGAACAAATAAATTTATTATGTATGGTGATAATCTATTTGTGAAAATTGCAGCAATTCCATCATTGCTGCTGGTAGTACTTGTGATAACTGCTATATTTTTTATATAAATATAAATTAGCCCTAGATTAACAATATGCGCTATCACTAATCTAGGGTAGGTGGTTTTATTTATATTGTTTCTTAAAATAAATGATAGTTTGATTAGCGCCAACTATTACTGAATTACCACTTTCATTGACTGCTGCAGCAAATAAATCTTCATTGGTTCCTGATGACAATGCCGTCCAATCAGCACCATTTGTAGAACTTAACAGCGTTCCATCATAACCAAACGCTAGATAGTAGTTTAATGGTGCATTGTAAGTAGTACCGTATAATTGCGCTAAATTATTGGCTTGTGTTGTCCACGTGCTGCAATCTGGTGAAGTCAATGAAATGCTGTTTCCATTATTATCAATGCCAACAACTACAAATTCACCATCAGAATTGACACTAATCCCCGTCAACCATGCATCAGTTCCCGACGATTGTTGTGTCCAGATTGAACCATCTGGCGAAGTATAAATGGAGCCAAATAATCCAACTGCAACAAATAGGTTATTGGCATAAGTTATACCGTATAATGAATTATTTACTGCTTGCTGCTTATTCCACGTTATACCATTTGGTGATGTGAGAATAACGCCATTTTGTCCTACGACAACATATTGATTGTTCCCATATGTAATTGCAAATAGGTTGGATTCACTAACTCCTGATGACTGGGTCGCCCAATTAACGCCATCTGGAGACATAACTATCGTACCAGCAGTACCAACTGCTATATAAGGTAAATTGGTTCCTGATACTACTGCCATGAGTGATTTTTGAGTTGAGGAATTTTGTGTTATCCACGATATACCATCATTAGAAGTTTTGAGGAGACCTTTATCACCAACTGCAATAAATTTACCATTGCCATATGTCACGCCATGATATGAGTTATTGCCAGATACGTTTAAGCTGATTATGGTACTATTACTACCCACTGCAATAAACTTACCATCAATTGTTGATGTGACACCATACAAATAGCCATTTGTTCCTGAGATAATTTTATTCCACGTTATTCCATCAGTTGAACTATATACTGCACCATGTTGACCAACCGCGACAAAGGTACCGTTGTATGTAATTGCCTCAAATTCATATACAAAATTGGTATTAATATTGGTCCATTGATTATCTTCAGCTGAAGTAACCACAACACCTTTATGTGCAGCTTGTGCGCCAACCGCAACAAATTTATTGTTACCATATGTCACGCCATATAATGGATAAATTGATACTTGGGCTTTCGTCCAAGTAATCCCGTTGTCGATGGAAGTTAATAATGAACTTATTCCCACGACAATAAATTTACCATTACCATATGTTACGCTTTTTAGCGCGCCAATATCTGCTGCGGAATAATCGATTTTCCATGTGCTACCATCTAGTGAGGATAAGATTACACCATTGCCAGATGTTTTATCATTACCAACCGCGATGAACTTACCTTGGCTATAGATAATACCAGCTAAATTGGTATTTAATGTCTGATTAATGACATTCCATGTAGTACCATCTGCTGATGATAAGATTGTATTATTCCCAACGGCAATAAATTGTTTATTACCATAGGCGACACCATTTAAGTTATTGCTAGTATTTGAAATTTGAGTGTGCCACTGAATGCCATTATCACTGGAGGTTTGAATCATGCCATGATTACCCACAGTAACTAAGATACCAGACTCATTTTTGGTTATACTGTTTAGTGTTTCACCCGATTGTCCTGTAGTTCCAGTACTACAACTGGTAATCAGTAGGCAAAAGAATATAATAAACAAGGTAAGTAGTTTTTTCATAGTATATGGCTTTCTATTAAGAATGCGGTGGTTAACAATATTCTTCTAGTTTGATTAGCGATATTGTAAGATATAAAATGCTATTGATAAGTACATTGCAATCACGGCAAAGATTACAAAAATATGCCATACCATATGCGAGTATTTGAATTTACTCAAGGCATAAAATATCGCGCCGATGGTATAAATTATGCCACTAGAAATGAAGAATATTACCCCCATGGTTGGCAATTTAGCTAAAATTTGCGGCAATAAAAATACTGACATCCAGCCCATTAATACAAAGATTAAGGTACTAGTTTTTTTAAATTTCCCAGCGTATAATGATTTAAAGACGATACCAAGAACGGTTAGACAAAATAAAAATGCATATATCCAATACGCTAAGGTAGTTTTTAATAGGCTAAACACGTATGGGGTATAAGAACCAAGAATCAATACAAATATCGACACATGGTCGAGCCGCTTCATTACTTTACGGGCAGTAGTATTCACCATTGAATGATATACCGTACTCATTACAAACATAAATAATATTGTAATCCCATAAAAGATAAATGCCAGTCCGTCAATCGCATTGCCATAACGACCAGCGATCCACGCCAAGCTAATCATTAATCCAAGTGCAATAAATGCCCCAACACAATGCGATACGGCATTGCCAATATCTTCTCCTAAACTGTACGGGAATAGTATTTTGCGTAGTTCAGGTGCTAAAGGTATTTTTGCCATAATTTGTCCTCCTCCATAATATAATTTTAATTTTTGTATAGTGCGCCACGTGGTTTGTTTGGTTGTGTTTTAAAGCGCTTATGTAACCATAGATACTGGGTTGGTTGTTTCATAATCATAGTTTCAATATAACGATTCATGATCGTAACATCGTTGATAACATCTCCAGTTGGATAGTTTTCCCATGCTGGTGATAATTCTACTACATATTTATTACCTTCGCGGTAGGTTGCCATTGGGATAATTTTGGCATTGGTTAATTGAACTAGTTTTGGCAAGGTCTCCAAGGTTGCGCAGGTTGGATGGGCAAAAAATGGTACATAAACTGAGTTTTTTTCGTCCATGTCTTGGTCGGGTAGATAATAAAATGGAATCATTGTCTGCTTCATTTTACGTACGATCGTACGTAATCCCTCTTGTCGTGAGAAAATTTCTCCTCCACCGTCTTTGATAAATCTTAACCGTGCTTCTTTAATGCGTTCTGTTAGGTATTGGCTACGTTGAGCTGAATACACGCTATACCCAGGGGTTTCTAGTGTGAGACGATTTGCACCAATATCAAGTGCTAAGAAATGTGGAGCAAGTAAGATAACTGGTTCTTTACCGCGAATATTGTTATAGTTTTCTAAGCCGCGGATATCAATGAGACGACGCAATTTGTCGGCACTTGCATAAAAAATTAATCCATATGCTAAACCAGAAATAAACAACTCTTTAAAATGTTGTTTAATAAGTTCATGGCGCTGTTCTTCACTCCAATCAGGAAAGCATAAACGTAGATTAATTAAACCCACGTTGCGACGGCTACGTAAGATATGATAGCAAGCAATGCCTAATCCGCTACCGATTTTATTTAAAATTGGCAATGGAATCCACGATAAGATGCGCAGAATTCCCAGCCCTAATTTGATAGGTATGTCTTTCAATTGTTTATTTCCTGATAATCGTTAGGTTTTGGTTTAGCACCCGTTACGTCTCTGAAACGATCGTATGACCAATAATATTGTTCTGGTGCCTCAAGTACCATTTTTTCAATTTCACCATACATTTCTTGAATAATGTTATGGGTATCTGATGAACTTGGATTAAATGGTATACAACGTGATTTGAATCCATTCGGAGTACGCAAATTTTGCACGAACATTACACAAGAATTGGGTGTTTGACAGATTTTAGCGGCTAATGAAGTTGCATATACATAATGTCCGAAAAATTTCACCCATTCACCATCGCCACCCGATGCGACATTGTCAGGAAGAATTCCAATGGTACCACCAGACTTGAAGTGTTTCATCAAGCTAAGCACACCTTTACGATTGGTTGGAACAGGGGTAACGTTTGGCTCGGTACGACCTTCTAACATGATCGCATTTAATATTGGATCTTTCTCGGGTTTATAGAGAATATTAATATTCATTGGAAGGTTGAGGGCAAAGTATTTAATTGCTAGCTCAAAATTACCAATGTGGGGTGTTAAGAAAACAATATTTTGCCCAGATGCTAGTAGTTGTTTGACTTTTGTAAAACTTTCATCAACTTCAAATAACTTATTGATTCGTGAATAGTTTTTTTGCCATGCAATTAGTGCTGCTTCAGCAAGTGTCATACCCATTGCCTCTGCGGTCTTACGTACCATGAGGTCAATATTTTCTTCGGTCGCAAGTCCAGTAATAAGTAAGTTTTTACGTAATCGGCGCGAACTGTTTTTGGATAATTTAAGTACCAAGATACCAACTGCAGCACCAATAGCACGAATTGCAGACAGAGGTAACAGTGATAATAACTTGAGGGTTGTCGTAATGAGGAATTTTTTCATATTAGGAACATAGTAACACAGATAATTAAAGCCGAATTTTATCATATAGTTGTAGTTTGTCTGTGTCTAATAAATAATCATAATTACTTTGCTTAACTATTTCATCTCTTTTAAGGAAGAAAGTTATTATTTATGATAACAGATAGATATGATTAAAACTCTTATGTATACTATAATACGTGCTAATTTAAAATTAAATTTCATAGTTAGGAGTTATCAGTGAAATTAGGGTCTGGTAATAAGTGTTTATTAGGGCTAATTTTAGGATTGGTAGCAGGTAAGCTATTGCCCCAAGTTGCAGTGGATTTCATCGTTCCATTTGGTGATGTGTTTTTGAAATTATTGCAATTAATTGTAATTCCTTTGACATTTTCAACCATTATTGCGAGTTTTGCGAAATTAGATGATATAACTTTGGTTAAACGTTTAGGTAGTCGTACGTTACTTTGGTTTGTCATCACCGCTGTGATTGCAGCTATTGTTGGGATTACTGTTGGTAAATTAATCAATCCAGGTGCAGGATTATCGATGTTGAGTGCTGCGGATGATTTTAAAGCACGGGAAATACCAAGTCTTAGTCAAACCTTTTTGGATATGATTCCAGGTAATTTAATTGGTCAGATTTCTAGTGGTAAGGTTATACCTGTAATTGTTTTTGCGGTAATGTTTGGTTTGGGATTAACTGCATTAGGAGAAAATGGCAAAACCGTTCGTACTTTCTTTGATGAATTTTCTAAAGTGATGTTTATCATAACCCGCAAAATTATTCGTTTATCGCCATATGGAATTTTTGCTTTATTAGTTGGCGTTGGTAATCATTATGGGATTGCTACTTTGATTCCATTAGGTAAATTTATTGTTGCCATCTATTTAGCCTGCGCGCTACAAATTATTATTTATGGTATTTTAATTACGCTAGTGGCTAAACAAAATCCATTTCGCTTTTTTGGTCGTTTTTGGCCTGCTATGATTACTGCATTTACTACCTCATCGAGTTTAGGTACGTTACCTGTTACAATGGAAACATTGGTTGACAGGGTTGGTGTTAGTGAGCGTGTTGCTGGGTTTGTGGCACCATTAAGTGCTACTATGAAAATGGATGGGTGTGGTGCAATTTTTCCAGCTATCGTTTGTATCATGACTGCGACGGTATTTGGTATTGATTTGAGTTTGCAACAGTATGTAATGATTGTTATTACTGCTGCAATTGCGACTATTGGTACTGCTGGAGTACCAGGTACTGCCTCAATTATGGCAACCGTAGTATTAACTAGCGTTGGTTTACCATTGGAGGGGTTGGCATTGGTAATTGGAATTGATAAAATCGTGGATATGATGCGGACTATGACCAATGTCACAGGCGGTGGCGTATGTGCTACTATTGTAGATAAAACTTATCGGAAAGAATTATAGAGGTATGAAGAATTATTATCGAATTCTAGGGCTTGATTTTGATGCTGAAAATGAAGAGATTAAAGCAGCATATCGAATTTTGGCACAGCGGTTTCATCCTGACAAAGGTGGTGATCCAGCTGAATTTAGAATAATTCAAGAAGCATATGATATTTTAAGTAATCCGTTAACTAAACGTCCATATGACCGCGATTTATTTGCTCATTTAGAATATCAACCACCGATTGAAGTGACTCCACTTAGCGATAGTCATAATTTGTGGCTGTGGGCAGTGATTATTTTTGCGATTATTGGGATTAGCTTTGCAGGTTATATGTTCTGGCAGCAACGGCAAAGTAACAAACTTGCCCAAGCGATTATTAATGCCAATAACAAGGCTCTACCAGTAGAATCTAAAGTGGTAACAACTCAACCGCCAACTCCAGCAAAAGCAAAACGTAAGCGAAATAAAAGTACTGCTAGTGGGGTTAGTTCGGGAAATACTTTATCTAATTTAAGTGGTATTTATTATTTAGTGAATGTGGGAAGTTATACTACAGCTGATAGTGCTGAGGCAAAACAGCAGTCATTACTTAACCAAGGTGTTCATGCCTCGATTCAAAAAATTAATGCCAATAGTGAAGGATTAACTAGCTACAATGTATTTGTGGGTCCATATACTAATCAATCTAAGGCATATGCGATGCAAAATCAATTAGAGTCTCAAAATATTGATGCAACAGTGCAGATGGTTGATGGTCAGTAAGTTATTAACTAATTTTAATACTAATACTTAAAATGGTGCGAAATTATTCGCGCCATTTTTTATTGATATTACTTCATGGGTAGTTAGAAATAAAACGGTTAATCATTATTTTAGTAAAATCTAAAATAATTCTTGACATTTATATTAGAATAAACTAAAATAATGAGCAACCAAGTTTATTTTTAAGGATAATACCATGTTAGTTCGCCAATTATTTGATGCGCAAACTTTTACGTTTACTTATATTGTGGCTGATGGTATCAATAGTGATGCAATTATCATCGATCCTGTTGATAGCAAAATAGAGCAGTATATGAAATTGCTGAAAGAATTAAATTTAACTTTAAAGTATGTCTTTGATACTCACGTTCATGCTGACCATATTACCGCTGCAGGTAAATTACGTGAATTAACCAATTGTATTACCTTGCTTGGTGACGCTACTAATGCGGCTTGTGTGAGCAAAACCGTTAGTGATGGCGACATTATCCAAGTTGGTAATCTCGCCTTTACCGTATTAGAAACTCCTGGGCATACACAAGATTCATTTTGTCTATATACTGCTGGTATGGTGTTTACTGGAGATACATTGTTCATCCGTGGTACAGGTCGTACGGATTTTCAAGCAGGTAACCCTGTTGATCAGTATCATAGTATTGTCAATAAATTATTTACGCTACCTGATGAGACTATCGTGTATCCTGGTCATGATTATAATGGTAATACTACTTCAACTATTTGGGAAGAAAAAAATTTTAATCCGCGCTTAGCGGGTAAAACAGTAGAAGAATTTAAACATATCATGGATAATCTGAAGTTACCCAATCCGAAAATGATGGATATTGCTGTACCCGCTAATTTGGCGTGCGGTCTAATCTAGTTATAATTGATATGGTTTAATTAAGGTTTTTCATGTTAATTATAATATTAGGTATGTTTTCTGGTTTATTACTGGGAATCACTGGTGGCGGTGGCGCAATTGTTTCTGTACCTGCATTGGTCTATGGATTACATATACCTATGCAGGTTGCTACAACTATATCATTATTTGTAGTTGGTGTAAGTGCTCTTTTGGGAGCATTTCTCAAACGTAAGAATGTTGAGTGGGGAAAAGGATTTATTTTTGCGGCTGTAGGTGGCTTGATGACACCAGTTGGTGTATATTTTTCCCATCAAATCAGTGAGCGATTATTAATTCTGGGCTTTGCGATATTAATGCTAGTTGTTGCTTATTTAATGTTTAGAAAGAGTTTACTTAAAGATAAGGTCGTAAACAATAATTTACAAAAGTTATCTACTATACGAAGTTTTTGGCAAATTTTACCGATCGCGGCATTAACTGGTATTCTAACAGGATTTTTTGGTGTTGGTGGTGGATTCATGATTGTTCCAGCGTTGGTTATTCTCAATGGTATGGAAAACAAGACCGCTGCTGCAACATCATTATTAATTATTACACTCATTTCTTTTTCTTCGATATTAAATAAAATTAACACTATTGAAATGGATTTTAATTTGGTATCTATTTTCATGATAGGTAGTGTTCTTGGGATGGTTAGCGGAAGCTTTATTTCACAAAAAATTAGCAATCGTATTTCACAGCGTATATTTGCAGCAGTTGCGCTCATATTAGGATGTTATATGGTGTTTGATAGTGTTATGAATTGGGTGATATAGAAATTATTATTTATGTGTAGGTGTGATAAAATCTATATATCTAAAATAGTTAGCCAATTTTTCGTCTTGGCTATTGTATTGTTAGTGCGCTGGTTTTTATGTACATTAATTAGTCTTTTCTTATTCATAGTTCCAAAATTCCAACAACCTGTTGTAACAATAAAGCATAGAAAATCCAATGATATTGCACTGTACCATATATAAACGTGATTATGGTCATTGTTCATGATAAAATTCAGGATAATATTTTAACGACTAAATTTATTCTTGTGGGATTATTATGACAGCTAATTATTCATTCCGTAATTTCTATAGCATAGCATCATTAAATGCTATACAATCACCAAGCAAGACGATTATCTATGAAGAAGATCTAAAAATCTCAAATAGTAGTTTCCTAGCTCAAGTTGATACTGTTGCGAGTTACTTACATTCACAAGGTATTGGGGTCGGTGATAAGGTTGCGATTCTGATGAGTAATTCTTGGCAATATGTGGTGAATATCTTTGCTATTAATAAAGTCGGTGCAGTAATTGTTTTGATTAATAACTTCCTTAAAGAAGATGAGATCGCATATATACTGAATGACTCACAAAGTAAGATGCTATTTGCCAGTGCTAAATTTGAAAAAGAAGTCCGCGATCAACTCATTAAAACAGAACTCATGAAAATAGTTTGGGTAGATGGTAGTCCGTTAGAAAATGAGAATCATATATCATATAATAAATTGATTAATCATCCAGCAAATCAAGCACCATTTGCAGATTTGCCACCTAGTGAATTGGCAGTGATTGTCTATACCTCTGGCACAACAGGTAAGCCTAAAGGGGCAATGCTTTCATTTAGTAATATTTTATCAAATGTGAATAGTTGTGTAGCTCATTTACGCGTTAAGCATGGTAAGATTCCGATGGTGTGTTATCTACCAATGTTCCATGCATTTACGTTTACTGTCACGATTACGCTGCCAATTATGAGTAATAGTGGATTAACAATTATTCGTTCAATTGCAACCAAAGGTGATTTTGCTAAATTAATTAAACAAGTGTTAGTTAAACGGATTCCATATTTTGTGGGAGTTCCTGATGTTTATAGTGCACTAGCTAAGGCTAAACTTCCATGGTTTTTCCATTGGTTTCACTCGGTTAAAGGCTTTATATCTGGTGCGGCACCATTGGCAGAAGAGACTATTCGTAAATTTTCAGCAAGTTTTAAACGTGGTACCTTACTTCAAGGATATGGTATCAGTGAATGCTCACCAGTTGTATCGGTAAATGTACCATGGGCTAATCGTATCGGTTCAGTTGGTCAAGCATTACCAACTTATGAAGTTGAGTGTTTTGATGAAGATATGAATCAAGTTGCTCGTGGTGAGATTGGTGAGATTTGTGTTAAAGGTGGTTGTGTGATGATGGGGTATTATAACCGCCCTGAAGATACGAAAGAAGCTATTGTTAATGGATGGTTTAAAACTGGCGATATTGGTAAAGTAGACAAGGATGGCTATATTTTTATCTTAGATCGCAAAAAAGATTTGATTATTAGTAAAGGTATGAATATTTATCCACGAGAAATTGAAGAATTAATTTATACCAATGAAAAGGTCAATGCTTGTGCTGTAGTTGGGTTAAAAGACGTGGAAGCAAACGAAACACCTGTTGCATACATCGAACTTAAAGAAGATGTGACCGCAACAGAAGCAGAAATTAAAGACTTTCTACGTGCTAATTTAGCACCGTTTAAACAACCGCGGAAAGTGATTTTTATTGATCATTTACCACGTAATGCTACAGGTAAAATTTTAAAACGAGAGCTGCGTGAGTTGATTAATAAAGCTTAACTACATTGTTGTAATTAATTATTTTGTAAAACCCATGTATTAACATGGGTTTTTTGTTAATAAATTATAAGCTAGTCGTTAATGATTGACTCTATAAACTATTGACTAAGCCAGAATTTTTAGAATAATGCTTAATTAGAGCAATTAAATTTGTTTACTACATACGATAGTCTTTAGGAGTTAATTTATCAATAGTATAATAATGAGCTAAAATATATTAATTACTGGAATAAATATTATGACAATTAGAACTAGGTTTGCACCAAGCCCAACAGGGTTTTTACATATCGGTGGTGCACGTACTGCATTATTCTCATGGGCATATGCACGACATAATAATGGTAAATTTGTGTTACGGGTTGAAGATACTGATGTTGAACGTTCAACGCAAGAGTCTGTTGATAGTATTATTCATGCTATGGAATGGCTTGGTCTAGGTTACGATGAAGGTCCATTCTTCCAAATGCAGCGAATGGAGCGCTATAAACAAGTAATTCAACAAATGTTAGACGCAGGTACTGCATATTATTGCTATTGTTCAAAAGAAGAATTAGACATTATGCGCGAAGAACAAAAAGCACGTGGAGATAAGCCACGTTATGATCGTCGTTGCTTGCATAATTCACAGCCACGTGAGGGTGTAAAGCCTGTAGTGCGCTTTAAAAATCCAACTGATGGTAGCGTAGTTTGGGATGATTTGGTAAAAGGGCGTATTGAGATCGCTAATAGTGAATTAGATGATTTAATTATTGCGCGTTCAGATGGTACTCCGACTTATAATTTCTGTGTGGTGGTTGATGATTGGGATATGGGTATTACCCATGTGACACGTGGCGATGATCATGTCAATAATACACCGCGACAAATTAATATTCTTAAAGCGCTAGGTGCGCCTGTGCCATTGTATGCACATCTACCGATGATTTTGCGTGATGATGGGCAAAAAATGTCAAAACGTCGTGATCCGGTAAGCGTTATGCAATATAAGGATATGGGCATACTGCCAGAAGCTCTTTTGAATTATTTATCACGTTTGTGTTGGGGACATGGCGATGATGAAGTATTTACAATTGAGCAATTTGTTGAGTGGTTTAAACTTAATAATATTTCGCCATCACCAGCACGTTTTGATATGAAAAAATTATTCTGGGTGAATGCACAACACATCAAAGCATTGGCGAATGATAAATTATTAGCGCTGATTGCCCCAGAACTAGCTAGGCGTGGGATTAATGTGGCACAATTAGATATTAATGCGATTCTTGATTTAGTTAAGACCCGTGGTGATAATTTGAATACAATCACCAACGAAGTTGCATATTTCTATCAACCACAAGTGGTAAGCGATGAAGATGCCACTAAACACCTCACAGCTGATGCATTGGGAGTGTTAGGTAAATTTGCTACAGCGCTAGATGCACTGTCAGAATGGTCGCTGGATAATATTAAAGCGTTAATTAAAGAGTTTTGTGCAACCGAAGGAATTAAAATGCCTCAGTTAGGTATGCCGTTACGCTTGAAATTATGCGGAACTACGCAAACTCCTTCATTTGATGCAGTCTTGAATATTCTAGGTAAAGACAATGTGTTATCGCGTTTGCAATAATTTGTAGCAAAAAAAGTTATGATTTTTTGTAAAAAAGATTGACTTTTGTAATTGGGTTGGGGTAGAATAACTACCTCAACGTTAGGGCGAATTAGCTCAGTCGGTTAGAGCGACGGAATCATAATCCGCAGGTCCGGGGTTCGAGTCCCTGATTCGCCACCAAAAATGTTGATATCAATAGTGCCGGAATAGCTCAGCAGGTAGAGCAGCTGACTTGTAATCAGAAGGTCGAGGGTTCGATTCCTTTTTCCGGCACCATTTCCTACCTGTGGCCAGGTAGCTCAGTCGGTAGAGCAGAGGATTGAAAATCCTTGTGTCGGCAGTTCGATTCTGCCCCAGGCCACCATTTGTTTCCCTAGTTCTATTTATTCTCCAGATTTTGTTATTACTAATATATAAAATTTACTGTTTGTAACTAATTCAGTTATATCCCACTCAATATCATATGTGCTTCTCAATTTGATCATGTAGCTAACATGTAGGTAAATTAAGTATTAAATAACATAAATATAATATCTATCTATTACTAAATTTAAATAGGAAATTTCACATTGTGTTAACTATATAGTTAACTTATTGCCAATTGAGCTCTTTCAGTTAATAACAATTGAATAATTACAGTCTATTATAAAACTCTCATTGCTTACTTCATATTGAGCTAATTATATTACTCACTTTCAGCAACAATAAAAAAGTGAGGATTCAAGTTTAAAGTAATAAAAATTTTTAATGAATTTTATAGCAAAAATTAATCAATCAAATATTAGATAAAACTAAAATAAATGCTATACTATCCATCTAGGAATAAACATAATTATTCTATAATACATAAAAAAGGAATTTATCATGGAACAATTATCAAATTATAATATGCCAAGAATCGGAGAAAAAGCACCAGAATTCAAAGCTGTTTCAACCCAAGGTGAAATAAATTTCCCAGAACAATATATTGGAAATTGGGTTATATTATTCAGTCATCCAGCAGATTTCACTCCAGTATGTACATCTGAATTCATGACATTTGCAAAATTAGAAGATGAATTTACTCGTCTAAATTGTAAACTAATAGGATTATCTGTAGATGGTCTATACAGTCATATCGCATGGTTACGTACTATTAAAGAAAAAATAGAATATAATGGTATGAAAAATATCGAAGTTAAATTTCCATTAATTGAAGATATAACAATGGAAGTTGCTCAAAAATATGGAATGATTCAACCAGGTGAAAGTTCAACCAAAGCAGTACGTGCAGTATTCATCATAGATCCTAAAGGAGTTATCAGAACTATAATTTATTACCCACTCAGCACAGGAAGAAATTTTGCGGAATTAATAAGGGTATTGATAGCCTTACAAACTGCTGATAATTTTTCTGTAGCTACTCCAGCAGATTGGCAACCAGGTGATGATGTAATAGTACCACCAGCAGGTTCATGTGGGATAGCTAAAGAAAGAATGGATGGAGCAGAAGAAGGGATTACTTGTCATGATTGGTTTTTTTGCACAAAAAAAATATCAATTGAAGAAATAACTGAAAAGTTAAAATCATAGTTCTAAAAGTCTGTTCAAAATCTTTTTAACATCAAACTAATAAATGCCAGTATCTCTATATGCATACTGGTATTTATTAATCTCGCGCAATTATTCCATAACCGCCAACACTTCTATACTCAACCAAAGGAGCGCTCAACTATCCAACTCTTTGGTAGTACAACAAATTAATATAGTTAATTTCTTTTTCTTGCTGATTCTAAATCTTCCCTGATTAGCTAAAATTGTTCTCGGTGATATTATTCGGTTGGTCTAACATTTTATGGTTTCTATTTATTTGGAGTTATTTTAACTGACTTTTATTAAAACTATGATGGGTAAATACGCAGTTCTAATATGCCTCAGTTATTTACGTTTACGTTCTAGTAAATACAACACCCCTAACAAGCAACTAATTAAAAATAAAATTGATGATACTGAATGCCACAAACTAAATTCTTGGCTATGTCGAAATACGCGAGTGGTCATATCTACCAACCCAGCACGTAATTTAACAATGATCGGAAAGACAGCAAAATAATTTATAAACAAAATTAACTCCATAACGATTATGTACCAAAAGCGTCTTAAATGGAAGATCTGCCATTTATAATCAATACATACTTCTAATAGGGCAAAAAATAAAGCAAACATCCCAACGTAGGCATTTATATTAAAAATTTGTCCTGCCAAAGTTGCGGCACTAACTTCGTCGAGATTTTTAAAAAGTAGTGGTACAATTATACTACCAATAGTTAGTGTTCCTCCCACCCAAAAGGTCATGGCAATATTACTAAACTGGTGTATGCTTAAAATTTCAAATTTCTGATCGATTTTAGTTGGTTTGGTGGTCTTAGTTGGCGCTTTTCTTGCCATTATATCATCCTTTGCTTGTCGTTTATCTAGTTGGAATTATAGCATATTTGGTATAATCATAGGCTACGGTCGTATATTGATTATGTAGATGGCAAGATATAATTTCTAGGTGGTAAAATAGCAGTATGATAAGAGTAAAATTCAAGCGAAAATTAATAGTAGGATTAGTTATTATTGTATCGATCATTGGTATTATTGCCGTAAAAGCAAGCAATAAATCAACAACTACATCGACTCCAAAGTCTTCTGAGGTATTATTAAATAAATCTGATGTAACTCCAGTGGTGCAAGAATCTATTAATGATGTCGTGAATTTTACTGGTGACTTGACGGCGAAAGAGCAAACGGTTATTTCTGCCGAGGTAGATGCACGGATTACCAAAATTTGGGTTGATGAAGGTCAATTGGTCAAAGCAGGTCAAGCACTAGCAGAATTAGATACTTTAGATCTAGCTCAGGCAGTTAGCCAACAGCAATCACAGGTTGCCGCGGCTAAATCTCGCTTAGATCTTGATAAACAAAAAATGGAAAAACAATCTGAACTATTGAAAGAAGGATTTGTATCACAAATAGCATATGATGAATTGGTAAATAACTATCAATCATCACTTGAAAATTATAAAGCGCAAGAGGCAATGCTAAAACGTAGTCAAAAACAATTATCAAATACCCATATTGTCGCGCCATTTGATGGTGTTATTTATCAACGTAGTATTGATACGGGGCAGTTAGCTTTAAAAAATACTAAGTTATTTGCGCTTGCCAATTTAGATAAGTTAGAGATTAAGACCGCGATTCCAAGTGATAAAATTAGTCAAGTCTCTGTGAATCAACAAGTTACTTTCTATGTTGAAAAAGATACTCATGAATATCACGGTCAAGTACGCCGTGTGAATCAGGTTTCTGAACCAGGAACGCGTTCATATATGGTGTATATTGATGTAGCGAATGCTAATTCAAAATTAAAAGCAGGGCAATTTGTCAGAGGTGAAATTTTGGTACAAACTTTAGCAAGCCAATACGTGATTCCATGTAGTGCAATTCGCGGTGAAAGTCAAGCTGATTACTATGTGCTAGCAATTAAAAATCAGGTGGTGACGAAAGAAAAAATTAATTTAGTTCTAACCAATCAAGAGTTAGGGAAATGTGCAGTAACAGGAGTTACGCCATCAGCGTTAATTTTGGGTGGTAATGTTTTGACTGTGAAAAATGGTGATCATACTAAATTAGTTGATTAAATATTCTCAAATGGAGTAGTAACAATCATAAATTTCAATATTATTGGATTACAACTTAATCTTACGGAATAAAGAATAACTATGGCAACAAATAAAACTACGCTTGAATATATTCTCGACCAGATTAGCAGTGCTGGTGACATAACTGCCAAAAAGAAGTTTGGTGAATATGGAATCTATTGTAATAATGTCTTTGTTGCTTTAATCTGTGATGACTTATTCTTTGTTAAGCCAACTACTGCGGGGCAAGAATTGATTGGTGAATGCGAATATGGGATACCTTATCCTAATGCCAAGCCACATTTATTAATTGGGGGAGAAGAGTTGGAACATCACCAGTTGATAAGCGAATTAATTAGAGTTACTTATCATGAGCTACAATACTCAGCGAAGCCCAAAGCTAAACGAACAAAAAAATAACGGCAAACTGCCGTTATTTTTAGTTATATTGATTAGCAACCCAGCTGCCATAGATTGGATTAGGAAGAATAAAATAGCCATTACCAAAAATGTTGTAGGTTTTATCATTAATGTCTAATTTATCCATTTGTTGTTGCTTGAAGGTCGGGAAATCTTGGATATTATCACCAAAGAATGCGATTACTTTATGGGCAGGAAGTTTATTTGACCATACCATTTGCGAAGCATCATAATTACCCGTAATTACTGCATTGAAACGTGGATTTTTATTGCTTGGTGTTTTAGAATCTCGATGATTGGCAAGGAGTACCTGATCAAAATAGATTTTTTCTTGTTTCAAGTTGGCAATCGTACTATCCATGACACTACCGCTACTATCTTTAAATGCACCATCACGATTAGATACCAGCGTCACATAACCACCTAAACTATGCACTTTATCCAGAAACTCTTTTACACCCGGTAATGCTGTTGATTTTTGTGGATTTGCTACATAGTGACTAAATATTGATTCATCATGAGCAATATCATTACATGCTCTAAAGTACCATGAATTATCCAAGGTAGTCTCATCAATATCCAGTACCACACCCCATGTTTTGGGCTGAGGTTTGTTCTTATTCACCCATTGTTCAACATATAGTGTTCCTAGGTTATATGCTTGGTGATAGAGTGCATTTCTTTCAGCAGAATTACGATACCATTTTACTGCTTGTTTTAACTCCATACTTTCAGACGTTGGTGCACAAATTGGTTCATTTGCATATGCTGCAATTGAATTTAGTACTAAAAGAGATACGATAATTTTTTTCATATAAGCCTCATAAGTTAGATAACTCCATGATTGTATAGTTATAATGCATAGACCTTAGGTTTAAATTGCTTAAGTTAATTTATATAAAAAATAATTATTAATTACAGTTAATTAGTGGCAGAAAAATTGATTAAATTTTGCAGATGAAAGTGTTATACCCACTTGCTATTTTAATTATTTATACCCCAATCTAATGTAGTGAGTGAGGAATTGATACTTCGGTAATAGTTGGTTACTGTAGTTTGCTAGTCTAGCTTATGATAAAAGTTAGCGATTAACTATCATATTGATTATAATTATATTTAGCTGTAATTATTCATATATGAGGGTGTAGAATGTCAAGCGGTTATCCAGTTAATAATTTTTATGAAATTTTATTGCAAAATGTATCCAAAGATCCAAGTTATCCAGCATTAATCGATGGTGAGAATAAAATAACTAATCTTGAGTTTTTGCGTAAGGTTGATACTGTTGCGAATGCTTTAGCTAATTTGGGTATTACGCGTGGTGATAAGGTGGCGTTAGTAATTGCTAATTCGCCAGAATTTATCGTCAATTTATTTGCGATTACCAAAATAGGTGCGGTGGCAGTACCGGTAAATAATTTCTTAAAACGTGATGAATTAGCGTATATATTGACTGATTCGCAATCTAAACTATTATTTGCTTCAGCAAAATATTCAAAAGAGGTAGCTGGGCTGACTTTGGTATCTTATCCAGAAAAAATTATTTGGGTAGATGGTGCACCACTAGAGAATGAAATTAACCTTGATTATGATAAATTTATTGCCGTCGATGGTGCTTCTGAATTAGTTACCGATAATATTAATGAGTTAGCGGTGATTATTTATACCAGTGGTACAACTGGTAAACCGAAGGGCGCGATGTTAAGCTTTAAGAATTTATTAGCGGTAGCATATAATGGAATTAAACATTTCAGGATGAAAGATGGGCAAGCCAAAATGATTTGTTATTTGCCAATGTTCCATGCGTTTACATTGGCGGTAACGATTTTGTTACCGATTGCTTGTCGGAGTAGTGTTGTAATAGTAAGAAGTATTGCGACTAAAAAAGATTTTGCTAATCTATTAAAATTACTTTTAGTTCATCGTTGCCGCTATTTTGCGGGGGTACCTGATATATTTAGCGCCATGGCACGCGCAAAATTACCATGGTATTTTCATTGGTTTCATAATGTCAAAGGCTGGGTTTCTGGGGCAGCCCCATTATCAGACGATGTAATTAAACGGTTTAGTGCGAGTTTCAAACGTGGTAAATTAGTGCAGGGATACGGACTTAGTGAGTGCGCATCTGGTGTGGCATTAAATCAACCGTGGGCAAATAAATTTGGTTCAGTGGGGCGTGCACTTCCAACATTCGTTTTAGAAACATTTGATGAAAATATGCAGCAGCTACCACGTGGTGAGATTGGTGAAATCTGCGTACAAGGTGATTGCGTTATGCTTGGGTATTATAATCGTCCCAATGATACTGCTGATACTATTGTGAATGGTTGGTTTAAAACTGGCGATATCGGCTATATTGATAGCGATGGTTATGTATTTATTATTGATCGTATCAAGGATTTGATTATTAATAAAGGTATGAATATCTATCCGCGTGAAATTGAAGAATTTTTCTATACACATGAAAAAGTGCAAGCGTGTGCTGTAGTTGGTGTAAAAGATATCGAAGCTAACGAGACACCCGTTGCATATGTCGAATTAAAAGAGGGTGTAACGGCAACCGAGAAAGAGTTTAAAGACTTTTTGAAACCATTGCTTGCTCCATTTAAGCAGCCTCGTAAAGTATATTTTATGGAGAAACTACCTCGTAATGCGACAGGTAAAATTTTAAAACGCGAATTGCGCGAATTAGCTGCAAACGACAAATAAATTTGTTATAATATCGGTTATAGGCGATGGGGTTCGCCTTTAACCGCATTCGATTGCTAATGACTCCTGTATACTAAAATAAATTATTTTGGATGGAGTACATCATGTCTATTTATACTAAATTTCCACATAAAAAATTACATAAAAGAGTTCGTCATCTTAATAATCGTGACTTAGCGATTTTATTTGGAGTGTTTTTGGGCGGGATTGTTGCTACTTATGGAATTATTTCTGAACACTTCTCAAGCATAGCCGTACTTGGAACAGCACTTGGTAATCATCATTGGAGTTTTAAAATTCTCGCAATTTTGTTAAGCGCTGGTACGTTTGGTAACTTATTAAGCTATGTTGGCTCATGCATCGATATAATAACTAATCATAAGACAATTTTTGATTTATTTTCTGGTACAGAACCAGATATCAATAGTGAAGATAAGCCTGAAACTGGCGAATAATTGAGTACATTGCTATGTATAAAAAAAGCATCCTTATGGATGCTTTTTTTATACTGGACGAGCGTATAGATCGTAATCTTTACTATCAATAATTTCAACCTTAATGATATCGCCAACTTGGATAGTTTCGTATTGTCCCATATTCTTGATATAGACTAAACCATCAATCTCTGGAGCATCATATTTACTGCGTCCAATAATAAATTTACGACTAACTTCATCAATAATAATGTCCATGTGAGTACCAACTTTAGCTTGTAATTTGGCTAAACTAATTGCCTGTTGGTGCTGCATGAAACGGTGATAACGCTCTTCTTGAATTTCGTCAGGAATATGCTCTGCTAATTCATTTGCTGGCGCACCATCGACAGGTGAATATTTGAAGCAACCAACCTTTTCTAATTGAGCAACAGTCAGAAAATCAAGTAACATTTGAAAGTCTTCTTCAGTTTCACCAGGAAAACCAACGATAAATGTACTACGAATAGCTAAATCTGGACAAATTTCACGCCAAGACTTAATCCGCTCTAATAAACCATCCACATTACCTGGACGTTTCATTGCTTTAAGTATTCGTGGACTAGCATGTTGGAATGGAATATCCAAATACGGTAGAATTTTGCCTGCTGCCATCAATGGGATAATTTCATCAATATGCGGATACGGATATACATAGTGTAACCTTACCCATACATCTAATTTCGCTAATTCATTACATAAGTCAATAAATTTAGTTTTGACAGGGCGTCCATTATGAAAACCAGTTACATATTTCTTATCAACACCATACGCCCCCGTATCTTGTGAGACTACAAGAATTTCTTTAACCCCTGCGGCAACTAATTTTTGTGCCTGACCTAAAACATCACCAATCGGATATGAATCTAATTTACCACGCATACTTGGAATAATACAGAAAGAGCAAGTATTGTTACATCCCTCAGAAATTTTTAAATATGCATAGTGTTGCGGGGTGAGCTTTACACCCTGTGGTGGAACTAAATCAGTAAATGGATCATGTGGTTTAGGTACATATTTGTGAATTAAGGTCAAAATTTCCTGAGTAGCATGTGGTCCTGTAACGCCAAGCACATTAGGATATTTAGTTTCAATTACTCCTTCTTTGGCACCAAGACAACCTGTTACGATAACTTTACCGTTTTCTTTTAATGCTTCACCAATTGCATTCATTGATTCTTCAACCGCCGAATCAATAAAACCGCAGGTATTCACCACTACCAATTCTGCATCACTATACGAATTTACAATATTGTAGCCTTCTGCTTTTAATGCAGTTAAAATATTCTCTGAATCTACTAGTGCTTTGGGACAACCTAGTGAAACAAACCCGATGTTAGCCATTAAGATTTTTTTCCTTTGTTAGTATTAAATGTCATATTAATCATATTCAGGATATTTTCAGTTTGAGTTTGTAATTGCTCCTGAACATTTTCTTGCATCTGAATAAATTGACTGGTGCTTGAAGTTAGATACTCAAATATATTTTGTTGAACATCTGGACCATTCATGTTCCAAAATTCTTTCCAGCGTTCCATTCCTGATGACATCGATTCCTTTGGATTAGTTGCGCGCAATTGTGCATAAAAGCGCTTTTGCGTTTGTCTGAGCATATCAATGCCTTGCTCCAAAAATGGACTGATAGCAGGTTGGAATGCCTTGCCATAAAACCGAATAATTTGCAAGAGGAACTCATCCGAAAAAATTGGCGTCGCATTCGCTTCTTCTTCCAAAATAATTTGTAACAGGACGGTACGAGTTACATCACGCTCGGTTTTTGCATCCATGACCTTGACTTTATCACCATCTATAATCATTTGTTTTATATCTTCTAGGATGATATACGTACTAGTTGCTGTATCATATAACCTCCTGTTTTGATATTTTTTTATGATTCTAAGTTCACCTGTTCTCTTCATGTTGCTCCAAAAAAATAAATCGAGTGCAAAAATAAATTTGACAAATTATGCTGCACTGCACAATAATATTGTCTGTAGAATTAATAAAACTTAGCTATTTGCTTCGTTATTATAGCACATTAAGTGTTTATATGCACTCCATATAGTCAAGTATTTTAACATAACATCTAGGAGATTAAATTATGTTTAAGCAAAATGAACAAGTAAAATTAGAAGCTCAAAAAGCAATTGATACAGCTATGGATTTAGTTACTGCTTCGATTCACAGCGTAGAGAAATTGACACACATTCAATTAGAAACTTCACGCCAAATTTTGGAAGAAACAACTAAGACATTAAAAGATTTAGCTAACGTAAGTGATACTAAAGAAGTTTTAGGTCGTGTAACTGAAATGGCTACTCAAGCAGTTGAGAAAAATATTGCATCAGCACGTGATATTTATGATGTAGTAAGTGAAGTGCGCGCTAAAATTGGTAAAGTTGCTGAAGAGAATTTAGCGAATGCTCAACAAGCGGCGTTAAATTCAGTAGAAGGTTTATCTAAATATAATCCTTCTGGTTCGCAAGCTGCATCAGATTCTGTTAAAACATGGATTGATAGTGCTAACCAAGCATTAGCGGCGATGAGCAAAGTTGCATCACAAGTTAGTGAGTTTGCGAATAACAACATTAACGCTGCTACTAGTGCAACAGTTAATGCAGTTAAAAATGCAGTTAAAAAATAACTATTTTTAACTTGAAATAGAAAAATCCCAACGAATTCTTCGTTGGGGTTTTTGTTACCTATTGTATTATTGCGGCGGTTGCGGTTGTACTGCCAATTGTTGTACACAATATAACGCATATGTACTATTGCAAGCTCTAACATTCAATGAATAAATGCGGTTATATGATGGAAGTCCTCCAGCGTCCGCAACTCTCCCTCTGTTATCAGAATCACTATCGATCCAACCAGTACAACTTAAATTTCCTGTCGCTTGACTTTCTGGTGACATCCAATTATAATTATATGACGGTGGTGTAGCTGATGGGTTATAACCTGTATTGCTTAATCCAGTCCAGACAATGGTACTGGCGGCCGTGCCAAAATTATTTTTATAGCTATAGATATAGCCGTAGGTAGCATCAGTGGTTCCAACAATATTTAGATTATTGCTATTATCACTGCGATATTGCACATAACTAGGCTGTAATACCCAGTCATATCCACTCGTTACATCTGGACCACTACATATTCCTGTATTAAAATTACCCCCACAGGCAAAGCGTTTCTCACCTAGAGCCACGTTGTTTAGATCATTGCCATAGGCAATCAGTGCTTTGTAAATATAGCCATCATTGGGTTTATTGCTGTCATTGGCACAAAGCATGTCTGCATTATAAATAGGTTTTCCAGATTGAGCACCCGTGATATCTATTGCTGTTGCAAAATTAGCATTATGGGTAGTATTAGATACAAATATAGTTAGAAAGTAGTTGGTATAAACTATATTATTTGTATTATGTGTGCCTGCTGGGAGATCCACGGATTGATTACTATGACTTGTTCCGTCATTCCAACTAAACTTGATGTTACTACTATTAAAATTAGTCGGATATGCACCGTTTACTTTTTGTAATGCCGCGCTTTCTGCATTGGAACTAAATTTATATACATCCGTACAGCTATTCCCTGATTCTTTCGTGAGAGTAATATTATTACATCCATGAGTATCTAGTGACCAACCACTTGGGAATATGGCTAAATTACTAGTAAAACCAGTTGCATCAGAGCCACCACTATTTTGGTATTGAATACTCAGTGTTGCCATGCTTTCTTGATTAGCATTGTATTTTAGTGCAAGAGGGGCAGCGCTAGTTCCATCGCTCTCACTATTAGAAATAAATCCAGTAGTGCTAACATTATTAACCACAATATTGGCTGGTAGCGCGGTAGAGTTTACTGTCGCATAAATTGTTCCTGATAGTGCCTGAGTTTGTCCAGACGGACTATCTTGATCAATCCAGTTCGCAGTTAATGAACTAATGTCTAAATTACGGGTAGTTGCCGTGGAAGTACTCAGGCTTAGAGTTATGGTACATGAACCAGTATTGGCTGCTAGAGTGACCTTACTAAGGTTAGTTCCGCAGTTATTGGTAGCAATAGTCCATCCTGCGCTTGGCGTGCCTGAAATATAAAAGCTAGTTGCATCGACACTACCTGTATTTGTAATGGTATAGGTCACGGTTGGTGCTGCTGCATTTTGATCAACTGTATATGGAGTTGCCGAAGTGCCATTGCCACTACTAAAACCAGAGTTACCTGATGCACTTTCACTGATTACTGCTGATTGGGCTGTATTAACAATTCCTGCTACATCCAATGTAGCAATGGTTGTTTGTGCACTTGGATAAGCGATGTATGAGAGATTAAATGTCGCATTTTTTGTGCCAGCACTGACTGAACTTGATGCTGGTCCAAATTGCATAATGCATGATTCTGAGCTATTTGGTGCTAGATTACTACTACAACCATTGGCAAGAATATTAAATAATCCTGCATCTGTACCAGCAAATAATGGTGCTAAATTAGTAGCTGATTCATCACCTGTATTGGTCACAACTATACGTGCACTACTTGATTCACTATTGTTATTATAAATTGAATTAAGTTGCGTGGTTTGTTGTAGAGCTAATATTGCTTGCGATTGTAAGGTTTGATAAGTCAACGCAATATTGCTACTTGCTGAAATATTAGCTTTGCCATAAGTGTAGTTTAATACAATAGTCGCAGTAGTTTCAGGAGTAATTAGATTATTGGTATAAACTAAATTAACGCTACAACTTTCTTGCGGTGCTAATGCATGGGTACATGGATTCGCGATATTGGTTGTATTGATACTAAAATAATTTGGTAAATTAGTAAATTGAAAATTACTTTCAGCTACTGAACCGGTGTTTTTTAGGGTAACAATATTCGTTTGCGTCGGCGTGTTAGTGCGAGTTGTAAAGTCAAAGTTACTATTGCTACTGGTAATTTCCAAACCAGCTAGTGGGATAATGCCTTGATAATTAACTGTCGCGGTAGAATTTCTGGCTTGTTGACCATCATTATAATCAAATAAAATTGTAGTTGTACCAGAAATCTCACTATTTTTATTAAACGTCACAATATATCTGCAACTTGCACCTGCTGCTAATTGACTGCCGCAATCACTAGTTACTTTTTCTAATGGTGAATTAGGTGTAATATTTAGGGTGGTTAACGAGCTATTTCCTGTATTTGATAGTGTTATGATTTGACTTTCATAACTAGAATTTAAGGTGAAATAATTTGGTGCAACTGCCAAAATCCCAACTTGTTGTTGACTATTCGTTATAACTATAGTTTGAGAGTTATTAGCAACTGCGATGTTATTACCATTTTGAGTTGTTGCAACATTAAATTGAAATTGACTACTTCCTGCTGGAATATTCACCAAAAATGAAACAATACTATTTGTTGTAAGATTATTATTAACGTTACTGCTCACGATACTATAACTACTACTCGGTAATGGATTACCAGCTGAATCAGTCAAAATTATATTAGTGTAATTACCAATACTGGTTGAATTGACGAATGCAGTAATTATAACTTGGGTAACACCCGATTCATTTGCTACAACTTGATTAGGGTAGAAAGTAACAATACCATTACCACCTGACTCTGTAGTAGCTACTGGTTTTTGTACTAGACCAATTACATTTGAAGTTAATTTATATGTTGTCGAGAGGGTTGTTTTATTCGCAGAAGAATCATTTACTGCAATGGTAAAACTACCCGCATGAGATGTACTTGCTACGTGTGCCATTAATGTACAGTGTTGTCCAGCGGGGATAGTTAGGCATGTTTTAGCACTGTCGGGTGTGATAGTAACATTTCCAGCGGTTGTGTCATTAATAACCGCATAATGTAAACCACTGACTGAGGTAGCCCCGTTGTTATTAACAACAACTGGCACATCGACTGCCATACCTGCGGGGTAGCTAGTTGGCACACTTATTGATAAATTACTCGTTTGATTTGCTGAGGCAGTGTTACATTTACCACTACTGCAACCAATGAATGCGATGGATGTTATGCATAAAACCAAATATTTCCAGATGGTTAAATTGTTTATGTTTTTCATTAAAATAGACCCTTATAACGATTGTACCCTTAATTTAGTATCTTTAAAATAACCTTTTTAGCATAATATTTTAAACATTTGATTAATAAAGTGGTAACCATCTTTAAACTATCAATATTTAATCAAATGTTTAATTGATTAAATCTGTATTATTTATGTGCTTGGGATGTATATTCTTGCAAAACTAAAACTATGTGGCTATAATAGTTAACTTACAATTTAAAATTAAGTGGACTGAAGAATAAACCTTAACCATCTAGGGTAATAAAATAAAATGAATCAAAATAAAGTAAAAACATTACAAACATTATTGGAAAGCGGTCTGGAGTTATTTGGTAGGAATGGCTATGATAGCGTGACTATCCGTCAGATTAGTGAATATACGGGATTAAATAGCTCATTAATATCTTATTATTTTGGTGGTAAAAAACAGTACTACATCGCGGTAGTTGGGTATGTTACTGATATTTTATTGGAACATTTTACGAGATTTGATGAGAGTGAATTACAGCGGCAGTCTGTTTCTGAATTAGAAGCAACGATTAAAGAAACGGTGAATCGGTTTTATGCTTGGTTTAGCTCTGATAATGGTATAAATGGCACGCAGATTTTCTTTTATGAGACGGTGTCGCAACGATTTCCTGAAGTTAAAGTACATTTTGAACGGGCTGTAAATTTCATTACACCATATTTTATAAATCTATTCACATTGTATTATGAGCGAACCAATCGAGCACATGTGAATCCTGTTTTTGTCTGGATATTGTTAATTAGTATTACACAAAATTTATCTTTACACAGTAACGCTCCTGATGAAGCAAGAAAAGCATTTGACAATGCAAATATTGCAGAAAATATGATTAATCTGATTCTACAGATGCGTTAAAAATCCTATCAGGTATAAAAGTGTTCTCTTTAAATATAGTGTAATATTTATACAGTAATTCTGGTAAAATAATGATATCATAGTCGTACTATTACTATAGAAAATAAATCATAATATGACAGAATTAGAAATTATATGGCAGCAGTGCCTAATGCTTGTGAAAGACCAAGATATTGTCAGTGAAACTGAATTTAATACATGGCTTAAAACATTGCAACCGCAGGTTAAAGATGGTGTTTTGGAGATTGTTGCGTCCAATCGCTTGATTTATGATTTTGTGACCAAAAAATATTGGCATAAAATTACCCCAGTACTATTAGAGCTAACGGGCGATGTACCCGTTAAGTTGGTAGTGTCGGCAACGCGTTCAACTTTAAACCTCAAGCAAAATACTGAGCAAATTAGTGAATCACAACCTGTAGCAATGAAAAAAACTACGGCGGGTTTTGATAACAAACTTGAAGCAAGTGATACTCCAGCAAAATCTAAGCCTGTTATTATCAGCAAAGCGCGACAAGATAAGCAGGTTTTGGCTCAGTTGCATGAGTCAACTAAGCTCAATAAAGATTATAACTTTGATACATTTGTCCGTGGTAATTCAAATCAATTAGCGGTTGCAATTGGGATGCATGTAACTCAAGAACCTGGTAATCGTAATCATAATCCACTCTTTATTTATGGTGGGGTAGGTTTGGGTAAAACGCATTTGATGCAAGCAATTGGTAATGAAATTCATCGGAAGAACCCAAATGCCAAAATTCGTTATTTACATGCTAATGATTATATTCAGGATGTCGTGAAGGCTTCAATGAGTAATGGTTTTGATGCATTCAAAAAATATTATAACGGACTAGATTTATTATTGATGGATGATATTCAATTCATAGCAGGGGATAGAACAAAAACCCAAGAAGAGTTTTTTTATACCTTCAATAATTTATTAGAAAAAGGTAAACAGGTTATTATGACTTGTGATACTTATCCTAAAAATATTGATAATTTAAATGATCGCTTGATTTCACGTTTTTCCTCTGGTTTAACGGTTGAGATTCAACCACCAGAATTAGAAATGCGCGTAGCAATCTTAAAAAATAAAGCACTGCGTAGTAAAATTGATTTGGAAGATGATATTGCATTTTTTATTGCCCAAAATATTAAATCCAATGTACGTGAATTAGAAGGAGCATTAAATAAAGTTATTTATCATGCTAAATTTTCACGAGTTGGATTGACTGTTGGCGTGGCGAAAGAAGCGCTCATTGATATTATCGCTGGTGAGTCACGTATAATCTCAATTGATGATATTCAAAAGACCGTGTGTGATTTTTATAAACTAAAGATTTCAGATTTATTATCAAAAAAACGCACGCAAATTATTACTCGTCCGCGGCAAGTTGCTATGAGTTTATGTAAAGAACTTACGCAACATAGCCTACCTGCAATTGGGGATGCTTTTGGTGGACGAGATCATACAACCGTGCTACATGCACAAAAAACAATTGCGGGATTACGTGATACGGATGAGAAAATCGATCGCGACTATAAGTTATTATTGCAAATGTTGCAGAATTAATGTGGAGTAAGTTATGTTATTAACCTTTCAGCGAGATACTATTTTAAAGCCATTAACACAGGCAATTGGGTTTGTCGAGAAAAAACAAACTATGCCAATTTTGTCGAATGTGTACATCAAAAAATCTGGAAATACCATTACACTAGTTGCAAGTGATATGGATATTCAAGCAACTCTCTCTGTTGAAGATGGTATGGTTGGGGATGATTTTACCATTACATTGCCAGGGAAAAAGTTCCAAGATATTTTAAAAGCGGTACCAGATGGGGAAGTATCATTAGATATCAATGATAGTAAGACTATTGTCAAAGCTGGACGAGCTAAATTTACTTTGCAAAGTCTACCTGCCGATCATTATCCATTATTGCGCATTAATGATGATTGTGTTGCAAAATTCACTATTCCTCAGAATGTGTTACGTAGTTTGATTAGCAAGGTTCAATACTCAATGGCAGTTAATGATACGCGAGTATTTTTAAATGGGATGCTATTAGAAGTTAAAAATAATGAATTACGCTTGGTAGCAACAGATGCTCATCGTTTAGGGTTTGTTAAGTTTACATTAACTGAGGCACTACCCGACATTAGCGTGATTTTGCCACGTAAGACGGTTTTGGAAATGTATCGCTTGCTAGAAGATAGTGATGATAGTATCACTATCAAATTATATCCGCACCAAGTGATTTTTGAGACGCCAAATAAACAATTAATTTCTAAAGTAATCGATGGTAAATATCCTGATTATGAGCGAGTAATTCCATTGACTAATGATAAATTAGCATTAATTAATCGTGAGGAATTTTTGCGGTCAGTACAGCGTGTGGCAGTAATCGGTATCGACAAGCTTAAAACATTAACTTTGGAATTAAAACAGAACTTATTAACGATTAGTTGTCGCAATGAAGAACAAGAAGATTCACGCGATGAATTAGTTGTGCAATATGAGGGTTCTGCAGAATTACGTTTGAACTTCAATATTACATATATCATGGATGTACTAAATAGTAGCCATGAAGATAACTTACAATGGGCGTTTTTTGATAATCAACGCAGTGTGTTGGTAACAGTGCCAAATGAAGTTAATTTCAAATATGTAATTATGCCATTACGTGCCTAATAAAGGATAGGTCGTCTACCAATAAGCTTGTTTTTGATTAAAA
This sequence comes from Pseudomonadota bacterium, assembly GCA_003962985.1. GTDB lineage: Bacteria > Pseudomonadota > Gammaproteobacteria > Burkholderiales > UBA11063 > Aquella. The sequence goes on along the minus strand of RXKA01000058.1, from coordinate 21,885 downwards.
CAGCTAAAAAAATTATGCGTACAACGGTTTAAATACTAAATGCGCAACAATATTCATAAGTGGATTTTTAAGGAAAATCTATGACTAGTAATAAGAGTTATGATAGTAGTAGTATTCGGGTTTTAAAAGGTCTTGATGCCGTACGTAAACGCCCTGGAATGTATATTGGTGATACTCAAGATGGCACTGGCTTACACCACATGGTATTTGAGGTCTTGGATAATTCAATTGATGAGGCATTAGCAGGACATTGTAATGCAATTAAAGTTATCATTCATGAAGATAACTCGATCAGTGTTGAAGATAACGGGCGTGGTATGCCTGTGGATATCCATAAAGAAGAAGGTGTATCTGCTGCTGAAGTAATTATGACCGTATTACACGCGGGGGGTAAGTTTGATAATAGCGCAGATAGCTCATATAAAATTTCTGGGGGGTTGCACGGTGTAGGTGTTTCAGTTGTTAATGCATTGTCTGAGTGGTTGCGCTTAACTGTTTGGCGTGATGGTAAAGAATACTGGATGGAATTTAACAATGGGGATGCAGTCAACCCGTTAAAAGAAATTGGTGAAGCTCCAAAGGGTAAAAAAGGTACTAAAGTCCATTTTTTAGCAAATGCTGAAACATTTGGTTTAGTTGAGTTTCATTATGATATTTTAGCTAAACGTATCCGTGAATTGTCATTTTTGAATAATGGTGTAAATATCACCTTGGTTGATTTACGCAATGGTAAAGAAGAAAACTTCGCCTTTTCAGGTGGCGTAGCTGGGTTCGTTACTTATATGAATCGCAGTAAAACTGTTCTTCATCAGAAAATTTTCCATTGTACTGGTGAGCGCGAGGGTATGGGTGTCGAAGTTGCGATGCAATGGAATGATTCATATTCAGAAAATGTATTGTGTTTTACCAATAATATTCCACAACGTGATGGTGGTTCACATTTATCTGCATTACGGACAGTAATGACACGTTCTATCAACCAATATATTGAAGAGCAGGAGTTAGCGAAGAAAGCTAAAGTTACCACTTCTGGTGATGATATGCGTGAGGGGTTAACTTGTGTAGTATCAGTTAAATTACCTGATCCAAAATTTTCTTCACAAACTAAAGATAAATTAGTGTCATCAGAAATTTCACCGATTGTCCAAGAAATTGTGGGTGATGCCCTAAAAAGCTATTTATTAGAAAATCCAATTGATGCCAAAATTATTTGCGGTAAGATTGTTGAAGCTGCGCGTGCACGTGAAGCAGCACGTAAGGCACGTGAATTAACGCGTCGCAAAGGTATTATGGATGGTTTAGGGCTGCCTGGTAAATTGGCTGATTGCCAAGAGAAAGATCCTGCCAACAGTGAATTATACTTAGTCGAAGGGGACTCTGCGGGTGGTTCAGCAAAACAAGGACGCGATCGTAAAAATCAGGCAATTCTACCACTAAAAGGTAAGATCTTGAATGTTGAGCGGGCACGTTTTGATAAAATGTTATCATCGCAAGAAGTTGCGACCCTAATTACTGCTTTGGGAACAGGTATTGGTAAAGATGAATATAATGCCGATAAATTACGTTATCATCGTATCATTATCATGACCGATGCCGATGTCGATGGTGCACATATTCGTACCTTGCTGTTAACTTTCTTCTATCGTCAAATGCCTGAGTTGGTTGAGCGTGGTCATATTTATATTGCCCAACCACCACTTTTTAAAGTGAAACAAGGTAAAAATGAACGCTATGTTAAAGATGAAGATGAATTAAATAATTATCTATTAGAGTTAGCATTAAGCAATGCACGTTTTGTTGCAGATGGCGCGACGCTATTAGAAAAAGATCAGTTAGCCAATACTGCAAAAGTTTATCTAAAGGCGCGTCAGATTGTTGCAATGCACTCTAGATTCATTGATTCCGTAGTCTTAAATGCATTATTAAGTTTACCGCGCTTACGTCTTGATACTCAAGAAAATGCGAATACTGCTGTTGAATTACTAACTTCTGCATTAAATGGGCACAATATTAACTTTGAGATTTTATTTGATGATGTTAAACAAACCTATCGAATTAAAATAGCTCGTATTGAACATGGTAATCATATCGTAACTAATTTAGATAGTTACTTTACTGAAAGCGGTGATTACTCGCGGATTGTAAAAGCGGCTGAGATGACGATGCCAATTGCAGGAGTAAATTTACTGGCTGTGCGTGGTGAAAATAGTAAGTCAGTTACGAATTTTGTCGCAGGTCTAGATTGGATGATGTCAGAAGTTAAAAAAGGTATGAATATCCAACGTTACAAAGGTCTGGGAGAAATGAATGCTTCGCAGTTGTGGGAAACGACAATGGATCCATCAGTACGTCGTTTACTAAGGGTTACCATTGAAGATGCAATAGCTGCAGATAATATCTTTAGCACTCTTATGGGTGATGAGGTTGAACCTCGCAGAAACTTCATTGAAACAAATGCTTTAATGGCAAGAAATGTGGATATTTAATTTTGTGTTTAGTGTTGGGCTTAATCTTAGGATTAAGCCTTTTGAATAATTTTTAGAGGTGAATCGAGATATGGAAAAGAAAATTATTAATTTTACTTACGAAGAATACTCATCTAAAGAAGATTTGAATGAGGCTGATCGTGAACTTTTGGAGCAAGCGCATGTTGCAGTTACAACTGCATCACCACAATTTTCTCATTTTAATGTTGGTGCAGCCGCACGTTTAAGCGATGGTAAGATTTATCGTAGTTCAAATAAAGAAAATACCTCAATCATTACCTGTGCAGAACAAAATCTACTATTATATCTACACTCTATTTTTGATAAATTCACAATGGAGAGTATTGCGGTTTCTTTTCAAAATATGAATCCTGGTACAAATAGTGATATGCCTATTACACCTTGTGGTAAATGTCGTCAGTTATTATTAGAAGCTGAAGATGATGGTGGTAAGCCTATCCGTGTAATAATGGCAGGACAAAGCGGTAAAGTGTATGTAGCAACAGGTGTTTATAGTATGCTGCCATTGGCGTATAGTAAGGCAATGTTGCAACAAGATTAATTCCTTTTGAGGATATTCAACTTAAAAACACGCAGTTTAATGCGTGTTTTTAGTTATCTTGAGTGAGAAAGCTAAATTCACCGTCATCATAGAATAATAATGCTCCTGCGGGATTATCTTCCCAATCTGGTGTTTCATAACGAACCACGTGACTATTCGCAATAGTATAGCAACCTGGGTGATGGGTATGCCCATGGATGATGGTATCAGCACCATATTGTTTTGCATAATTAACCATAGTTTCATCCACTACATTATATACATAATCAGGTTTAGGAATGTAGTTACTTTTTTGTGATCCTTGTTCCATATGTTCTTTGATTTTATAGCGTAGACGGATCGGGATACGTCGCAGAATAAACATCACGATTGGATTTTGAAAAACGCGTTTCATTTTTTGGTAACCAATATCCAAAGTACAGAAGGTATCACCGTGACTGAGTAGTAGCTTATGTTTACCAGTATAAAGAGTAGTCATATCAGGGATAAGCGTAATTCTTGTTTCTTGTGCAAATCGCTTACCAACGGCAAAATCATGATTGCCACCACGAAAATAAATTGGCGTAATTTGACTAAATTCACACAATGCTGATTTTATCTCGCGGATGAATTGGTTATCATCATCATCCCCCAACCAATAATCAAAAAAATCTCCTAAAATATATAGCGCGTCAACTTTACCGCGCCAGTTTTTTAGTAACGCATAGAAAAGCTGATTTTTTTCGGGAGTATCGTGTGCTAAATGCAAATCGGAAATAAAAATTAATTTCATAAATAATCAATACAGTGCAGACATCATTAAACTAGCAACCCTGTTCGGTAGAAGACTCGGGTTATATGGTATAATTATACACAATTTATCGATTTAATTAACAGATATTTCCTGACGCACTGAGATAGGATAATTATGCAAGTTCAAATAAAACAGATTGGCGATCCATGTCTTCTAGAAAAATCTGTTCCAATTACAGAGAGCGAATTTGGTTCGGCTGAATTATTGCAATTAATCCAAAATTTGCGTGATACTCAAAAAGCTGCTGGTGGTGTGGGTATTGCTGCACCGCAAATCGGTGTGAATAAACGTGTAATCGTGATTGAGTATTACCAACATGAAATTGCTCGTTACAGTGATACTGGTGATTGTGATTTTACGGTGATTATCAATCCTGAACTAACTATAATTGGTGATGAAGTATCTGTATTTAATGAAGGATGCTTATCCGTTCGTGGTTTTCGTGGTCGGGTAACACGTCCAAAGAGCATTGGTTACAAATATTATGATGAATTTGGTGTCTTACAACAAGGATGTGACAGTGGTTTTTTTGCACGAGTGTTACAACATGAATATGATCATCTGGAAGGGGTTTTATATCCAATGCGATTGAGCGCTGGACAAACTCTTGAAGCTGTGGATGCGATTAGTTAATGACTAATAATTTAACTCCAGTTAGACATAAATATGTAGCGCTTGATGCTCTACGCGGAATCGCCGCATTGATGGTTATATTTCAACATTTTTGGGAAATGAATCATCCATCGGATGCACGCTTTAAACCATGGCTATTTTTTTGTGCTGGTCATGAAGCCGTGATTTTATTTTTTGTTCTCAGCGGTTTTGTATTAATGCATCAATTGCGTGATTACCAACTAAGTGATTATGGCAAATTTATTGGTCGGCGTATTTTGCGAATTTATCCTGCTTACTATGTCGCATTAATATTTTCAGGGGCATTGTTATTCATAATTAGAGATTATTTCCCCAGTGCATTAAGTGGTAATAATCTAACCGATTGGTTTTATATCTGGTCTAAAACTAATTTTGATACACCATTATGGTTAGGGTCAATTAGTTTAATTAGCCATGAAGGTAGTAGTCTCAATGTTGCGGTGTGGTCATTATTTTATGAAATGTGGATATCAGTATTATTTCCGTTTTTCATTTATGCTCTTGGTCGCGGTGGTTGGCTATTACGAATAGTAATTGTGGCTTGCCTTGGTTTCATCAGCATTAGATTATGGCAGACGGGGCAATTTTTGAATGATCCGTGGCAAGGGATTGTTTATTACCTCTGGTATTTTCTCTTGGGCGCTTTATTGTATACGATTCATCATCGGCTAAGACTTCTTGCTCAGTGGTGGGTTCTGGTTATCGGATGTGGATTATACTTCAGTAATTATCTGACTTATGGTATGATTACCAATCGGTTATTGCATGAAGTAATCATTGCAGGAGGATGTTTTATAATTCTGCTTAATGGGATTTATAATAAAGTATTGCAAGCATTTTTACATAATACTATTTTGCAGTTTTATGGCAAAATTTCGTACTCGTTATATTTATTTCATTTGCCAGTATTATATGGTTTAAGCTATTGCTTATTACGTAATGGCGATAATCTTGTATTAGTAAAAGTATTGACAATTATGCTTGCTACACTAGTATCATGGATTAGTTATCGATACGTTGAAATGGGTGGTATAAAATATGGTAAACAATTGTTTGGTAAGGCATCATGAGAAATCATAAAATACTTTCAATATTGATTATAATTGTGTTAATTCTTGGTGTAGTTGGTTATAAATTCTACGAACGTGAACATGACCAGTATGTAGCCAAAGATGTATATGCACAAATGGTGCAAATAGATAAACATCTTGATGCCTTGAAAGAATCGGCACTTGAATTACATCATGAGCAAGATATCAACACGCAAATTATTAATCGGTTTAACGAGATAAATAAAGATAATTTGTTGGAGCAAAAGGATAGTTTTATTACTACAGTTAAGCAACTTACGTATGATAATGTTAGTGAATCAAAAATAATCACTATTATGGTGTCATCTACGCCACAAACGTTTAAAAATGATCGTCGTAAGTTGAAAGAAGTATTGCGTGAACTGAAGTATAACCATAACCAACATGTGAAGTTATTTAATGATCAAATTACCCAGATAACTAACCAAGTCAGAGATATTACTAGCGAGGTATCATCAATTGATTCTGATCACTTGCAACGCCTTGAATTGGCACGGTTAAAATTTATTAGTAATAAGCTATCACAAACTGTTACCGAGTTATCTGGTTCATTGTGGGATAAGCTCTTGGATGAAGTTATCGAGCGAGATCATATTGCTGATAAAGATACAGATGGGAATGATTAATTTTGTGTATAGGAAATTTTTATCATGAAAAATTTTTATATTAATTTAGACGAAGTGTATAATATTTTAGATGACAATGTAGAGACTTTATAGTATTTATAAGGTTTTAGTATGCAACAATGCGATATTAAGTCATCAAGTGTAATTAATTTTAGCAACTTATTATAAGTTGAAAGAGCTAAGGAAAGTATGGCAAAACCATTTATTAAGTGGGTTGGTGGTAAAACTCAATTAATTCCACAGTTATCTCAAATTATTCTAGAAATATGCCCAGAGCCAGTTGTAAACTATGTAGAGCCTTTTATTGGTGGTGGTGCATTATTTTTTTGGTTAAAATCTCATAATAGAATACAAAATGCTGTAATTTCTGATATAAATACCGATCTGATTCTAACATATAACATAATAAAATATAGTGTATTAGACTTGATTGATACTTTATCTAGCTTACAAATTCAGTATTCATCTATGGAATTTGAAGATCGAGAGTTGATGTTTTATGACATAAGGAATCAATATAATGACCAACAGTCTATTGTGGATTATAATAGTTACTTTTGTACTAAGTCTATTACCAGAGCCGCGCAATTTATTTTCTTAAATAAAACTTGCTTTAATGGTTTATACAGACAAAATAGTTCAGGCAAATTTAATGTACCGTTTGGTAAATATAAGAAGCCAGTGATTTGTGATACACATAATCTATTGAATTGTTCTGATTTATTACAAGATGTACAAATTATTTGTGGTGACTTTGAATTAACAAGAAAATTTATAACAAAAGATACACTGGTATATCTAGATCCGCCGTATAAACCAATTAGTAAAACATCAAGCTTTACTAAATATCATGGTGCTGATTTTGATGATGGAGATCAAATAAGATTGGCACATTATTATGAAGAAATAGATTCATATGGTGCAAAAATTATTTTATCTAACTCAGATCCTAGTAGTGTGGATATTGAGAATAGATTCTTTGATAATTTATATCATAGATTTGATATACTGCGAGTAAGTGTAACTCGTACGGTAAGTGCTGCGGCAAGTAGTAGAAAAGCTGTAACAGAGTTAATTATAAAAAATGTATCACTAGTTTTTTAATAATGAATATAAGTAATCCATTTTACACCTGTAAAAATTGTTGGCTCTATCTTGGTGATTGCGTGGAAGTAATGAAAGAAATCCCAAGTAACAAGTTTGATATGATATTTGCGGATCCACCTTATTTTCTATCTAATGGCTCATTTACATGTCAAAATGGAATAGCGGTTAGTGTTGTCAAGGGCAAATGGGATATTGGAGGATCACAACTTGATAATTATAGATTCCATTTATCATGGATATCAGAATGTTATCGAGTTTTAAAACCTGGTGGGACAATTTGGATTAGCGGCACATATCATTCTATTTATCAGTGTGCTATGGCATTAGCTGAATTTGATTTTAAGGTATTAAATGATATTATATGGTTCAAACCAAATGCATCACCGAATTTAAGTTGTAGATTTTTTACGGCAAGTCATGAAAGTTTGATTTGGGCTCGTAAAGGACAGAAAACAAAGCACATATTTAATTATGATTTGATGAAAAATGGTGATTGGGGTAGTGATTTTATCAAAAAGCCAAATACACAAATGCGATCTGTCTGGGCAATAAATCCACCAAAGAAAGAAGAAAAACAATTTGGGAAACATCCTACGCAGAAACCTCTAGAATTGTTACAGCGAATTATCATGTCTTGTACCAATGAAGGGAGCTTGATTTTAGACCCATTTACAGGAAGTTCAACTACAGGTGTAGCTGCTAAAAAATTAGGAAGAAAATTTGTTGGTATTGATATTATGCAAGAATATTTGGATCTGTCTATAAATAGATTGGAACATGTAATATGATAAGCATTGCATTAAAAGAACTGTTGGTAAACGGTAAATATAAATTGCTAATTTACACGACACTAAGAGAGATTGTGACATAATAGTATTAATGATGCAAGAGAAAACTAATTATCCAGATGGTAAATTATTTTTATTTCAAGGTTTATTAGAAAAATTACGAGATAATCCAACAATTTGGGATGTGGTTAGTAAGGCTAGTTATAGATAAATTAATAATGAGGTTAGTAAAATGATAAAAGATGGTGTTGGTGGTGCAAATACAAATAAAACAGGTTTAGCATTTGAACGTAAAGTTAGCATAGCAAATATATTTTTAAAAATTGATGGTTATAGTGTTGAGCCTGCACCGTTAATCCAGAATAAAAAAGTTGGTTTATTATTAAAGTTTGATGGGAATATTGTTGCACGAATATTTGAAAAACATAATTTTTATAATTTTATTGAACTTGAGTGTGGCATTAACTGGCGTGATTATTTAAGTAAAAGATTATTGCCAGATACCGCATTACTGATAGTGATAAGAGATACGTTATTTATTATTGAAGTAAAGTATCAAGAGGTGTCAGGTTCTGTGGATGAAAAACTGCAAACTTGTGATTTCAAACGTAAACAGTATCAAAAATTAGTTAAGCCATTAAACTATAAGGTTGAATTTATTTATGTGCTAAACAAAGAGTGGTTTGGTAAAGACGAATATAAGGATGTATTAGATTACATCAATTCAATGAATTGTCACTATGTATTTGATGAAATACCGTTAAAGTGGTTAGGTTTACCAAGTGAAAGATTTATAGAGGAATAAAAAATATGACAGAAAAAATAGAAACTAATGAAACGACAGTTGCAGGTAATTTTATCCGTGCAATCATTGAAGATGATTTGAAAACAGGCAAACACAGCCAAATTATTACCCGATTTCCACCAGAACCCAATGGTTATTTACATGTGGGACATGCCAAGGCAATTTGTCATAATTTTGGGGTAGCAGAAGATTATGCTGGTCTATGTAACCTTCGCTTTGATGATACCAACCCAGAAAAAGAGAATGATGAATACGTACAAGCAATTAAAGAAAACATTAGCTGGCTAGGTTTCAAATGGAATGGCGAACCTAAATATGCTTCTGATTATTTTGAGAAATTATATGAATTCGCTGAATGGTTTATTAGCCATGACCTAGCATATGTGGATGATTTAACACCAGAACAAATGCGTGAATATCGTGGAACCTTAACTAAAGCTGGTACGAATAGCCCATACCGTGAGCGTAGTATTGAAGAAAATCTAGATTTATTCCGTCGGATGAAAGCTGGTGAATTTGCTGATGGTGCTAAAGTTTTGCGTTTGAAAATTGATATGGCTTCGCCAAATATGAATTTGCGTGATCCTGCCATCTATCGAATTAAACGTGCACATCATATTCGCACTGGTGATAAATGGGTAATTTATCCAATGTATGATTATACACATTGTATTTCTGATGCACTGGAAGGCATCACACATTCGTGCTGCTCATTGGAGTTTGAAGATCACCGTCCGTTATATGATTGGGTGGTTGACAAGTTATTTACTGCGGGTTTATTACCTGCGCGCCCCCGTCAAATTGAGTTTTCTCGTTTGGAATTAGGTTATACAGTTACTAGCAAACGCAAATTAAATCAATTGGTAACAGAAGGTATTGTATCTGGTTGGGATGATCCACGTATGCCAACGATAGCGGGTATGCGTCGCCGTGGTTATACCCCAGATGGTATTCGTTTATTTGCCAAACGTTGTGGCATTTCCAAATCACCAAATCATGTTGATGTGCCATTTTTAGAAACCGCAATCCGCGAGGATTTAGAAAATAATGTACCTCGTGTGATGGCGGTGTTAAAACCAATTAAAGTTACCTTAACTAATTATATAGATGGTGAAACTGGTTCACGTGAAGCTGGATTCCATCCGAATCATCCTGAATTTGGCAGTCGTTTATGTGAATTAACGAAAGAAATTTATATTGATAGTGATGATTTTCAAGAAATTCCCGAAAAAGGTTTCCAACGTCTAACTCTAGGTGGAGAAGTCCGTCTACGCCATAGCTATGTAATCAAATGCGATGAGATTATCAAAGATGCTGATGGTAAAATTATAGAGTTACGTTGTTCAATTGACTCGAATACATTAGGTAAAAATCCTGAAGGTCGTAAAGTAAAAGGTGTGATTCATTGGGTAAGTTGCACAAAGTCAGTTAAAGCAACGGTTCGTTTATATGAGCGTTTATTTACTGAGCAAGCACCAGATAGTGTGGAAGGACGAGATTTCAAAGAGTTCATTAATCCACATTCATTAGAGACTATAACTGCATACATTGAGCCTGCAATATTAAATGCTAAGCCAGAAGATCGTTTCCAATTCGAACGTGTGGGATATTTTGTAGCAGATCGCTATGATTATCATGGTCCTGATGGCGAATTAGTATTTAATAAAACAGTAGGTTTAAAAGATACGTGGAAAAAATAATCATCAAAGCTAACATTTCAATGTTAGCTTTTGTTATTTATATAAATGTTCTTGTGAAATATAGCCAATACTGAGTGAGTTCACTCATTGTATATAGTTTAATATTCTGAGTTATAGCAGCTAATTCAGATAATAAGAGCTCAATAATGTAGATCTACTCAAAAATATATAACTATAGTTAAGATAAGCTCTATTGAGTACCATTGATTGAAGTAACTTACTGCTGTTTAGGTGATTCTTTTAATGGAGTTACCCAATCTATTAAATGTTAGTTATAGTTAGCTGTTAGCATGCAATAAATATTGGTAATGTGATTAATTTAGTTTATAATTATTTATAAAAAATCAGGGTTTGGAATAGGGTATATTACAGTTGACGTATGTTAAATTAAGCATGTACACTTCTTAAATAATTTAACGTTACGCAACATGTTAAATTGCATATGATTAATTAGATGTTAGCTGTATTAGAATTATAGGGAAAGATATAAAGTGGTTTTAACTAAGGCGCAGAAGCGTCTCATTTTAGTTCTCTTAACGGGAATGTTTTTTTTAGGAATCTCAGCAACAGATATTTATATTGCTTCGCTGCCACAAATGGTTGTGGATTTTAATTCAACACCAATGATGGTAAATCTGACACTATCATCGTACACACTTGGAATTGCAATCGCCGTTCTATTTGCTGGTGAATTTAGTAATCGTTTCGGTCGGCGGAGTGTACTATTATTTGGCGTTGCATGCTTTAGTGTTGCTGCGTTGTTGATTGCAATAGTGCCGTCATTAATTATGATAATCCTACTTCGGGTAGTACAGTCAATTGGTTGTGCAATTATTATTATCGTACCACGGTTGATTCTAAAAGATTGCCTTGATGAGCGAGAGCAAATTGCGGCGAATGGTATTTTATTAATGGGTCTGATTATTTCTCCAGCAATAGCACCAGTTATTGGTGCATATTTAGCCAAATTTTTTGGTTGGAAAAGTTGCTTCTTATTTAGCGCATTATTAGGATTTATTTTTGTGGCAATCAGTCATTTTGCTTTACCTGAGACTAATTTGCAACGAATGACTAAATTCCGTGATGTGAGTTACTATACCAAAATTTATGCACGCTTATTTACTGACCGAGTATTTATTAGTCTGACCATCATGTATGCGGCAGGGGTCGCGGTGTATTTTTCATTTATTGGTGTCTCTAGTTATCTCTATATTGATCATTGGCATATGACACCAGAATCGTATTCAACGATTTATTTATGGATGTCTGCAGCATACTTATTTGGTAATCAAATAATGCAGAAATTAAATCGCAAACGTTTAGCACCAGTTAAAATTATTGGAGTTGGTATCTATTCAACAGTATTTGGTTTTTTAATCATTCTTGCATCATTATTGGTTCCTAGTATTCACGGCAAGATAATTGTAGTAACTTTTGCCGTATTTTTTATGCGTGCAGCAAATGCGCTTATGAATCCACCGATTCAAATTCGGATTATGAATCATTTTGATGATTGTAGTGCGCAGGCATTGGGTTTAAATATGTGCTTAGGGTTTATGCTAAATGCACTAGCAACCTATATGGTAACAATCTTTATTGGACATCCATATCTAGACTTGATTTTATCATCGGGGTTATTTATAGTTTTATGTGCTTCAGGATTTATCTTTAATCGCAAAGCATTAGCCACTTAGTGGCAAATTGGTTTGTAGTTATTCATGAGGTAAAATATGTTATGCTATATCGTATAGTTTTACTTTTATGTTGTTGGTGTAGTAGTGCTTTGGCTGATGATTATGCCAATGACCAAAATCTGCGTAAATTTCCACCTTCAACAATATTTGGGATTGTTCAAAAGATAGATTATCCATGTATAACAATTGAAGAAATTCCCAAAAATTCAATCAGTGGTATTTTTGGCATGATAATGTTACAGAATCGGGAGATGTCACTTACTCCAGCAAGTATAATTCGCGATAAGTTAAATAATACGCATGTACAAAAATATTTAGATAATTTATCGGAGCAAGCTGTAGCTATTCAGCCTGATTTTCAAGGTCGTGCGTGGGTTATTTGGCAACTTACTGCACGTGAGAAACAATGGGTGATTGATAATCAGTTAAATATATGGAAATAAGGATGAGCGATATACTAAATTGAATTAGCTTTTATGTTTTAACGTACAAGCTGAGACTAACTACGCTATTAAAATTAATAAATCACCAGCGTTATAACCTAGCTGGTGATTTATTTTATGTATTTTATTGCATACCTTTGGCAATATTTTGGCTATTGCGCCATACAGCAGCACCTTGTTGGACATCAAATACTTGTACAAAGAAGGTGTAGTCAACGCGAGTTTGTTTGCCATTCGGTGATACAGATTTATCACTGGTCAATTTACCGTCAATGCGACATTGAGCACCCTTCATTTTACCAACTTTAGCTGTTGTTGATTGATCATAGAGACCTGATTGATTTTGACGGGATAATTCATCAGTTTGGTTGCCCATTTCATCAATTGATAAAACATAAGTCGATTTTATTGCTGAAGAATTTTGCAGTTTATCTGCCATTGCATTAGTCATTACTGATGTATCTACATACTGGTCAGTTTTGTTGGCAACTGGCGAAATCGTATACGATTTACATTGATTCATTTTACCACTTTGGATCAACTGAGTTGCCATGTTTTGTGCGGTAGTTCTCAAATCATTTTGATTAAAGTTCGTACTTAAACTATTTACTGAGTTTGGGTCAACATATGACACTTGTGGTGTCGCACATGCCGTTACCAATAATGCTCCAGCTAGTGGAATTAGTAATGATTTATTAAATCTTTTCATATAATTACTCCTATGAGTTAGTTAAAAGTGGATACATTCTTTTTATCAGCCGAGAATTCTACTACAAAATTGGTTGCCTCGGTTTGGGTTGCCAAACATTTAACTGGCTGAGTTGCATTTTGATAAATCGTAACTGGCTGCCATAAATCATCATCACCGACACTCATTCCCTGGGCATCAGTAAATTTGCAACGGTAGAATCCCGTTACCGCTTTGCTACCTGAATTATAGAAGTTTGCTTGTGCTATTAATAGTCCATTGGCACCAACCATAGAGCGAATATCTTTGATTGAAATGTCGCCAGAGTCTCCGACCATTGTTGAATGTTGATTAATTTGACTAGTACCACATGCAACTAGGCTTAGTGCTCCTATAAGGCATAATAATTTTTTCATGTTAATTCCTTTATTTACTTGGCTAATGGTTTTTGTGTGTCAAAGAACACTTGATTTTTCAAAATTCTAAATGTAATAATTTGGTATGGTTGGTTCAACTCAATTGTTTTGGTATAATTAGTTCCATTTACATTAACTGAAATAGTATGTTTACCATATGCTACTGTTGTACGGCTGACATTTATCTTGCTTGGTAATAAATTCCAGTTGCGTTCATCGATGTTGTCCAATAGTATACCACCAATATTTGCGGTTAGATTTAATAATGATCCTAAGTTACCACCTGCAGAGCACGATGCTTGGGTTGTCGCAATATTTCTTACTGCTGCGGCAATGTTGCGCGCCGTGATTCGTGGAATATCATCTTTAATTGCACGCGCTGCCATGAGATCAACATCAGTGAATTTTTCTGGATTAAGATAATTATTATCGAAATTAATAGTATATGAACTATTGTTTATTTTATCAGGGATTAAGCTTGGATAAAATACATTGAGTACTACTGGGCAAGATGCATTATTTGCACCCATACTGATATTAAATGGTATATTGATTTGATTTGATTTAACTAGTGGCGCATGTCCAACTTCTTCAACAATTAATAGATCGGTATATCCTTTGGCTGGACGCTTATTCTTATCAATATTATCGATACTTTGTTGAATTAGTTTACTTGTTGGCTGTAACTGTCCAGCTTTGACGTAGCCAGGGCGTGCCAAACTCGGCTCATTAAGTGCTTCAAAAATAAATCCAGCTAAATAATGACTAAAGGCATTTTGATAACTATTTTTTAACGCTAAAACTTCTGGTGAATTAATGTCTTTGAAATCGTATTTTTGGGTTATTTGCGAGTAAAGGTTACTTTGCTGTTTATCTTTTTGATAGTTTGCTGCTTCAGTTTGTGCTTGGTTATACATGTATTGGTTATAATTTTCTAATGCAATCTCGGTTTGGTACATTTTTTTTATTTCTATTCGTGCATTATTCAAATTATTTAAGTCGGCATTATTAAGAGCATGCATTGTTGGTAAAAAAGTTTTTTCATAGCTTTTGGGGTCATAGTCATTAACACTGTCATTTATTAACATTGACATGGTTGTTTTGCCAATTTGTCCTGCGGTGGTATTTGACCAACTAGTTACCCAAGCATCAATTGAACTTTGTGCAATAGTGAAATAGCGATTGCTTGATTCATAATCTTGATTAATCCGTAATAGCGTACCATACTCCATATTGAATAATACATCATTGGTACTCTCAGCTTGCATTGCAGCGAGTAAATTCCCACTACTAATTTGCTGGAAGCGGCTATCAGTAGTTTGCTTGTATGATTTAAGTGGGTTATTCGCACATCCTGTAATTATTAATGTAGCGAGAGAAACAGATACGAGAGAGCGCTTCATCAGTGAATTTACCTCCAAGAATATAGTATTTATTGGCACAGCAAATAGTTAACTAATCATTTGACTAGCTAACTATTATGGAGTTAGTTTAGTTATTTATTGTAAACAGTGACGTCATTTGCCATATCATGAACTTCAAGTTTACCATCTACGGCTTTATTCGTTGGTGATACACATGTAATGCTATTTGCGTCATCTGTCATCATTTTGGAATTTACAGGATAGATAACCATAGTATGCCAGCCTAAGCTATGTTCATTGCTTGCCAACTGATTATTATCATTTCCGCCAATCGTACGTCCAATACCATCATAGAACTTACAACGCCATTTAACTTGAGTAGCTTTGCTACCATTGTTAATGACATTGGCATTTATCATCCAGTAACCATTTTTGCTTGGGTCTGTGGCAACATGATAATCACCATCTGGTGTCATCATTACTTTATGAGCATTTTTAGTTATATCTAATTGATTCCATGCATTGGGATTTAATTTCAAGTCCTCGGCTTTGGCTTGATCACCACCTGCGATTTGTGGTTGATTCATTTTTTGGCTATAGTTATCTGCGTTGATAGTATTACTTGAACAACCAATCAATGAACCTAATGCAATACTCAAAATTGCAATTTGTTGAAATTTCATAACTTAAAAAGCTCCTGTAAAGTGATTATATTTTTAATAGACAGTTAATGTTTGTGATAAACGTAGTTCGCCATCTCCTGCTGGAGTGAATTTACGGCATGACTGTGCATCGATTCCTGTCGTAGTAAGATTACAACTCGATATACTACTATTATAACTATCATTTACTACGTAAAGTTTATTATTGCCAGTAGTGCTTGCACGGAAATATCTGCCTCCTGCAATGGCATAGTTACGGCAACTCGTAATATTAATTGATTTATCTGGATTTAGGCTACACGTTGTAACGGCATGATCACCTGCTACATACATAATGTTATTGTAAATCTTAATGTCGCGCCCATCACGAATTTGTCCTGCATTATTAGGCGTAGTTGTTTTACAAGTTGAGGTATCAAGCATATCCGTTGACTTATCTAAGCTACATTGGACAATCTTATTGGGTTTTCCATAATCGCCGCGTAACACATAGACCATGTTATCTGCAATTGTCATGCTCTTGATAGTTTGGTGGTTGTCATCACCAAGCGCAAAACTTTTACATTTATCCGTTTCTATACCATCTTTATTCATTGTACAATACGCAATCTGCTCCCTCGTTGTATAAAAGAAAGTATTACCAACAATTTGTGGATTAGCTATTTGATAACCTTCTAGTTCGGTTTGGAAGCATGAATTAGCATCAATTCCACTTGGAGTTAGATTACATTGTGTAACGTAGTTTAAGCCTGTTATATACAGAATATTGTGGTTAATATACATGCCATTTGGAGAACTAAACTCGTGTGCAGTAGTAGTGGATGGTTTGACTTTATTACATGATGCTAAATTAATTCCTGTTGGTGTAATCTTACATTGTGTAATATCACTATGGTTACCAATATATATCCAATTAGCAGTCCGTGTAGTTGGTGGAGTTACGTTTGTAGATGGCACGATATTAGATTTACTTGTGCTTTCATTAATTGCAATTGGTGTTGTATTTGGTGTCGTCTGAGCATCATTACAACCCGTGGTAGTTGGGTCATTACTATCGCTGTGTCCCAGTGCGTTGACACATGCCCATGGATCACTGGCATAACTAACATTAGCAGTTAATAGGGTAACGCAAATCATTAATAGTTTATTCATAATGTTACTCATCGTAATGTTGGAATTTAACTTGTTGATATTCACCAAGTGAGATATCCGCTTGCGATAGTTCTTGGACAACTTGTGTTGCCAAATCTTGTGATGCTTCTTTAACTAAATGCCCTTGGTTAGTTTGGAATTTATCATTTGAATTAGCACGCAAAATAGCAGTTTGCGAACCCGAAGCACTTATATTAAAAGAGGAAACTACTGATTGATCTTTTAGATTCAGTAATTTATAATTCACTGAAATGGTCAATGTTCTGGTTCCTGTAGTATTACTCGTATTTGGTAGGGTATAATAATTGTCATGCACACCAGCGGTAACAACTTGTCCGACTAAAATATATTTGATATTATTGATAGCTGGTTTGGTCGTGGGCGTACTCTCTGTTGTGGTTGTTTCTGGCGCATTTAGGGCAGCTTCGACATCAAAATTCTTGGGGGTGTGAATAATTTTAAATTTACCACTTTTAATCAAGGCTCCACGGACATCGGCATTACTTATTCCGTAATTGGTCACGCCATTTTCATAGACCAAATCTGGTACGGCAATTAAAGCAGCAGCTACCGCAAATTTACTACATAATGCAATAATGGAGAGAAGATATTTTTTCATGAATTACACCTGATAGAGTTTAGTTTTAATCTAATGTTTTGAATATGCTAATAGTCTAAATTGTATTGAGAAATTTATTTAAGTAACAACCAGAATAACTATAACTGAATATAAATTACACATTGATATCTATCACCTAGCACTTAGATAATGGATATTATTTATATTAACAATTAGTCAATTTTTAGTGTTTTTTTTAGGCTATCTTTACATTGTAGCGCCGCAGTTTCTGTTTCTGCTTTTTCTTTAGCATTTGCCATTTTACCAGCAAAACAGTCATCACCACAAGAAACTTTACACGCCGTTGTTGATAATGACTTCGCTTGCTCTCCCTGAACATTTAAAGCCTTCATAATCATGCCTGCATCACAATTATTATTACAGTTAAGCGCATTGTTCAGATTACCTGTTGAGTCCCACGGCGCAGCAAAACAACTACCCGCACTAACTAATAAAACTAATAACAATTTCTTCATAGTCACTCCGTAAAAATTATTCAATCCATACTTTTGATATCTTTATCATGGGTGTTTTATTTTAATTATTGAAAAGATTCAAACCAGTAGATTTTAACATTAAAATGTTATAGGATTTTCTCATATGGGGATATTTATTGCTTTTATTATATTGATAGTTAAATGAGTTTCAATAGGTTATTAAGGTAAGTAATTTGTAAGATGTACTACAATAAAGAGAAATAGTTCTTGGTAGGAAGAGATTTATACGTGGTATAACATACTTATTTACATTTTTATTTACAGCCGTTAAATAAATGAAGTTTTTTTATAATACTAATACAGGTGGTTAGATATATATTGTGCTATAGTTTAATTGAATCTGAGTGTTGCTTAATGCTACTTATTATAACTGCAATAGGTAGGTTTGTGATTATTTACCCTTAAAATATTATTGTTATTTAATAATTTATACCCATAGTAATTATGGGTGGTTATTTGACATTATAAGACTAGTGTTAGGTAATAGTAGTAAATCATTGCGATGTTACATGTATATATCACTAGTTTTGTTATCGTAAATGTTATTGAGTAGATTTGCGTATTAATTACTTGGGATTGTCTAGTGCTTTTATATCTAATATGAGGTTGTAATCAAACGGTTAATGGATTGTAATACCACATTTTTTATACTTAACATCTATTAATTGGCTTGCGTGCGGTATGCGTGATAGTGAGAGGATGCATAATCCTCATAGAGGAATATTCTAAGTGTAGTATAATTCGGCGGGAAATTTATATTATGGAGTAAGTAGAATATGTTAACTATCAACAATGTGTTAATGCCAAATGGAACCAGACAAACAATTACTCGCAAGTATAACAAAGAAATGACTTTGGACGGTAGCGATTTGTTGGCGCTACCTGGTTTGATTGACCCACATGTGCACTTTAGAGTGCCAGGTATGGAAGATAAAGAAGATTGGCAACATGCCTCTAAAGCTGCATTACGAGGTGGCTATACTATGGTATTTGATATGCCTAATACCAAACCAGCAACTACTACCAAAGAGCGATTACAGAATAAAATAGAAAGAATTAACCAACAATTAGCCGAGGTAGATTTACCGCTGCGTTACCAATTATTTTTTGGTGCGGATAAAAATCAATTTCATGAAATAGCAAAAGTTAAAGATGAAATTGTTGGTATCAAAGTTTTTATGGGTGCTTCAACTGGTGATTTACTCATGGATGATGAGAGCTCATTACATGCGATTTATGCATTGGCAAAAGCATACAACCTAGTGATTGCTCTGCATGCTGAAGATGAATTAATCATTCGTGAAAATGCTAGTAAATATGCAAATGAAACAGATTTTAAATATCATTCAATTATCCGTGCTCCACAAGCTGCTACTAAAGCCGTTGATTTAGTAATCCAACTCAGTGAATTATATGGAGTTACATCATATATTTTACATGTTAGTACTTTTGGTGAATTAAACTTAGTACGTGAGGCTAAATTGCGTGGTGTACCTGTCTATGTTGAAACTTGTCCGCATTATTTATTTCTCGATGATAGTATGTATCCAGAGTTAAATGGACGCGGTAAAATGAATCCACCACTACGCAGTTTGGCGGATCAAGAAGTATTATGGCAAGCGCTTACTGATGGAACAATTGATACTATTGGTTCAGACCATGCGCCACATAAATTAGATGAAAAAGAGCAGCCACTGTGCAAATGTCCATCTGGAGTGCCAGGAATTGAAACTACATTACCGCTGTTAATTTCGGCATGGCAAGCAGATAAAATTTCTTTATTAAGAATAGTTGAGTTACTTCACGCCAATCCCAAAAAAATCTTTAATTTACCAGAGAATGATGATTTAGTTTTAGTTGATATTGTGAATACACAAGTTTTACGTGATGAACAAATGGCGACAAAATGTAAATGGACACCATTTGTAGGACGTGAATTAACTGGTTTTCCACGTTATGTATATATTAATCAACGTCTTATTGATTGTCGGAGTTTATGATGAATCCACTATGGCTAAGTAAAGGCTATTATGCTAGTTCAGAGATATTGGGTTTGTTGCCGCCAAAGTTACAGGTTTGGTTATCTTCATTTGGTAGAAGTATCTTTATGGAACAATTTGTTAAGCATGTACCAAAGCCAACTGCTCTTCCAGATTCTTCGCTTAAGGTATCCGCATGGGGTTTGAATTTTCGCAGTTCATTAATGAATTCTGCAGGCATGTTTAAAAATGGTGAAGGATATGATGTAATTGAGGCTCTTGGTGCTGGTGGCTATATTGGAGGTACATCTACGACGAATTGGCGCCGTGGAAATGAAAAGCTCTGTATAAAATTACCCTCGATTATACTACCTAAAAGTAAAATGGCGGTTAATTGGTTGGGGTTACCTAATCTTGGTGATGGTGTACTGGCGAAACAGTCTTTCACGGCTAATAAAAAGAGTGATTGTCCAATTGGTTGGAGTGTAATGCGCTCACCTGATTTTAATGAGAGTCAGGGTGTCCAATTATTGATTGAGAGTTTGTGGTTGTATCACGAGCATCCACAGATTGATTTTATTGAGATTAACGAATCTTGTCCGAATGTTAAAAATGGTGGTGGTAGCATTATTCCACGCTTACAATTGATTAGTGATAAGTTTGCTAATTTAAGACGGCGCAATTTACCATTAATTGTTAAATTGTCTAATGACTTAACTCCTGATATAGTTAAGGAATTGATTCCTCATTTAATTAGATTAGGTTTTGATGGGGTTAATTTAGGCAATACTAGTACTATGTATAACAATTATAGCCATAAATTAATGGATAGTGAACGCGACTTATTTGACTATTTCACGAATCAATTTGGCGGTGGTGTCAGTGGTACAATGTTGAAACAGAGTTCTTTGGCATTGTGTAGAGCGGCAGCTGAAGAGGTAGAGAAATTGAAACCTAATCATGAATTTCATATAATCCGTAGTGGTGGTATTAATAGTGCGCAGGATCTTATTGAGTCTAGTCAAAACGGTGTAACACTGAATCAATGGTACACAGGGTTTTTTGAAAATTTCAATAAAGATGGTTATTCAGTATATCATAAGCTATATGCGGACTTATTATGCTTAAATAAGCAAAGAAAATAAAATTTAATACTGGTGATTATGGTGTTGTTTATGTTAGAATATTAACCATAATAATATGATATGTATTCATAACAAATAAATAGATTACCAAATTAAATAAAAATAGTTACATCATGGTAGCATTGCCAGACTTGGCTGTGTGTTCTTGCAACATGATTGAAAGTTAATGACAAATGAAAAGAATTACTTTATTAGTACTGGCGATGTGGATGATGAAATCAACACTAAGTTTTGCTGTTAGTATTGCGCAGCCAGTTTTGTTTGATCCTGGCATGGAGCAGCATGGATCTTTTTTTGCTGAAGATTTACGTACCTCGCCGTTATTACGCAGTATGTTTAATTTAAGTGTTAATGATGTGAATAGTGACTTGGTGCGAATTTGTATTACTCAACAAAACGATTGTCGGGTTGTGCACAGAAGTGATAAGGTGTATTTAGTTAGCCGTGATGGCAGAGTAAAATTTGATGATTCAGTAAATTAAATTGTAGGGGGATACCTGAGTCCTCACTTTTTTATTTTTGCTGAAAGTGAGAATAATAGATCTTTAACAAATAAGTAATTAAAAAATAAAAAAGGCATAACAAATAAGTAATTAAAAAATAAAAAAGGCATA